>JBEPVR010000042.1:0-14427 GCA_041690915.1 Alphaproteobacteria bacterium
CAGGCTCTATTCTTGCGGAACATCCAGGTGAACCTTCGGAAAAAGTGCGCAACAAAGTAATGGAAATCGTACGCGGGGCTTTTCGCCCTGAATTCTTGAATCGCATTGATGAAATTTTGCTTTTCCGTCGTCTTTCCCGTGAGGATATGAATGAAATCGTGAAAATTCAGTTGCAACGACTTCAAAATCTTTTAAAGGAGCGTAAGGTAGCTGTGGAGGTGGATGACAAGGCTCTGAACTGGTTAGGTGATCAAGGGTATGATCCCACTTACGGCGCGCGGCCTCTCAAGCGCGTCATCCAAAGGGAACTTCAAAATCCACTCGCCGTTATGATTTTAGAAGGAAAAATCAACGACGGCCAAAAAGTATATGTGACGGCAAACAAAAGGGGCTTGGAGATTAAAGGATAAGACTTCGTATTTCTCTGGAGTATCACGTAGACATCGTCATAAATAATAGAGTAACACACCGTGGGAGCCTAAAATGAAAAAATTGATGAAAGGTATTCTGGTAACCATGCTTTTAAACTCTCCCTCTCAGGCTGAGATGATGTCAGCGAAAACCATGAAAGAAGTGAAAGCTAAGGTTGAAGAGGTTCTCAAAACACAACAGCCACAGGATGTACTGGTGGCATTTGATATTGATATGACCTTAACCCAGCCTGATGATCCCGCTGTCTATTATCCTGCTCTTAAAAAGTATACAGCTATTTATAAAAAAATCTTAGAAGAGCTTACACCAGAGCAGAAGGATCTCGCTTTAACCTTAACAACACAAGTCGTTCCTCAAAAATTAGTTGAGAAAGAAACCCCAAAAATTATTAAATTCCTTCAGCAAACGGGCGTAAAGACTATGGTTCTTACGTCTTCTCTTGCAGGCACAATAAATGGTTTTCCAGATAAGATGATTATTTTAAGGCGCAATCAGTTACAAAAGATGGGTATAGATTTTGCAAAAAGTTTTAAGGATTTCAGTATAGTTATCACCTTTTTTGATTTTAAACCATATGCAGGCGGGCATCCCATGTTTTATCATGGAGTTTTATCCACAAATGGTGAGGGGGAGGCATCAAAGGGAAAAACTTTGATTGCTTTTCTCCAGCACATCGGCGTTCGCTATGAAAATAAAGTGCAGAAACCTGGCTATCATCCGAAAGTTGTCTTTTTGATAGATGACAAAGCAAAGCATTTAAAAGATGTGGAAGCCGCCCTGAAGTCTTTTGATCCTTCCATTAAATTCATAGGCATTGAATACGAAGGAACTTGTGAGTACGCCCCTCAAAAGATTTCACAAGAAGAGTTTCAAAAATTCTGGGAAGATCTTGCGAGGCGCTCTATATTTAATTTTGAAAATTAAAATAGATTTATATTTTTTATAAACTATATAGAAAATAATTTCTGTGGGAATTATATTACCCCTCTACAAAATTATAATTTCTTATAAGAAATTGAAAAGGAATAAAAAATAAAGAAGACTTTTTATCAACTCACTTCGTACGAAACCCTCAATCGGATAGTCCTCTATATAGGCCTAGCCTCCCTGAAGCTGAAGAACCTCGTTACAAACGTAAAATCCGATATCTCTTGTGTTAAAGAAGATGTTAAAGTACTCTTTCAAAAATAAAAAAAATTTATAGAATATCCTCGCTGATGAATATCTCCAAAGAACAAAAAACAACAGATTACAATAATAAATCCATAGATGTAGTTTCAGCTTGGTATGCTCTTGAAGTACTTTCACCACAAACATTTAAGAAACCAGAAGATTTTATTCAGGGGGGGTCTCAAAGTATTTCGTCTATGTTTTATCAGGGGCTTCCTTGGGAAAATGAGAGTGAGAAATTTTCAGCTAACCACGATTTATTTTATCATATCCTTTTAGGATCCTTAAGTATGAAGCCCCTTAATGAACTTTTACTTAAAAAGTTTGGTGATGAAGCTGAGGAGAGGTTTCAATCAAAACAAAAAGCAGCTCTTGCCTTCATAACTGTTGATGGAAATGGAAGAATCAAAGAGGAAAGTAATATTGCAATTTCTAGCTTTGCTTGGGGTTACCCTCAAGTTTTAAAGGGAAATTTAAAGAAACTTAATGAGTGGAGTGTTGCGGAATCTAAACTGAAATTAGATCTTTTCAATATTTTTTTTGATTTGAAGGAGAATGGGGAAAGAGCCCCTATTACACAGGGCCAGATTAACTTTGCTCGTAATCATCTTATAGAAGAATTAGGAATTTCAACGGAGCATTTAGAAAGTTCTATATATTTTATTCAAACATCTCAGGCAAAAGCGAAAAATAAGACAAAGGACAAAAAAAGAGAAGAGGAAGGTGAGGAGCATCAAAAATATCCAGAGCCTCCCCTTCTTAATTCTTTCTATTTAAGAGACCTTGCCAAAGCTAAGGCACTCCTTCTGGACAAAGAGAAAGAACTAGGAAAAGCTTTTAGCCTTTATATAGGAAACTCAACCCCGAAAACAAAAGTGGATATTTTAGAAGGAACAGAAAATCTTCAAGGCCTCTTAAATTTAGCAAATTCTTGGGATTTTTCCCCTTATGAACATGGAAAGGAAGAGTTTTTCCCGCAAACACCTTTAGGACGATGGCCCGCACCAGGAGGGCATTCTTTGGTTTTACTTCAGCAAGCAGCGGTTAATACAGGAGCCCAAGAACTTAGACATGGAGGCTTGATGGGAGTTAATGGTCCCCCTGGGACGGGAAAAACCACTCTCCTTCGGGATTTTGTTGCCTCCATTCTGATCGATCGTGCAAGAGAAATGGTGAAATTTGATGATCCTGAAAAGGCTTTCTTTCACAAGGGAAAGATTGAAGCAGGTGAGTCATTCATTCATATGTATGACGTGGACGATTCTCTTAAGGGATTCGAGATAATTGTTGCTTCATCAAATAATAAAGCTGTTGAGAATGTCACAAAAGAGCTCCCCATGATGGGGGCTATAAATCAGGAGCTTTCTTTACCTCATTATTTTAGAACCACGAGCGATAAACTTAATGAAAAAGAAGGAAAAACCTGGGGCTTAATTGCAGCTGTGATGGGGAACAGTCTCAATCAAAAGGCTTTTCGTAAAGTTTTCTGGGATGGAGATATTGGATTACAAAATTATCTAAAAGCAGCGACTGGCCAAGAAGCCTTTTACGAAGAAAAATGTGAAAAAACAGGGAATGTAACGAAGAGAACTCCCCAAATTAATATTGATCAACCTCCCCCACGGAATAAAGCGGAAGCTCTTGAACGCTGGGAAAAGGCACGTCAAAAATTTAATGAGGCATTAGAGAATGTAATATTCTTATACAAAACTATTGAACAAGGTAAATTTGCAGATTCTTTTTTGGCTTCGCATTTTAAGTACAGTGAAGAGCGGCAACAAATCCGAAACAATTTGGAAGATGATATTAATTGTTTAGAGATGGAAATTTCAGGTAAGCAAGCTGGAATAAGGGTATCTCAGGATAAACTTTCTAAAAATCAAAAAAAAATTTCAGCGCATAAATTCTCTTCGCCGAATCCAATTGAACGCTTTTTTGGGAGTGGGTACAGAGCCTTAAAAGTGGAGCGCAAACTCTTTCTTAATGAATATAATGAAGCCGAAAATGAACTTATGGCTCTTAATAGGAAGCTAAATGAAAAAAAACAAGAACATCAAGAAGAAGTAGAATTCCTTGTAAAAACAAAGGAATCTTTAATTGATCCTATCAAACAGATTAAAATGGCTCGTGAAGTTTCGGAAGATCATTTTGGAGATGATGCATTTTGGAAAACCCATAAAGACGCACTTCATAAGTCCACAATTTGGTTAAGCCCAGAAATTCAAGAATGTCGAGATGATGTTTTTCTGGCAGCAATGGAGGTCCACCAGGCTTTTATTGATGTGGCAGCTAAACCCATTCGTCATAATCTTATGATGCATTCTTGGGTAGGAAGAGGGGGAGATATTCCTTTGGCTCTTGAAGAGTTTATTCCAAGTACGTGGCGTACCCTCTTCATGGTTGTTCCTGTTCTTTCAACGACTTTCGCATCTGTAAGTTTAATGTTGAAAGATTTTGGTCCTAACAGTTTAGGGTGGTTGTTTGTTGATGAAGCAGGGCAGGCAACTCCTCAAGCCGCAATAGGGGCAGTCATGCGGTCAAAGCGCGTGCTAATGGTAGGAGATCCTTTACAGATCGAGCCCGTTGTCTCCCTCTCAAACAAGCTCATTCGCTCAATCTGTGAGGAATTTGACGTGGATCCCGATATGTGGGCGGCCCCCTTCGTTTCGGCACAAAGTTGTGCAGATAGGTCGTCTTTTTATGGAACTCTTCTCAAGAAAGAAGATGGAGACCTTTGGATTGGATTTCCTCTTCTTGTGCATCGTCGCTGCGAGAATCCAATGTTCAGTATTTCAAATGAAGTGGCCTATAACAATTTGATGATTCATGCGACGAGCCAACGTTCATCAATGATTCGTGCATTAGTAGGAGAATCAAAATGGTTTCATCTTAAGGGATCAGCTCAAGATAAATGGTGTCCTGAAGAGGGAGAATTCATTGTGAATTTGCTGAATGTACTTATCAATAATGAAATTTATGCCCCTGATATTTATATCATTACGCCTTTTCGAGATATTGCCCGCAAAATGAGACTTCGACTTGTTCATGAAAAAGGACTCTTTGAGAAGATGCAAAAAGATGTTCATCAATGGGTGCTAGAACGCGTTGGGACAGTTCACACTTTTCAGGGAAAAGAGGCTGAGGCTGTATTTATGGTGTTAGGCGCTCAAGATAAAACTCAGCACGGAGGACGATTGTGGGCAGGCTCTCGACCAAATCTGTTAAATGTGGCAGTGACTCGTGCGAAGAGCGCATTTTATGTGGTAGGCAATCATTCCCTTTGGGCTGATTGCGGAACATTTAGGACCCTTAATAAATTGCTACCTGTTGAAAACTATATTTCTCTTCAAAGAAAAGGCAGTTAATTTTCACGCAGTTTTTTTAAATTTCGAGAGAAAAATAGGGAAAGAAATCTTTAGCCAAAACTATATTGTTCGATGTTTGAATTCTAGAAAGAAGTATAAAGTTCGCCCTTTAAATGCTAAATTAGATTGTCCTTCCTGCTCACCCACGGTACAAAGGAACCACTTTTTAAATAAAATGATTCAGGGTTCCATGGTTCTTTCAATTCTCTTGCTTTTATTTTTTAAAGGCATTCTCATTGGGTTCTTGATTGCAGCTCCTGTGGGGCCCATTGGAATTTTGTGTATTCGAAGAACCCTTTCAGGGAGCTATGCTTTAGGCCTTTTCACAGGATTAGGGGCTGCTCTTGCTGACACCGTTTACGGAGCGATCGCTGGATTCAGTCTTGCAGGGGTTGCGGATTTTATCACCCAACACAATTTTTATTTACGCCTTTTTGGGGGGATTCTTCTGGCTTGGATTGGTTTTTCCATTTTTAGAGCCTCTCCTCGCGAAACTCCCCAGGAAAAGGCGGAAGAAAAAAACCTTCTCCATACCTTTACATCCGCTTTTTTCTTAACACTTTCTAACCCTATTACGCTTCTTGTTTTCGCAGCGGCTTTTGCAGCGATGGGGATTTCTCCTGTGAATGATTCTCTCTTGCAGGCTTCCGTTCTTGTGGCAGGAGTCTGCTTGGGGGCGAGTGCGTGGTGGCTTTCTCTTAGCACAGCCATACATCTTATGCATCACAAGCTTTCAGATCAACAACTTCTCTGGATCAATCGTTCTTCTGGCGTTATGCTGGTGGGGTTTTCTTTGTATATGGTGTTGAGTTTGCTTTGAGCGGAAACTGGGTTGTCAATTCATCCATTTCTGGGTAAGCATGGCTCGAGAATGAGTAAAAGAAGGGTATAGAACGTGCCAAATGCTATTTCACACGATGAGGCTTTAAAAGCCTACCACGAAATGCTTCTTATCCGGCGGTTTGAAGAGCGCGCTGCTCAACTTTACGGGATGGGGCTTATTGCGGGATTTTGTCATCTCTATATTGGTCAGGAAGCTGTGGTGGTTGGTATCCAATCCACTTTAAAGCCTCAAGATACCGTCATTACAGCTTACCGTGATCATGGCCACATGCTTGCGTGTGGGATGGATCCCAAAGGGGTGATGGCCGAGCTCACAGGGCGTAGTGGGGGGTACTCCAAAGGAAAGGGAGGCTCCATGCACATGTTTAGTCGTGAAAAAAATTTCTTTGGAGGCCATGGGATTGTGGGAGCGCAAGTTCCTATAGGTACGGGCCTTGCCTTTGCCCATAAATATAAAGAAGATAGGGGTGTTTGTGTCGCCTATATGGGAGATGGAGCAGCTAACCAAGGCCAAGTCTATGAATCTTACAATATGGCATCTCTTTGGAAGCTTCCTGTCATTTACGTCATTGAAAATAATCATTATGGGATGGGGACTTCGGTGAAACGTTCCTCAGCCGGCCCCAATTATTATGGGAGAGGCCAAGGATGGGACATTCCGGGAGAAGAAATTAATGGAATGGACCTTTTAGAAGTCATCAAGGCTGCAAAACGCGCTGTCACTCATGCCCGTTCGGGTAAAGGACCCTATATTCTTGAGCTGGATACCTACCGCTATCGGGGGCACTCTATGTCTGACCCTGCAAAATATCGCTCTAAAGAAGAAGTTGAGGGGGTGAAGGAAAACCGCGATCCCATCGAGCATTTCAAAGCTTATATGCTTAAGACTCTTAAAATTTCTGAAGATCAAATTAAAACCATTGAAGACGAAGTTAAATTTGTGGTTGCAGAAGCTGTTGAATTTTCAAAGACCTCTCCTGAGCCTGAACCTTCGGAACTTTATACGGATGTTTTGAAAGAAGGAGAAAACCTATGACTCTTATTTCAATGACGGTGAGAGAGGCTCTTAGAGATGGGATGGCCGAGGAAATGCGCCGTGACGAAACTGTCTTTTTGATGGGGGAGGAAGTTGCAGAATACAACGGTGCTTATAAAGTCAGCCAAGGGCTCTTAGACGAATTTGGTGCGAAACGGGTCGTTGATACTCCCATTACAGAGCATGCCATCGCAGGTTTGGGCGTAGGCACCGCCTTTGGAGGGCTTCGTCCTATCGTTGAATTCATGACCTTTAACTTTTCCATGCAAGCCATGGATCAGATCATTAACTCAGCAGCTAAAACGCTCTATATGTCGGGGGGACAAATGGGGTGCCCCATTGTCTTTCGTGGCCCGAATGGAGCCGCTTCTCGGGTAGGGGCTCAGCATTCCCATTGCTTTGCGAGTTTGTATGCCCACTGTCCGGGTCTTAAAGTCATCAGCCCTTATAGCGCTGGCGATGCTAAATCTCTGTTAAAGGCTGCCATTCGTGATCCTAATCCTATCATTTTCTTAGAAAATGAGCTTCTCTATGGGCAACATTTTGATGATGTTTCACAAGATCCTGAACATATTTTGCCTATTGGAAAAGCTCTCGTCAGAAGGGAAGGGAAAGACGTTACGCTGACAGCTTTTTCCCTCATGGTGGGTAAAGCTCTCCAGGCCGCTGATGTCTTAGCGGAACAAGGAATCGAAGCGGAAGTTATTGATCTGCGGACCATTCGTCCTTTGGATGTAGAGACAATCGTTCAATCCGTAATGAAAACAAACCGCATTGTCTCGATTGAAGAAAGCTGGCCCTTTGCAGGTATTGGATCAGAGATTGCAGCCCTTATGATGGAACAAGCTTTTGATTATCTGGATTCACCTCTCCTTCGAGTAACAGGAGCAGATGTTCCCATGCCGTATGCGGCAAACTTAGAACACTTGGCACTTCCCCAAGTTGAGACTATTGTAGAGGCTGCAAAAGCGGCCTGTTATCGCTTATAAAAATAAGAGGACTTAAGGATGCCCATTGAAATCTTAATGCCCGCCCTTTCTCCCACCATGACGGAGGGGAACCTTGTCAAATGGCATAAACGCGAGGGAGAGTCCGTCAAGGCTGGCGATGTTATTGCTGAAATTGAAACGGATAAAGCAACCATGGAAGTGGAAGCCGTGGATGAGGGGCGGATTGGTAAGATCCTTGTTCCTGAAGGAACGGAACAGGTTAAAGTTAACCAAACCATCGCCCTTTTACTTGAAGAAGGGGAGGACGCTTCCGCTCTGGATAAGATGAAAGAGGAAGCTGCCCCTGCAAAAAAACCAGAACCCATTCAAGAGGTTTCTGAAAAAAAGCCAGACTTAAAAGTTGTTTCTCAAACAGCGCCCCTTGATTTCCGCATTTTTGCGAGCCCTTTGGCGCGCCGCATTGCTGAAGATGCCCATCTCAACCTGGTGTCCATTCCAGGTTCTGGTCCTCGCGGGCGCATCATTAAGGAAGATGTGGAACGAGCTCTGGCGCAAGGCGGAAGTGAGGCTCTTCTTTCAAGATCTTCAGCTCCTTCCTCTCTTCTTTCCGGATATGAGCCAGCCTATGATATTCTTCCTACGTCAAATATTCGTAAAGTCATTGCAAAGCGACTCATCGAAGCGAAACAAACCATTCCCCATTTCTATCTAACGGTTGAATGTGACATTGATGCTCTCTTAAAAGCGCGCAAAAAGATAAATGATCGAGCCAATGGAAGCTATAAGCTTTCGGTTAATGACTTTGTTATTAAGGCTTGTGGGGTGGCTTTAAACCGCGTGCCCGAGGCTAATGCCTCTTGGATTGATGAGCAAATTTATCAATATAAATCCGCCGATGTTGCCGTTGCAGTTGCTATTGAGGGAGGACTTATCACCCCTGTAATTCGTGAGGCGGGGACAAAAGGTCTGGTAGAGATTTCAAAAGAGATGAAGGACCTTGCGGGGCGTGCGCGAGAAGGCAAACTCAAGCCTCAAGAATTCCAAGGGGGCACCTTTAGCCTTTCCAATCTGGGGATGTATGGGGTGAAGGAATTTTCAGCGATTATCAATCCTCCCCAAGGCTGTATTTTAGCCGTGGGGATGGGTGAAGAACGTCCCGTTGTGCGGAATGGTCTTTTAACATCCGCTACCCTTATGACGTGTACTCTTTCTGTTGATCATCGTGTCGTTGATGGAGCGGTGGGGGCCACTTTCTTAGAGGCTTTCAAAGAGCTAATTGAAAATCCGGTGATGATGATTTTGTAAAATTATAGAGATCCATGGTCGAATTTTCGACTTCCTTATCCCCTAGGATTAAGGTAGACAAAGAATATAAAGCTTTTTGCTCCCTGAGCAAATTTTTAATCATACTACCTCTTAGTGTGAGGCATTTTAAATATTGGTCACGGAGCTAGGTTCCATCCGGTTTTGAGAAAATAGTGTAATAATTCACCCCGCCTCCTGTCATCCCTTGACTAGAAAAACAATGACTTTTCTTGATCCAACGATCCAAAGGTAGGAAAAGCTTGCCCTTGCCAAGGATGACACCCAAAAAGTAAGTTTATCCATTCGTTTTCCCAAAACCGGATGGAACCTAATAAAATTTTTAGTAATTGATTCTTAAAATTTTTGATGTCACTGTAGGTAAGGTATTAAAATAAAAACACTTCAGAAAACGGGAGCATTATATGATAAAAAAAGAATATTTGAAAATTGGGATTGTCGCATTAAGCTTATCCATTTTTAACACTCAAAGTTCTAATAGCCAGCCCGTGCAGGCCTGCGGTTCCGATCCGTCTTTTGGGCCTCTAAAGTGTTATTGCTGTGTAGATGGACCTAGCGGACCAGAACCAAGGACGTTACTATATACAGAAAGCTTGGTAAGCCACAGTGCTGCTTGTAATGCATGTGCACAGGCATTCTCAAATGATGGAGTTTGTGACCCTGAGGCATGGCCGGTGCAATGTACACAATAAATTTTGATTGAATATAATCTAATTTATAAAAACTTAGGAATAAACCGCCCTTCAAAAAAGGAGAGCAATAATGACAAGAAAACAATATTTGAAGATCGGGATTGCCGCATTCAGCTTAGCTATTTTTAATCCCCACATTTGTAATAGTTAGTCCCACAAGTCGTGTGGGAAGTTGCCGTCCCAAGGACCTATACAGTGTTATTGGTGTGTGGGCATACCACCTATTGGCTTCCCCTACGATATACAAATCTGTAACAAGTAAATGGGGTTGATGAAACATCTATGGATGGTTGTAATTGATCTGGAAAAGAGTTAGATCCTAATGGATTTTGCGCTCCTCATGAAGTCCCCCCGCAATGTTGGGGCGGTTGATTAAAATTGTTAATGTCTGTCGTTCGGTTACTCTGTAGCAATCCGTCATAATCAGTGATTTGTTTCTTCTGTCGAGTCGGTTTATTTTTTAGGATAGAAGAATATCAATAAAGGATAACACAGTGACGGGTCTTCATTCTCTTTCGGTTGAAACGAATCAATCTCAGATTTGCGCACTGATTCCTGGCCTTAGACCTCATGTTCACCATTATCAAAAGACAATTGCAAATGGGGTTTCCTGTCAAGGAATTGGAGTGCATTCTGGAACTCCAGCAACAGTGAGATTACATCCTGCCGCTTCAGGAAGTGGCATTACTTTTATTCGAACGGATCTAGGGGGGATTGAAATCAAAGCTCTCTGGCAGACGGTTGTCGATACTCGTTTCTGTACCACTATTGGCAATGGCCAAGGAGTGACTGTCTCTACAATTGAACATTTGATGGCAGCTCTTGCAGCAAATGGCATCGATAATCTTCGCGTTGAAATTGATGGAGCTGAACTTCCTATTCTGGATGGAAGCGCCCAGCCTTTTGTAGCCCTTTTGGAAGAAGCTGGTATCGAGGAGCAACGTGCTTCCCGTAAGACAATTCGCGTTTTAAAAACAGTGATTGTTGAAGAGGGAGATCGGAAAGTCTCTCTTGCGCCTGCCCCTTATTATGAAATTGAGGTCGACTTTGATTTTGCTGGCCGGACATCTCTGGCGCCTCAACATCGTGTTTTTCGCCCCCTAGAAGAAGATTTTGCGGAAGATATTTCTTCTGCTCGTACCTTTGGTCTTTTAGAAGATGCTGAAAAAATTTGGGCTATGGGGCTTTCCAAAGGCGCATCTCTCGAGAACACACTTGTTTATGATGGGACGGAAGTCGTTAACGAAGATGGCTTGCGGTATAAGGATGAATGCGTTCGTCACAAAGTGCTCGATGCTCTCGGCGATCTTCACTTGGCAGGGGGTCTCATCCTCGGAAAATTCCATGGCGTCCGCACCGGTCATGGCCTTCACCACAAGCTTCTTTTGGCTCTTTTCGCTGATCCTACCGCCTATGCAATTGAGGCGCTTTAAGCGCTGAGCACCCTTTCTTTACAATCCGACAATATCATGCAATAAATAGATTCATAAAGTTGCAGGATGTTGCCGGATATGCAGACTCTTTCTTTTCAACTTACTCCAAAACAAAGTTTGGATTTGCAAACTCTAGAGAATCGAATTGTGGATGTCTACGGGATCTTGAAGGGGCTCCCTGCCGAGGAATTGCAAGCTATTCGGAAATTTGCAAGGGTAAGTATGATCGGAGCTTCGACACGAATTGAAAATGCCCTCTTAACAGATTTAGAAGTGGATTGGATTGACACAATCTTGTCAACGGATGGTCATATGTCTGCATTTGAAACCCATAAGCTTATGATCGAAAATAAGCTTTCTAAGGATCGCGAGCGGAGTATAGAAGAGGTCGCAGGTTGTCGACAAATGTTGCTTTTAATCTATCAAGAAGCTGAAGCTTTCATTCCTTTAAAGGAAACGGATGTTCGAAGTCTTCATTATGAGCTTTTAGCGCCCTATCAAAAAGGATTGCCTTACGCGGGTAAATACAAAACCCAGCCGAATTCCGTCGTCCAACAAAATTGGGGGACAGGAGAAAAACGTATTATATTTAAGACAGCCGATGCAGGACCTATGACTCAAGCAGCAATGGCTGATCTTCTTCTGTGGTATAATGAAATTTATCTCCAAGATGTGCGAACTTTGGCCATGGCTTCAGAGTTTATTTTTAGGTTCTTAGCCATTCACCCCTTTCAAGATGGAAATGGGCGATTGGGGAGAGGGCTTTTCCTATTGCTTCTTTTACAATCTAAAAACAACGCATTAGCAACAGTTGCAAAATATCTTGCCATTGACCGGTATATTGAAATGCGCAAGGAAGAATATTATTTTGTTTTAAATCGTTGTTCAGATGGAAAATTCCAGCAAAACCCGCGCGCCTATAAGATTCATTATTTTCTTGAATTCATGATAAAGATTATTGGAGAATCTTTGGAAGGTGTAAAAGAATACCAAAAGAAATTCCAGGCTCTCCAAAAACTCTCAGAGACGGCTCTAAAAGTATTGAACGTTTTTAAAGAGCATCCAGAAATTCGCCTGCAAACAAAAAGAATTTCTGAACAAACGGGCCTTCCCATAAGAACGGTTGCCTATGCCTTAGCAACTCTCTTAGATAAAAAATTGATCCAAAAATATGGCCAGGGAGGAGCTACAAAATATCAATTAACGTTTTAGGATAAGCAAGATCAAGCAAGATTTTTATGTTTAAAGTTGCGGGATGTTGCCGGCTAACTTCCTTGTAATCTTTTTCGGGAAGAGAATAAGGAATGAATGATGCTAAATCTTCTCGTTTTTCATATGTGAAGGGTGACATCATACTGGGGTCCTTTTTGTAAGCCAGTGTACTTACTCTCCCAGATTCCATGGATTTAAGATGCATTTACCCTGTTCAAACTGAATTAAGGAAAGATTTTGACTCTCATTATTTCATATCTGGCTTTTAACTCCCCCATTGATGTGTGAAAACAAAAGTCCTATAAACAGAAGAATTATGTGGTTAAGGATGAACGAAATGCAAAAGCACTATTTAAGGATCGGAGGAGTCATAGGTCTTCTTTTGGTAGCCGCGTGCAGTGATAAGGAAAAACCCTATGTGGAGAGGCCTGCCACTGATCTCTACATAGAAGGCTATAAAAATCTTTTAAAAAATGACTATAAGGATGCTTCAGAGTCTTTTGATGAAGTTGAACGTCAACACCCTTATTCAGAGTGGGCAACGCGTGGCCAGTTAATGTCAGCTTATGCCAATTATTTAAATGGTGATTATGATAAGGGGGCTGCGACTCTGGATGCTTTCATTCAACTCCATCCTGGGTATAAGCATATTGATTATGCCTATTATTTAAAAGCGTTGTGTTATTATGATAGAATCCTTGCCGTTACACGCGATCAAAAAAATACATATGAAGGGCTTAATGCTTTGCAAGCTGTTGTAAAGAAATTTCCCGACACCAAATACGGTCGTGATGCGCAACTCAAAATAGATCTTGTTTATGACCACTTGGCGGGGAAAGAGATGAATGTGGGGCGGTACTATATGAGGCATCGACTTTATCTTGCGGCTATCAACCGCTTTCAAGTTGTCATAGATGCTTATCAAAGGACCACCCATGTTCCGGAAGCTTTGCATCGTCTTGTGGAATGTTATTTAGCCCTGGGTCTTAAAAAAGAAGCCCAAGTCGTAGCCGCTGTCTTAGGACACAATTTCCCTGGGAATGAATGGTATGGTGATTGTTACCTCCTTCTCAAAGGCGAGGACCTGCGCCCAGAATGGATAAAAATGAAAGAAGGCTCATGGCTTGAACGCCTCATCCCTTTAAAAATTTTCTAGGAGAGCAATCATTTGATTTTATATATTATAGTTTCTATATCTTACTAAAAAAGAAAGATAATTAATGTTACTTTGGATATGTGTTTAAGGCTGCGGGCGGATTTTCTGCGGACTCCGTTCTTCGATTGCGGAAACAATGGAAAGAGGAGCTGAATCAATGGCAGAAGCGACGATTGGAGAGCAAAAACTACGTCTACATTTGGGTTGACGGTATTTATTTTTAGGCCCGAATGGAATATGACAAGCAATGTATGCTGGTTATCATTGGAGCGACTCCTGAAGGCAAGAAAGAGCTGATTGGCTTTAGTGATGGATATCGGGAAAGTGCACAAAGCTGGGGAGAGCTCTTAGCAGATTTAAAAGCGCGTGGTCTTTCCCTTCCGCCCAAATTAGCCATTGGTGATGGAGCCTTGGGTTTTTGGAAAGCAAAGGACGAGGTCTGGCCACAAACACGTCATCAAAGATGTTGGTTTCATAAATCAGGGAATGTTTTGAACAAGTTTCCCAAATCCCTTCAAAGCAAAGCTAAGGGTGACTTGCATAACATTTGGATGGCAGAAAACAGAGAGGAAGCTCATAAAGCCTTTGCCTTGTTTCTTGATAAATATGAAGCCAAATATCCGCAAGCAACAGAATGCTTGGAAAAGGATCGTGAAACGTTATTGGCTTTGTATGATTTTCCTGCTGAGCATTGGAAGCATATTCGCACGACTACCCCTATTGAAAGCACGTTTGCGACGGTGAGGCACCGAACCAAACACTCCAAGGGGTGCCTCGCGCGAGAAACGGCATTCATTATGGTTTTCAAACTGATC
>JBEPVR010000043.1:0-14079 GCA_041690915.1 Alphaproteobacteria bacterium
AATCCTCATGTCCTCATAGCTTTCCCCTCCAGTCAGAATGGTTGCTAAGGTAATTAAAAGAATTTCTCCTAACGGATATAATTTGTGTCGATCGATTCTTGGATCCTCTAATAAATCAAATCTCTTTATTAAACTAATCTTCATCTCTATATTCCTTTCAATGGGTTCTTGAAAGGATTCTTAAACTTTATCTAAAATTCTTGCAAACTCTTACATTTTAATGCGGTGACCCTGTGCTGGTAATGAACACAAAACTTTTCTGGCGGATGGGGTGGGATTCGAACCCACGAAACGCTCTCACGTTTGCCGGTTTTCAAGACCGGTGCCTTCAACCGCTCGGCCACCCATCCACACTCTTTTCAACTATAGAAATGTAAATTGGACGTCAAGGGTTCTTGTCTTGCGAGTTTTCTTAAAAATCTGTAGAATCCTTTCTAAATGGACTCAAACAACGGTTAATTATGATTCAAGCATTTCAAAAATTTTCTCAGTCCCGTGCTGCGAAAGTCTTTCTCGCTATTGTAGCCTTAAGCTTTATGGCTTTTTTTGGAGGAGGGAGTTGGTTTCGACCTCATGACCCTAATGCTGTTGTCGCAGACGTTGGAAATTTATCAATTAGCCGGTATGAGTTCGCTGAGAAGGTGCAACACCAGGCTCAACGTTTCATGGCTCAGTCCGGTGAAACCATGACAAGAGAGGAGATTTTAAAAGCGGGATTGCCTCAAATCGTTTTGAGCCAGCTCATTCAAGAAATTCTTTTAAACCTTGAAGCAGATCACTTAGGACTTACGGTAAGTGATGAAACTCTTCGCCAACAGATTCACTCTCTTAAGGCCTTTCAGAATGAAAACGGGCTATTTGATCGAGATCTTTTTGCTCATGTCTTACGTAACAACGGTTACTCAGAAGAGTCCTATATTGCTGAAGTTCGAAAAGAACTTACGCGTGAACAGCTTATCGGCGCCATCATGGTTGGGGCTTATCTAGCCGATGACATTGTTGATCGTCTTTTTGAGGCTCAATATCAATACCGGCAAGCAGCGCTGCTAATGGTTGCGCCTCAAGAAATGCCCCTCCCTGCACCGCCCAGCAAGGATGTTTTAGAAGCGTTCTACAAAGAACATCAAAAGCAGTTTAAGACACCCGAACTTAGAACGATTACGACTCTTGTGATTGATCCAGTTTTTCTGGCAAAAGAGATCCCTGTTTCTCAGGATGAAATCAAGGCTATTTATGAAGCTAAGCCTGAGTATAAAAAACAACCTCTTCCTAGGGTTACGCCTTTAATCATGGCTGAAATTCAAAAAGAAAAAGCTTTAGAAAAGATTTTTCAAGTAACCCAAGATTTAGATGACAAAATTGCGGGAGGAGCTACCCTTGAAGAGCTAGCTCCTACTCTTAAGGGGGCGGAACTTATTAAACTGGAAGGAGTTGATGCAAAGGGTCTTGATCGGATGGAAACGCCTTCCCCAAAATTAATCACAA
Organism: Alphaproteobacteria bacterium; assembly: GCA_041690915.1. Lineage (GTDB taxonomy): Bacteria > Pseudomonadota > Alphaproteobacteria > UBA9655 > UBA9655 > UBA9655. The sequence goes on from JBEPVR010000043.1 coordinate 1,486, forward strand.
ATAAGGAGCTTGCTCAAGAAATTCTTCAGACAGCTTTTTCTCTTGAAGAAGGCTCGGATAGTCCTTTTTCTCAAGCAAAGGACGGAACATCCTACATGGTTCGGGTCGATAAAATCAGCCCGCCTTCCTTTCAGCCCTTTGTAGAAATTAAAGATCGCGTCTTAAAAGCATGGACAGACTACGAGCGACTCAAAGCCGCCCATGCTAAAGCGGAAAAATATGTGAAAGCCTTTAACCAGGGGGATCGAAAGGTTTCCTTAATGACGCTTTTGCCAAATCTTTCCTTGTCTGAACCTTCCCCAAAGGTTTCAAATGAGGTAAAAGAACTGGTATTTTCCTTGCGCCCAGACCATGCGGGGATGGTGCTGACGTCTCAAGGCTTTGCGGTTGTTACCTTAAATAAAATTATTCCTCCTACACCTAAGGTAAAGGAAGAAAAAATGGTTTCTTTTAAAGAAAAAATCTTAGAACAATATCAAAATGATCTTGTGTTGGGATATGTAAATGCCTTACGCGTTCGTTATCCCGTCAAGATAAATCGGGCGGCTGTTAAAGAATTATTTTCGTAGGGCAGGCTCTCCCTGGTTTTAGGAAAACTTTAGTTTTTCTAGCCCCTACAGGACACGAAGGGGGAATGATTACACTATTTTCTCAAAACAGATGGAACGTAGTATTAAATCGCCCGAGCACTTATACAAACGGATATCTCTTTTAATACAGACCCTAAAAGGATATGGTGAGCGATAGCATAAACTTGGATCTTGTTTTATGAATCGTTCTTCAAAAGTCTTAGAAGCTTTTTCTGGTGCAGGGGAAAGTTATAATCAACATGCTTTAGTTCAAAATTTTGCCGCTCACAGATTGGCGACTAAAATCTTGACCCAAGAAGGCCCCACTTTAGGAACGGTTTTAGAAATAGGTTGTGGAACCGGGATGCTAAGCCGCCATCTCGTTTCACAGGCTGATCATTATGTCTTAACAGATTTTTCCTTTTCTCTTCTTCAAAAAGCTCAAGAGCAAGTGAGGGGAGAGCATATTTCTCCTCTCGTTGTGGATGGGGAACACCCCTGTTTCTCAGCTTCTTTTGATCTAATTGTGTCAAATTTGGCCCTGCATTGGTTTCAAGATCCAAAAGGCGCTCTCACACGTCTTGTGGGTTGTTTAAAGCCGGGAGGACGACTTTATATTACAACGCTTGGGAATAACACGTTCCATGAGTGGCGCACGGCCCATAGGCTGGTCGAAGCACCGTGCGGCGTTTTAGATTTTATTACCTTTGGCCAACTGAAAGACTGGCTTCCCCTTTCCGGTTTCCGTCACGTCGAAGAAGAATGGGTCAGGACAACCCCTGCTCATGCTCTTGAATTTTTGCAAAGTTTGAAAGCCATAGGAGGAGGCTTCCCCCACCCTGGCCATCGGCCTTTATCTTACAAAACCTTTAAAAAAGTTATGGATGCCTATAACTTAAATCCACAGTCGTCTTGTCAAATTTTATATGGAACATATCGAAAACCTGAAAAAATGCGTGAAGAATGACTACCATATTGTCCCAGAGCCCTATATAGTAGGGTTTATTGTATAGGGTTAAAAAATAACAGGGAAATGGATAGTTTTGAATTTAACAAAATTACGGCAGCCATTCTCATTGCTTTGCTGACCATTAAAGGGGCAGATTTGATTTCTAATGTCCTGATTCATCCAAAGATGCTTAAAGAAAACGTTTTTAAAATTGAAGGAGTACCCTCTCCACAACTTGCGGCAGGTGAGCAAGCAGATAAACAAGGACCGGCTCCTATCGAACCTTTGCTCGTTGCAGCGAATGCTGAAAAAGGTGCTGTCATTTTTAAAAAATGTACAAGCTGTCATACGATAGATGCGGGAGGTCCCAATAGGGTTGGTCCAAATCTTCATAACATTGTAGGAGCCCCAAAAGCCAAACATCCTGGCTATACTTATTCGCAAGCCATGGAGCAAAAGGGAGGAACGTGGACCTATGATGACCTAAATATCTACTTATATAACCCACGGCACTTTGTACCTGGAACCAAGATGTCTTTTGTGGGGATTAAAGATGATAAAGAAAGGGCCGACTTAATTGCTTATTTGCGCCAACAAACTGACAATCCTCCTCCCATCCCTGACGTAAAGGGAGTGCCAGCACCTGAAAAGCAACCTGATTCTAAACCCACACCAACCCCTGAAACGCCCCTTCTCAAAAAATGATAATGAATAGGAAGAAAAAATGAAATTATTACAATATTTTTTATTAAGCACTCTCCTCCTTTCTTCTTCCTTTCTTCAGGCACAAACGCCTCCTTCTCAAACACCACCTTCCCCCTCATCACCGACACATGGAATTGCCATATTTGGGGATTTAAAATACCCCACAGAGTTTACTCATTTTGATTATGCCAATCCCAATGCTCCCAAAGGGGGGACCGTAAAAGCAGCGTGGTTTGGAAGCTTTGATAGTTTCAATCCTTTTATTATTAAGGGGAATGCAGCCGCAGGAGCGGGAGCACTGCACTGCACTCTTCTTACTCAAGCTGGGGATGAACCTTTTTCTCTCTATGCTTATTTGGCAGAAAAAGTTGAAGTCGGGCCAGATCGAAAAAGCGTGACTTTTACCCTCAATAAGAACGCTAAATTTTCCGATGGCACGCCTGTAACGGTGAGCGATGTCATTTTCTCGTTTCATACCCTTATGAAAAAAGCAATTCCCTTATTTGCTCAATATTATAAAGATGTAAAAAGTGTAGAGAAGGTGGGGCCTGATCAGGTGCGATTTTTATTTTCAACCGATCAAAATCGGGAGCTCGCAGCAATTTTAGGGCAATTTCCTGTGTTTTCAAAAGCTTATTATACAACCCATGACTTTGAGAAAGCAGATCTTACGCCACCCATTGGTTGTGGTCCTTATAAAATTGCAAGCTTTAAACCGGGTCAATCAATTACTTATGAGCGTATTCCAGGGTGGTGGGGAGAAAATATTCCTTCCCAGAAAGGGGAAAACAACTTCGATATAACGTATGTGTATTATCGAGATCAAAATGTCCTTTTTGAAGCTTTTAAAGGAGGCGATCATGATTTTCGACCAGAAAATATCGCAAAAAATTGGGTAACAGCATACAATATTCCTGCCGTAAAAGAAGGGAAAATTATTAAGGCAGATTTTCCAAACGCCATGCCTCAAGGCATGCAGATGCTTTTCTTTAATACACGTAAACCTCTTTTTAAGGATCGGAAAGTGAGAGAAGCCCTTGCCAAAGCGTTCGATTTTGAATGGGCGAATAAAAACCTTTTCTTCAACGTTTATACGCGAAGTTTAAGCTACTTTAGCAACTCTTCCATGGCCTCTTCCGGCCTTCCTGAGGGGGAAGAACTCAAAACCCTAGAGCCTTTTAAAGATCAACTTCCCCCCGAAGTCTTTACCCAAGAGTTTAAACTTCCTATTACCAATATGTCGGGAAATGACCGAAAGGTTCTTGCAGAGGCGGGTAAACTTTTGAAAGAAGCGGGATGGGTTGTGAAAGACGGAAAAAGAGTCAACCAGAAAACAGGAGAGCTTTTTATCTTTGAATTTTTATTAGATGATCCGGCTTATGAGCGTATGGCCCTTGCTTTGGAACGGAATCTAGCCCAACTCGGCATTCAGATGACAATTCGGACGGTCACGCCTTCTGAGTATATCCAAAGAGTTGGAAATTTCAATTATGATATGATTTTAGGGATAATTCTAGAATCAGAAACGCCGGGGAATGAGCAGCGAGAGTTTTGGGCTTCCAAGTATGCGGACCTGAAAGATGGACGAAACTATGCAGGTATTAAAGATCCAGTAGTGGATCAATTGGTGGAGCTTGTCATCACCTCCCCAGACAGAGCCACCTTAGAAGCGCGCGTGCATGCCCTGGATCGCGTTTTACAATGGGGGTATTATGGGATTCCGGGATGGCATAGCAAAAGGAGCCGATTTGCTTATTGGAATAAATTTGGTCAGCCTGCGAAGAAGCCTAAAGATGGGATTGGCTTGAGTACGTGGTGGGTGGATCCTGTGTTAGAGAAGAAGCTTAATCGATAAGATGGGGAACCAGTATTTAATAAATCGTATGTTGGGGGAGTGTAAAAAATGATCCCTTATTTACTCAGGCGGCTTCTTCTCATCATACCAACTCTTTTTGGGATTTTGGTCATTAACTTTATTATTATCCAAGCAGCCCCCGGGGGACCCGTAGAGCAAATGATTGCTAAAATCCGTGGAAACAATGTAGATGCAACATCTCGTCTTACTGGAGCAGGAGCAGAGTCAACTCACGGGATAGAGCAGTTTGGAGAGTCCCATGGATTTGAATCCAAATATCGAGGAGCTCAAGGCCTTGACCCTGAATTTATTAAAAAGCTTGAGAAAATGTTTGGATTTGACAAACCGCCTCTTGAGCGATTTTTGTTGATGGTAAAAAATTACCTTACTTTTAATTTTGGAGACAGCTATTTCAAAGATCGTTCCGTTATTGGCCTTATTATTGAAAAGATGCCGGTTTCAATTAGTATTGGACTTTGGACAACCCTTTTTGTGTATTTGATTTCCATTCCTTTAGGAATTCGAAAAGCAGTGCGTGATGGGTCTCCTTTTGATATTTGGTCGAGCGCCGTTGTGATTGTAGGATATGCGATCCCTGGTTTTTTATTTGCTATTCTTCTGATCGTTCTTTTTGCGGGAGGAAGCTTTTGGTCGATTTTTCCTTTAAGGGGGCTTGTGTCAGACGACTGGTATCAGTTGAGTCTTGGAGGGAAAGTTCTTGATTATTTATGGCATATGGTTTTGCCCATTACAGCCCTCGTCATTAGCGGATTTGCGAGTCTTACCTTATTGACGAAAAATTCTTTTTTGGAGGAAATTAACAAGCAATATGTGGTAACGGCACGTGCCAAAGGCCTCACGGAACGGCGAGTTCTTTTTGGCCATGTTTTTCGCAATGCGATGTTGATCGTGGTGGCCGGGATGCCGGCGGCTCTCATCCATATTTTCTTTGCAGGGTCTCTTTTGATTGAAGTCATCTTTTCTTTAGATGGCTTAGGGCTTTTAGGGTTTGAATCGGCTATTGGACGGGATTACCCCGTCGTCTTTGGAACCTTATATATTTTTACGCTCCTCGGGCTTTTCCTTCATATTATTGGTGATTTGACTTACACCTTTATTGATCCGCGTATTGATTTTGAGCGAAGGATGGGATGATGGCCTTCACTCCTTTAACCCAACGGCGTCTTTCTCAATTCAAGGCCAATAAAAGAGGATATATTTCTTTCTGGATATTCTTAATTTTATTTTTTTTCTCTCTTTTCGCTGAATTCATTGCCAATGATAAACCTCTTCTCGTCAAATACGACGATCACTATTATTTTCCTATTTTTAAAGAATATCCTGAGACAACGTTTGGGGGAGAGTTTGAAACAGAAGCCAATTATCGGGATTCTTTTGTTCGAAACTTGATTGATAAAAAAGGGTGGGTTATCTGGCCCTTGATTCCTTATAGCTATAATACGGTCAATTATGATTTGCCTGTTCCGGCACCAGCGCCGCCTTCCAAGGAAAACTGGCTGGGAACGGATGACCAGGGACGAGATGTGCTCGCACGTCTGATTTATGGATTTCGCATTTCCGTATTGTTTGGGCTGACTTTAACTCTTTTTAGTTCGTTGGTGGGCGTTGCAGCAGGAGCCGTTCAGGGGTATTTCGGAGGACTTACGGATCTTCTTTTCCAAAGGTTCATCGAAATTTGGTCTGGCATGCCCGTCTTATTTCTGTTGATTATTTTGGCAAGCATTGTGCAACCTAACTTTTGGTGGCTTTTGGGTTTAATGCTTCTTTTTAGCTGGATGGCTTTGGTCCCTGTGGTTCGAGCTGAGTTTTTACGGGCTCGTAATTTAGATTACGTCAGGGCTGCTCGAGCTCTCGGGCTTTCGACGCCGCGGATTATTTATCGCCATGTTCTTCCCAATGCGATGGTCGCAACTCTTACCTTTATGCCTTTTATCCTTAATGGATCTATCACAACATTAACATCTCTTGATTTTTTGGGCTTTGGACTTCCCCTTGGCTCCCCGTCTTTGGGTGAGATGTTAAATCAAGGAAAAAACAATCTGCAGGCTCCTTGGCTTGGAATAACGACGTTCGTGGTTCTTGCGGTGATGCTAACACTTTTAATTTTTATTGGGGAAGCCGTGCGGGACGCTTTTGATCCACGGAAGACAAAACAATGACGAAACCTTTACTCTCTGTTGAAGACTTAAGCGTTTGTTTCCACCAGGAAAACAAAATCATTGAGGCCGTAAAATCCATTTCCTTTACGCTCAACCCCCATGAAACCGTTGCCATTGTGGGTGAAAGTGGATCAGGAAAATCGGTGACGGCTCTTTCAATCCTTCAACTTTTACCCTATCCGAAGGCATTTCACCCCAAGGGGCACATCTATTTTCATGAGCATGATTTAGTGGGAGCAGGAGAGAATTATCTTCGCACCATTCGGGGCAACAAAATCTCCATGATTTTTCAAGAGCCCATGACGTCCTTGAATCCTCTTCAGAACGTTGAAAAGCAAATTGGAGAAGTTTTGCAAATTCATAAAGGCTTCACGGGCAAACCCGTGCGGGCGCGATGTATTGAACTTCTTGAGATGGCAGGGTTTAAGGATGGAGAATCGCGCCTTCAGGCTTACCCCCACCAGCTTTCGGGCGGGCAGAGACAACGGGTGATGATTGCCATGGCGCTCGCTTGCGAGCCCCAAATTCTGATTGCAGATGAACCCACAACGGCTCTTGATGTCACCATCCAGGCCACGTTGTTAGATCTTTTGAAAGAGCTTCAACGGAAGCTGGGTATGGCTATGCTATTGATTACTCATGATTTGGGGATTGTCCGTAAAATGGCCGATCGCCTTGTGGTGATGAAAGATGGCGAAATGGTGGAGGAGGGGGGGACGGATCGTGTTTTCGCTCATCCAACCTCACCCTACACACGTCGCCTCATTAATTCCTTTCCAAAAGGAGAGGCCGTCCCGACCTCGCCTGGAGCTCCACCGATTCTTAAAGTCGATCATGTAAAGGTTTATTTTGATATTCGAGGAGGCTTTCTTCGACGAAAAGTTGGAGATATTCATGCCGTTGATGATGTGAGCTTTAGCTTAAAAGAAGGGCACACCTTAGGTATTGTAGGGGAGAGCGGGTCAGGAAAAACAACCCTTGCTATGGCTCTTTTGCGGCTTGAAAAAAGCCAAGGGACAATTTGGTTCGAGGGACAAGAAATCCAAGATTTTTCTCGGAAAAACATGCGTCCCTTGCGACGGGAAATGCAAGTTGTTTTCCAAGACCCCTATAGTTCCTTAAGCCCTCGCATGAGCGTGGGACAAATCGTTGCTGAAGGGCTGGAGATTCACGGCCTCGGTAAAACATTTGAAACACGCGATCTTCAAGTCATTCAAGCCTTGAGGGAAGTCGGCCTTGATCCAGAGGCAAGACATCGTTACCCTCACGAGTTTTCAGGAGGACAACGTCAACGCATCGCCATTGCGCGTGCAATTGTCTTAAAGCCAAAACTTGTGGTGCTTGATGAGCCAACGTCTGCCCTTGATCGATCCGTACAGGTGGATGTGATTGATTTGTTAAGAAACCTTCAGCTCACCCATAAGTTAGCCTATCTTTTTATTAGTCATGATTTAGCGGTGGTACGTGCGATCAGCCATGATGTTCTTGTTATGAAACGCGGGAAAATTGTGGAGCACGGCTCAGCTCATTCTATCTTTGAGTCTCCTCAGGAGCCCTATACGAAAGCATTAATTAAAGCCTCTTTTGATTTGAAAGTGGGGGATGAGGAGAAGGTACGTGTCCCTTAGGGGGAGTCGGAATGAGGGGATGAGAAGGCTTTAACTGCATGTGTAGCCACTTCTCCTTGAAGATTAATCACGCGGTCAGCTTTTTGAATTGTGGATTGACGATGGGCGATAATAAGGGTGGTACGATTATGTTTGAGTGTTTCAAGAGCTTTTTGAACCTTATGCTCACTTTCCGTATCCAGGGCACTCGTCGCTTCATCCAGGAGCAAAAAGGGAGAGTTTTTTAAGATGGCGCGAGCAATCGCAATGCGCTGACGCTGACCTCCTGAAAGGGTAACGCCTTTCTCGCCCACGTGTGTGTGGTAGCCATGAGGAAGGGCTTCAATAAACTCATCTGCGTAGGCAGCTTTTGCAGCTCCTCTCACCTCTTCGTCAGTTGCTTCTAAATTCCCAAATCGGATATTTTCAAAAAAAGTTGTGGTAAAAATAACAGGATCTTGAGGTACCAGGGCAATAACGTTACGGGATACGTGATGATTAAGGTCTTCCAATGGAATACCATCAATAAAAATTTGGCCTTTGAGGGGATCATAAAAACGCATAAGAAGGTTAAAGAGAGTGGTTTTTCCAATACCTGAGGGCCCCACAAGGGCGACGGTTTCTCCTTTGAAGACCTCAAATGAAATATCTTTAAGAATAAGTTTGTGGGGGCGTGAGGGGTAGGAGAAGGAAACATCCCTAAACTGAAGGTGCCCTTGAAGAGGGAAGGGAAGGGTCTGGGGTTTGGGAGAAATTTTAAGGCTTGATTTTAAAGCTAAAAACTCCAAAATTCTTTCAATGCCGCCGGCTGCCCTTAAGATATCCCCATGAATTTCACTCAAGGAACCCGCTGCTCCTGCAACGGCAGCTGCATAAAAGAGAAAGGCAGAAAGTTGCCCTGGCGTCATATGACCTTTAATGACGCTATGTCCCCCGTACCACAGCACAACACTGACGCCGCTAAAGACAAGAACCATAACAAGGGCGGTGAGGCATGCGCGTGCTTTCACCCGTTTTAAGGAAGCTTGATACGTCGTTTCCACTTGGGCAGAAAAAAGGCGGTTCATATAGGGTTCGCGACAAAAAGCAAGGACCGTGCGGATGGCTCCAAATGTTTCATCTAAACGCGCAGAAACCTCTGCTGTTTTATCTTGGGCGAGGCGAGAATACTGTTGAACCTTTTTTCCGTAGACAAGGATAGGGACAAGGACGAGCGGAATGACAATCGCAATGATTCCTGTAAGATAGGAACTTGTCAAAAGCAGCATGACAAGTCCGCCGGTAATAATAAGAATATTGCGAAGGGCTATAGGGAGGGACGTTCCCAGAACAATTTGTAAAAGGGTGGTGTCAGTTGTGAGACGGGATTGAATTTCGCCAAGACTTGTTGATTCAAAAAAACTGACGTCTTGTTTAAGAAGGTGAGAAAAGATATCTTTTCTTAAATCCGCAATAATTCGTTCGCTAAGTTGGGAAACCCAATAAAGACGTCCATAGCTTGCCATGGCCATGATGAAGACAACACTAGAAAGCCCAACAAGGGAATAAGTGAGGCCAGAAGGAAAACTTTCAGAAAACCCATAATCCACAAAATAGCGCAATCCCATTCCGAGACCTAAAACGGTGAGGGAGGCAATAAGGATGGCGAGAAAAGAGAAGAGGAGGCTTTTGGGATAACGAAAAACATAGGGAAGAATTTTTTGTAAAACGCGGGGTTTATTTCCCACAGGTCTGAGTTGAGTAACGTCGCTATCTAGATAACTGGGTTCACGCAGCATGGATTGTTCGTTCTTCAATAAGAAGATCTTCAAGAAGGATATTCGTTCGCGTACACCTCCATTGTCCATTTTTCAATTGAAAATGGTGCGCGCCTGTGAAGGGAGAGGAAACCCAAATCTGGCGCGTCACTCCGTGTTTGTTGATCAAATATTGGCGCCCTTGGGGAAGAGTTACGGATAATGTATCATCAAGCAAATCCACATCTGCCTGGGGCCAAGACGTTTCAAAAAAATCAGAGAGTTCCTCTAATATTTGTGAAGAGGCTTTGTAAAAATCATCCATACAATTAACCTATACCGAAGAAAATAATGAACTTAGACAAAAGACGGGATTGCTTTGGAGAAAAGCTCCTTGCAAGCGGCCGAAGAAAGTCAAGTATCTTCAAGTTTATTAGGTATATATTCTTTTGCCTCATGAGGCTATGAGAATATTATTTACCGTACAGGAAAAGAATTTATTGCAGCGATAAGGCACTTTTAAGATGTTATCTGTTCTTAACATTTCTTTCATTTCACTGTATGAAAAGTTTCTTATTGGCGTATTAATGGTAACGCTCCTTTTTACAAACGAACGTTACCATTTTTTTATTCAATCTTTAGATAAGAAAACACGTCTCCATCTTAAGAGTCCTTTCTAAGAATAAATACTTAGTTTTGTTTAAGAAAATCTAAGTAGATATTCAAAAAGTTAGAATCTTTTTCATAGCCATATTTTCCATAAGCCCTTCCCCTAATTTTTCTTTTTATAGCGGGCAGATTTCCTATCTTGATAAGATTTTCATTAGCCGTTTGGGCAAGATCTGGTCTATGCGCATAACCGTATTCCCCTAAACTCATCCCCTTGAGTGCTCTTTTTCTAGCTCTCTCATTTCCAGAGGACGCTCGCGTTTGATTAAGTTCTCTTGCCTCCTTGCGGTTGTATGAATAACCGTAGGTCTGCCTACGTTCTCCGTAAGGAGGTTGGCTACGTGCAACGATTTTTCTTTCTATAGCTCTCTCATTTCCCTCTTGCACCCCTTTCTCATTAAGCTTGAATGCAGCGTCTGGGTCGTATGGATAAATCACCTGGCTCGGTTTAAGCCCCAACCGATACTGGCTGAGTCCTTTGATTTTTCTTTCTAGTGCTTTCTCATCTCCAGCTTGCGCTAGCTCGTCATTAAGCTTCCTTATAGCCTCTCGGTTGCTCGGATTACCCTCTCGAATCAATGCTTTAATTTCTATACTTTGAGCACTCTTATTTCCTTTCTCCGCCTGCTCGTTACCCTTTGACTCCATTTCTCTTAGCTTCTGCATACGTGCGGAGTTACTATCCTCATTATCATCCAAAGAATTACGTAATTTTTTAATATAAGTTTTGCGAGCCTTCGAATATCCTAGGTCGACAAGTTGACTTAAAATTTTCTTAGGAGTTTTCTTTGATATAATGCAGTTATTTACTGTATCCTCGCTTAATAGAGAGACGACAAGAGACTTTACGTCGTGAGGTTTTATTTCTATTCCTAGTTGTGTAAGAAAATTTTTCCATAACATTTTATCTTCACATAACCTCTGCCATTCTCTAGAAACACGGGCGGTTTTTGAGAGTGGTTTTGGTTTAAGATACCCAAGGATATTTAACATCACTTCCTCAGGGAGTTTCTGAATCCCTGGTCGTGCTACATCGTCTTGAGCTTCTTCTTCCATGGCCCATGAAGCAGTAGGAAGATTTCCCAAAGAAATGCTTGTAAAACCTAACAAAAAAATTTTAAATAAATTTTTTCGGTTTAACATTATTACTACCTTTCAAAAATTAATAACAAATCAAAATTTTTTTTGTATTTATGTATAGATAGATATAAAAATGAAAAAAACAATAATAAAATTATATGTGTTGTAAAATTCTGAAAGTAAATAGAGTTGTGGCAAGAAAATATAAGTGTCGGCACTTGAATTTAAAATCTTCGCTTCTGTTTTCAATTGATGTTAAAAGTAAAGTACAAAAAATGCAAAAAAACCATGGTGGAGTCAGGGGGAATCGAACCCCCGACCTCTACAATGCCATTGTAGCGCTCTCCCAACTGAGCTATGACCCCTTGAAGATGTCCAGAAAGTAATGGCATAGTCTTGAAGATGCAACAGGAAAATGCAAGACATATTCATTCACAAACATCAGGAGAGACGGGTATTGTCGCACGTCAAGTTGCTTCTGTATTACGTCCCGGTGATGTGATTTTATTGAAGGGGGACTTAGGAACGGGGAAGTCAACTTTTGCAAGAGCGTTGATTCAAACTTTGTGTGGGGAAGAGACGGAAGTCCCGAGTCCAACTTTTACTTTGGTCCAGACCTATGATACTCCCAACTTTGTCTTATGGCATTTTGATTTATATCGCCTTAAGCACCATGACGAAGTTTATGAATTAGGGATTGAAGAAGCCTCACTTAACGGTGTATCCCTTATCGAATGGCCAGAGCGTATGGGGGCGTTCCTGCCGCGCAATTATTTAGAAATTGAGTTTAGTTACGGAAGTCATGAGAATGAACGTATCCTCCGTTTTACAGGTTGGAAAGATCGACTTTTTTGAAGATGAAAGGGCGGTATTACGCAATGCTTTTTTAAAGAGAGAAGGAGTTAAGGGTCAGACACTCGTCCCTCTCCCCGTAGATGCTTCAAAGAGGCGCTATTTCCGTTTACCAAATACTCTTTTGATGGATGCACCGCCCCCCCATGAAAAGACCGCTCCTTTTCAAACGATCGCCGAATTATTAAAAGAGGCAGGCCTCTCTGTTCCTGAGATTTATGCTGTGGATCACGTCCATGGTTTTATGTTGATTGAAGATTTGGGCGAGATTTCTTATCGGAAAGCCCTTCAAAACGGTCTCTGTGAAAAGCTTCTTTATGGAGAAACATTGAAAGCACTGATTCATCTTCATCAACAGATGGTTGAGAATGAAATAGCGCTTCCTTCTTATG
>JBEPVR010000044.1:0-13919 GCA_041690915.1 Alphaproteobacteria bacterium
CTTCTGTTCCGAGTGATACTCTTATGGAATTGGGTAGGCTTGCCGAGCAATTGAGAACATTGATTTTGTGTTGTCTTAAGAGCCCCATCGTTTTTTGAAAGTCCTTAAGAACGAGCATAATAAAGTTCGTATCGCTCTTAAAAATTTTAGAGATAGCCTTAAGATTTGATAATTCCTTCAGTAAGTTTTTTCTATTTTTTTTGATCCTTTCCCATGAAGCAAATATTTCTTCTGGATTTAGAAGTTGTTCTTGTACTTTTTCTTGAGCAGGAGAAGAAAAAGCAAAAGGAAGTTGGACATATCTTAAAGCATTAATAATAGGTTTATCTGCTATAATAGCCCCACAACGCACGCCCGCAAGTCCCCATGCCTTGGAAAAGGTTCGAAGGATAATTAAATTATTGTATTTGGTTAAATAAAAAATTGAAGAAGGTTGATCAGAAAATTCAATATAAGCTTCATCAACGATGACAAATCCGTCTAGAGCATCGCATAGCTTTTGGATCGCTTCAGGAGCTAGTTTCGTTCCGGTTGGATTGTTAGGGTTACACAAAAAAACAATTTTTGGATTAATTTTTATAATTTCTTCATTATTGATTTGATCAAGATTATCCCCCAAAAGGGCAATTTTTTCTACTCCCAAACTGTGAATTAAGGCCCAATGCTCGTAAGCAGAAAAAGTGGGAGTAGGTATACAAATGGTATCTTCCTTCGGTTCAGAAAAAGTTCTTAAGATTAAATCGAGCCCTTCCATGGACCCCACTGTAAAAAAGATGTTTTCAGAGGTGAGGGCTTCTTCTCCTTCATTTAAAAAGAAAGGCGCAGGATTTATTGCAAGAATCCTGTTTAAATAAAGGGCCTTAAGATTGTTTTGTTTGACATCTGGGTACTCGGAAAACCCCCCTACGTGGGGGTTTGTATTATTGCTTAAGTCAATTTCCCAATCGATTTTAGAAAAATATTTTTGTATTGGCGTTGGAAGAGATAATTTTGAAATGATCGATCTCGCTTTGGAGTGAGTTAGCATATTGTTTTCCCTATTTAATAGATCCTATACCTGTCGTTTATATTGAAATATATACACACATTTATCACAAAACAAGATTAAATTTAAGTGATAATAATCTGCGGATTTTATCACAAAAGGCGCCCTTAGTTTTTCAGGTTATTAAAAGCAGTAGACAAATGGAATATAGAGACCTTCCTATCTGTGAAATAGAAAGTGGTCTCTTGCGCCTCATGGAAATCATGTGTATATCAACCTTTAGAAAGGGCGTATAGCTCAGCGGGAGAGCGCTACGTTGACATCGTAGAGGTCACTGGTTCAATCCCAGTTACGCCCACCATTTCTCCTCAACATTTACTCTTCATAGAAAATGGTTTTGATAAAAGGGAAAAAGCCTTATCATAGGTTTGTTCCAGCTAACAGGCAAAAGCATATGACTTCCACACGCACAAAGAAAACTCCTTTAAATATAACCTTTCATTCAAAACTTGAAGTGTTGTTAGATAGCCGAACGTTTAACCTGGTTGTGGTAGGGCTTATACTGCTTAACGCTACCGTTATTGGACTTGAGACGTCACAAGAAATGGTCCGCGATTTTGGATATACGTTATTTCTCATTGAATATACAATTCTAGGATTATTTGTTGTCGAAGTTTTGACGCGCATGATTGTTCTGCAAAGAAAATTTTTCAAAAAAGGGTTAAATATTTTTGATTTTATCATCATTACAGTCTCGCTTTTGCCGCATGCTGCTGGACTTTCAATTCTTAGGTTGTTTCGCGTCGTTCCCTCTTTAACCTTCTTCGAAATGTCACCCCATATGCGACATATTATTCAAGCTGTGCGCCATGTAATCCCCAGTACATTAAGTGTTGCGTTTCTTATGATCGTCGCTTTTTATGTTTTAGGTGTTATTGGCGTTGAATTGTTTTCTAAGGATTTTCCCAAACAATTTGGCGATTTACCTTGGTCCGTATTCACCCTTTTTCGTCTTATGGTTTATGATGATTATGGTATTATTACGAGACCTATTTTAGAAAAGTACCCTTTTGCTTGGATCTATTTTCTTATGATTACTCTTATTTTAGCCTTTGTCTTAATTAATCTTTTTGTTGCAGTTGTTGTTACAGCCCTGCAACGAGCAATTAACACAGACCGAGATCCAGTTGAGGCTAAAGTTACACAGGAGATGCGAATTCTAGCAGGAGATGAGAAAATGATTCAAGATCTGAAAAAAGAAATTCAAGAGTTAAAAGAAATAATAATGGCTTTGAAGAAATAAATGAATGTCTACTCCTGCAGGTCTTCTTCTCTTAGAATCCATCCTCCCCCAAGAACATGATTCCCTTGATAAAAAACGCAGGCTTGTCCAGCCGCAACACCGTATTCAGGCTCCAGAAAAACAACACGAGCCTTATTTTCTTCTTCAAGATACACTTCTGCAGGAACAGGAGGACGCGTGGACCGCACCTTAACGTCGCATCGGATGGGGGTTTGGACAGGGTCTCCCAACCAATTAACCTCTTTGACTGAAATTTCTGTGCGAGCCAAGGCTTCATAAGGACCTACGATCACTTGATGCTCTTTGGGATTAAGACGAATAACATAAAGAGGGTCACCGCCTCCAATACCAAGGCCTTTCCGTTGGCCAATTGTATAGTTAATAATTCCCTTATGGTGCCCTAAAACCCGACCATCTAAATGAAGAATATCTCCTTCTTCAAGAGACCCAGGCCGGAGCTTTTCAAGAACGCTGACATAGGATCCATTAGGAACAAAGCAAATGTCTTGACTGTCGGGCTTTTCTGCAACTTCTAGTCCAAAGCGAGTCGCATGTTTGCGCGTTTCTGTTTTGGGCAAGCCTCCTAAGGGAAATCTTAAAAAATCTAGCTGATGTTGAGTTGTGGCAAAAAGGAAATAGCTTTGATCCCGGGTGGGGTCGACCGCCCGGTGAAGTTCAGCTTTTTTCTTACCCATGACACGTTGTACATAATGACCTGTTACAAGGGCTTGTGCGCCTAAATCAGCAGCTGTCGTCAGAAGATCTTTAAATTTTACTTGTTGATTACAACGAATACAGGGGATAGGGGTCTCGCCTTTTAAATAACTATCAGCAAAATCTTCAATGACAGATTGGCTAAAGCGTGATTCATAATCCAATACATAGTGAGCAATGCCCAACTTATCACATACCTGCCGAGCGTCATAAATATCTTGGCCAGCACAACACGCCCCTTTTTTCCCTGAGGCTATGCCATGGTCATAAAGCTGAAGGGTGATGCCGATGACTTCAAACCCCGTTTCAACC
Organism: Alphaproteobacteria bacterium; assembly: GCA_041690915.1. Classification (GTDB taxonomy): domain Bacteria; phylum Pseudomonadota; class Alphaproteobacteria; order UBA9655; family UBA9655; genus UBA9655. Next base: position 3,315 of record JBEPVR010000044.1, read on the forward strand.
ATAAGACCAGCTGCTACAGAGCTATCAACGCCGCCAGACATAGCAACAACGATACGAGTATCTTTGGGGTTTGCTTCAAAACCAAGAAGATTCATAGGATGCTAACTCACTCTTAATTCGTGGCATTTATGCCACTCTTTGAAAGGCGGGGCAAGTCTTAACTTACTCTATCGTAACGTCCCCTGGAAGAGCTCTGCGGGCCTTAATAATTGTATCAGGGCTTAAGTGAGTTGAGGTGCAAAACTCCAGCAAGATCTTATCATCTGCTAAAAGAGCATCCAAAACACCTCCTAAAAGATCGGGCTCTCGAACCCGCTTTTTAAGTTCTTGAGGGGTAAGACCGCTCATCATTAAAAAATGGGACAAAAGTTTATCATCTCTCACTAGGAAAGAGAGGACTTGAAGGGCAATGGTTTCAGCTTGTTCTCGTTCCATGTTCATTATCCTTCCTCATTCATAATCATTGCATGGGCGAGTACCCAGCATTTCTCTAGCTCTTTTCGAACACGATATTCACTTATCGGGATTTTGGCTGCCTTTAAATCGCGCAACACTTTATGGAGGACGTCATCTTTATGAATTTTTTGAAGATCAACCCCCATAACTTCTTCGACATAGAGTGTTATTTTTTCATCTTTATACTTTAAAAGATCAGCTGCCCATAGTCCAAAAAGGCGATTGCGTTTGGTATTAATTCGAAAAGTCAGCTCTTCATCATGAAGATATTGTGCCTCAAAAGCTTTTTCACGCTGATTAAAACCATTCGTAGATTCACCCATATCCCTGTTTCTCTTAAATTTTTTTATTTTCTTGTGTATTCTACATCACTCCAAGATAGGATCAATATAAAGAAATTAACTCAGAAAGGTTTGAGTCATGATTGAAGATCAACCTCCTTCTCAAAAAGTCTTTGATTTTGGATTTGAAACGGTTTCTGCCGCAGAAAAAACAGAAAAAGTCAAAACGGTTTTTGAACGTGTAGCGTCTCGCTATGATTTGATGAATGATGTCATGAGTTTAGGTACTCATCGTTTGTGGAAAAAGCGGTTTGTCGAAAGTCTTCCTCTAAAAAATCAGGGGATTTATCTGGATGTTGCTGGAGGAACGGGGGATATCGCGCAGGCTATTTCTGAGCGCCTCACTCGTTTCAGGTTTCAAGCTCAAGTTATTGTTTCTGATATTAATCCAGCGATGATAGCCGTAGGTCAAAAGCGGCATTCTCATTTATCTTGGCTATGCTCCAATGCGGAGGATTTACCGCTTGAGGATCATTCAGTCGATGTGTATACGATTGCTTTTGGGTTACGAAATGTGACTTATAAAGAAAAAGCCCTATCAGAAGCTTATCGAGTTTTGAGCCCAGGTGGAAAGTTTGCTTGCCTTGAATTTTCTCACGTCCTCCCTCCTTTTGAAAAACTCTATGATTTTTATGCTTTTCATCTTATCCCAAGAATGGGAGAATGGATTGTTCAAGATAAAGAGGCTTATCAATATCTGAGTGAGAGCATTAGGACCTTTCTAACGAGAGAAGAACTGTTAGATTTGATGAGGAAGGTTGGATTTGGAAGGGTTAAGTGCGAAACCTCTACGGGAGGGATTGTTGCTCTTCACACAGGATATAAACTTTAAGATTGCAGGGACTTTTAAGATAGGTCATGATGACCGCGCTTTTAATAGTGAGGAAAGAGAAGAGTATGAGCTTACCATTAAACTATAAGCCTAGTGACAAAGAACCATACATGAATCCTCAGCAGCTTGAGTACTTTCAACAGAAATTGTTGAAATGGAGGGAAGAGCTACAAAAGGAATCAGTGGAAACTTTGCATCACATGCAAGAGGAAACCGTAAATGAACCTGATGTTAATGATCGAGCTTCCACAGAAACGGATCGATCTTTAGAGTTGAGAACTCGCGATCGAGAAAGGAAATTGATTTTGAAAATCAATCAAGCCCTTGAGCGTATTGATGATGGCACTTATGGGTTTTGCGAAGAAACGGGTGTTCCCATTGGTATTGCTCGCCTTGACGCTCGCCCCATCGCTATCTTATGCTTGGAAGCTCAAGAGCTTCATGAGCGCCTCGAAAAGACTTACCGGGAAGAAGTATAAAAATCATCATTATACCCGATAGATCTAAACCCGAAATCCTCCAAACCGTTCCCTAGGATTTAGTCACTCTTCCCGCGCCCCTATAAGAGAGGGCTAGAGAAGGGGCTTGTCCCTAGGACGTAGTTTGTGCATAAGGCACCATTTTCCTGGGTCCCCCCATTATTCAGCCCTTCCCTGCGAAAGTGGGGGGCCAGAAATCAATTTAATTGTAGCTTGGCTCATTACTTTTGTGTGGACAAGCCTAAATGCTGGGATGATGCAAAGGGGATGTTAAATTTGCTTTTTTGAGAACAGCTTGTTGACGTGTTTCAAGAGCTGAAACTGAAAAATCTTGAATAAGTTCCTCAAAGAGCTGATGCCAATTCACCTCAGCTTTCAAATGCATAAACACAGAGCCAAGTCCTACGGCTGCTCTGTCCATAAACACAAATTCCCGGGGGGGCTTGATTCCGCCTCTGCGCTTGAGTTCATTAAGAACTGCGCTTGCAACTTCTCGGCCTTTGAGACCAGAATGCGTTTCTTCAATGGGCCTTACCCGATCATCCAATAAGGGCTTATACAGAAACTGCGCCCAAAGATTTAAGATCTCTATCAATTTCTTATCAATATTTTTAAAACCCCACGTGCGATAGGCATGAACGGCTAGTTCTTCATCCTGGGTTTGAAGAGCCCTATAGAGATCTAAAACACCTTGAATAAAGGTGGCTTTAAAAACACGGATGCACCCAAAATCTAGAAGGTTCAATTTTTCTTGTTCGCTCCACGAATAATTTCCAAGATGAGGATCGCCATGTAAAATGCCATATTGATAAAGAGGATAATACCAAACCTTGAAAAGAGATTTTGAAACCTTATTTCTTAAGGCCTGTGGTGTGTCTTTGAGAGTTAATAATTTTTTTCCTTCTAGCCACGACATCGTTAAAAGGTGCGGTGTTGTGAGAGGATCAATCACATCAGGAACGTCAGCAAACGGAAAGATAGAGAGAATTTCCTTAAAAAGCTTCATGTGCTGCGCTTCGAGAAGATAATTGAGTTCCTCTCGTAAACGATCTCCAATCTCAAGCCGAAGATTTTCTGTATCGAGAGCGCCACTATAAACTTCAAATGACTTTAAGATAAACTTAAGTTGATTTAAATCCGCTTCAACGGCCGACCCCATTTCAGGATATTGAAGTTTACAAGCAAGAAGGCGACCTTCTTGACTGATTGCTTTATGGACTTGCCCTAAGGAGGCTGCTGCAGAGGCGTGAGGTTCAAATTCAAGAAAGTTATCTCTCCACTTAGGTCCCAGTTCCGCCTGCATACGTCTTTTGACAAAAGGCCATCCCATGGGAGGCGCATTGGATTGGAGTTCAAGAAAAGCAGTGGCATATTCTTCCGGCAAGACATCAGGAACAGCGGCCAGAATCTGGGCAATTTTCATTAAGGGGCCCTTGAGATTTCCCAGAGTTTCTTTAAGATTTTCTGCATGGCGGGACTCATCTATGGAAATTCCAAGATAACGATCTCCCAAAAGACGGGCCATAAGACCTCCCACGGCCGTTGTCACATGTGAGTATCGCTTAAGACGACCGGAAAAAGAATCTTCGCTCATTGAGCTTGTGAAGCTTTAATACTGGCAATACGAAGAATATTGGTTGATCCTGAAACTCGAAAAGGAACGCCCGCTGTTACTACAATTTGATCATTGATTTGGGCAAAATCTTCTTGTTCAGCTATATGACATGCATTCGCAACAGCTTCTGAAAAGCTTTCGACCTCTTGGCTTTTTACGGAATGCACACCCCATACAAGCGAAAGCTTACGAGCAATGTTTAAGTCTGGCGTAATGGCAAGGATGGGGGCTTCCGGACGTTCTCGTGCAGCCCTTAAAGTTGTAGCTCCCGTACTGGTAAACGTTACGATCGCCGCCGCTTGAATTGTATGAGCAACTTGACGGGCTGCTGCCGTAATGGCATCGGACGTTGTTGATTCAGGTTCAGGCAAGCTTGCTTCCTGCATTTTACGATAAAAAGGGTCTTGTTCCACATGAGTAATGATGCGATCCATAATGGTTACAGATTCGAGAGGATAGTCCCCTGAAGCAGATTCAGCGGATAACATAACCGCATCTGTTCCATCATAAATGGCTGTTGCCACATCAGAGGCTTCTGCTCGCGTGGGTGTTGGTGAGTGAATCATAGACTCCAGCATTTGCGTCGCAACCACAACGGGTTTTCCTTCTTTCCGGCAACATCGAATAATTTGTTTTTGAATACTGGGAACTTCCTCAGGGGGCATTTCAACGCCTAAATCACCTCGCGCAACCATAATTGCGTCTGAGAGCTGCACAATTTCTTCTAAATGTTGAATCGCAAGAGGCTTTTCGAGTTTAGAAATAATGCCGGCTTGAGTGCCGATGAGCTTTTTTGCTTCAAGGACATCATCAGGACATTGGACAAAAGAAAGCGCGACCCAATCGATTCCTAACTCAAGCCCAAATTCTAAATCTTTTCGGTCCTTAAGTGTCATAGCGGAAATCGGTAAAGCTACAGTGGGGATATTAAACCCTTTTCGATCGGAAAGGGTTCCTGCTGTGATGACGCTTGTTTCAATTTGATGGGAGGTGCTCTGTGTTACACGGAGGCGAATCTTTCCATCATCTAGGAGGATATCAGCGTTTTTCTGAAGGGCTTTAAAAATTTCAGGATGGGGAAGAAAGACACGGGTTTGATCACCAGGGGCTACATTCTGGTCGAGAATGAATGTTTGCCCCTCATCTAACAAAATACTTTTTTGCTGAAAAGTTCCAATCCGGAGTTTAGGCCCCTGAAGATCCATCAAAATACCAATCGGGCGCCCTATTTTTTTTTCTACATCTCTAATAATTCTATGACGCTCGCGGTGATCTTCATGACTTCCATGAGAAAAATTCAAGCGGAAAACGTCAACACCCGCTAGAAAAAGTTTTTCAATCAGTGTAGTAGATGAACTTGACGGGCCTAAAGTAGCTATAATTTTTGCGCAACGGTGGCGACGCATGATGTTAACTCCTATGTATGGAGGAGATTATCGTTTTTTTTCATTGATCCGTAAATCCCCAATTGCCAAAATCAAAAAAACTGATTTATAAAAAGGAAACACATTTATATCAAGGAGAATTTTATGAGTAATGTCGGTGGTGTTTCATCTGCCCAACTTAAATCATTTATCGAACGTATTGAACGACTTGAAGAAGAAAAGGCTGGAATTGGTGAGCAAATTCGTGATGTATTTGCGGAAGCCAAGGGATCAGGATTTGATATTAAAATTATTCGCCAAGTGCTTAAAATCCGGAAAATGGAAACAAATGAGCGCTTAGAACAAGAAGAGCTTTTGGATCTTTACCTTACAGCTCTTGGTATGGTTCCTACTTCATCAGAAGAACAAGAGGTAGCGGCGTAACCTCAACGGCCCCTGTTTAAAGCTTCCGCGCTAATTTAGCCATAGAGTTATAGGATTGGGGTTCGGTAGTTATTGTCGTAAATCGTCCCGTGAGGTTGCTTAGTGGAGAATATCCTTTTTAAATAACACTTTTGGGATGGTTTTTAAAAAGACACATATATCAAAGAAAAATGAGCGCCTTTCAATATACTCTTTTTCCAGAGCAAATCGTTGTTCAATCGTGACTGAATCACGGCCATTAATTTGAGCCCATCCCGTAAGACCAGGTTTATGAAGATGAATGCCTTCTTGGGTACGTAAAGCAAGAAGCTCCTCTTCATTTGTAAGAAGCGGGCGGGGACCGACAAAACTCATGTCTCCTTTTAAGATTGACCAAAGCTGAGGGATCTCATCGAGGGAGGTTTTTCTTAAAAAAGATCCGATAGGAGTCAGATATTGTTCCGGCTGGATCATAAGTCGGGTTGCAAGAGAAGGAGTGTTAACTTTCATGGTTCGAAACTTGGGCATTTTAAAGATTTTATTATTTTTTCCCACTCGATCTGACCAATAGACAATGGGTCCTTGGGAGGTAAGCTTAATCGCGCACGAGATTATTAAAATAAGCGGAAGCAGAAAAAGAGCAATGATAGGGGCAATAATGACATCAAAAATTCTTTTCATAGTATTATGTTTTTATAACTCCGATAATATCTTGAACTTCATTTAAGTATTGTAAAGCAAGTCCTCTCGCTTTGTCAGCACCTTTCTTAAGAATGGCGTCTAGAAAAGCCCGGTCTTTCTGAAGAGAGAGCATACGTTGTCGAATTGGCTCCATGACCATAATAATTTGGTCTGTAAGATGTTTCTTAAAAGGAGCAAAAGTAGACCCTTCAAATTCAAGACAAACATCTTCTAAGCTTTGATCAGATAGCGCAGCATAAATTCCTAAAAGGTTCAGAGCCTCCGCGCGGGTTTCCATAGCCTTTGGCGTTCCCTCTATGGGAAGAGAATCTGTTTTGGCTTTGCGGATTTTGAGGGCAATTGTATCTGGATCATCCATAAAATGGATACGACTATAGTCAGAAGAGTCAGATTTGCTCATTTTGGAAGTTCCATCCCTAAGGCTCATAACCCGTGCTGCTGTTTTTAAAATAAGAGGCTCGGGCAGTTCAAAATACTCAACTCCATATTGTCGATTAAAAGCCCCTGCTATATCGCGAGCAAGCTCAATGTGTTGTTTTTGGTCTTCTCCAATAGGCACATGGGTTGCTTTGTAAATGAGGATGTCTGCGGCTTGAAGAACGGGATAAGCATAAAGACCAAGATTGGCCTGTTCCCGCTGCTTCCCCGCTTTTTCTTTAAATTGGGTCATGCGATTAAGCCATCCTAAAGGTGTAAGACAAGCAAATATCCAGGCAAGTTCACAATGAGCAGGAACAGCGCTTTGAGGAAAAATAGAAGATTTATCAGGATCAACACCTGCTGCTATATAAGCAGCAGCTATTCCTCTTGTATCCTTTCGAAGTTGTTCAGAATCAGGCAGAGTTGTTAGAGCATGGAGGTCCACAATGCAAAAAAAGCTTTCATGGAGATCTTGCAACTTAACCCAGTTGCGAATAGCTCCTAAATAATTCCCTAAGTGAAGGTCACCTGTTGGTTGTATCCCGGAAAAAATCCGTCCCATTACGTCCTCGATGAAAACATGAGTTTAAGTTCATTAAATTTTAAAGCGCCCATAACATGAGAAAGAATCAAGAAGCCTAGAAAGCCAAAGCTCACAAGCCCTGCTACACAAAGACCCCTTAAAAACTCTCCTTCTGAAAGAAAGGGATGAAGGAGGAATTGAAGAGCTTTGAGGAGAATAATGGTTCCGGCACAACTTAAAGTCATGCGGGATGCAAATTTTTTAAGGTGAGCTTCGAAGGTCAAATGGCCTTGGCGCCACAAAAGATACCCCAATAAAATGGCATTCACCCAAGCTGCACTTGCGGTGGCAAAGGCAATTCCGATTTGATGGAATGTTCCCATTAGGATAAGACTAAGGACAATATCTACAACGATGCCAGCACAAGCAGTATAGACAGGTGTTAAGGTATCTTGACGTGCAAAAAAACTCGAGCTGAACACCTTGATAAGGACATAAGCAGGAAGACCTACCGCAAAAGCTTGAAGAGTTAAAGCTGTTGCATATGTATCCTTTTCTGTAAAAGCTCCTCGTTCAAAGACCATCATGACAAAAGGTTCGGCTAGAAAGATAAGGGCAAGAGCTGCGGGAAGTGTTAAAAACATTGAAAACTCAATAGCTTGAATCTGGGTGCTGTGAGCTTTATCCCAAGCTTCCGTGCGAATTTGACGCGAAAGAATGGGTAAAAGGGCTGTGCTAACTGCAACGCCAATAACACTTAAAGGGAGTTGATTGAGCCTATCTGCATAATTAAGGTAAGAAATGGCTCCTGTGGGGAGCCACGACGCAATAAAGGTGCCGACTAAAAGATTAATTTGTACCACCCCTGACCCAAAGGCCGCAGGAGCTAAAATTTTAAAAAAGTTTTTTACATTTGAATCAAAGCGTGGCCATCTGAATCGAAGACCCATTCCCTCTTTAAGGGAAAGAACCCAAACCCAAAGCCACTGTGAAATGCCACAAGCCATAATCCCCCAAGCAAAAGCATAGCCTGGGGAAGTAAACTTATCATAAAAACTTAAGACGACAGCAATAATAACCATATTCCCTATCACGGGGGATGCCGCTACAACGGCGAATTTATCCATAGAATTCAAGATGCCACTATAAAGTGCTGTCAAAGAAATGAAAAAAATAAAGGGAAAAGTAATTCGACTAAACTCAATAACATAATAAAGACGCCCTGGTGTTAATTGAAATCCGGGGACGGCAAGAGAAATAAGAAAGGGAAGGAAAATTTCAATTCCAAGCATAAGGAGGAAAAGAACACCCACCCAAAGAGTTAGTATGTATTCCGCAAAGGTACGTGCTTCTCCCTTCCCTTTTGTTGCAAGAAGCCCTGCAAAGGATGGGACGAAAGAAGCGTTAAACGCACCTTCGGCAAAAAGGCGACGAAACATAGACGGGACTCTAATAGCGATGGTGAGAGCATCTGCCGTTGCTCCAGCTCCTAAGAAAGATGCGGTTAGGACTTCTCGTACAAATCCAAATAAGCGACTGCCAATTGTATATCCGCTAACTGTTGTAATAGAACGAATGAGATTCATCTTAATTACCTAAAAACTCCATCATTGTTCTTATAGAACGTTTTTTCAAGGATGCAAACCTTTCACGATAAAGTTTGGTTTTTCAAAAGCTTTTGCAGATCTCTAAAGTAAAAGGCTCCTACGAGACGTGCAGTCATAATGTAGGCGAGAATTCCACTCGCAATCCACAACCCCACAACACACATACGCATTAAGAGAGCTTGGGGAAAAGGTATTACCACTTGAAAACCATAACAAAAAATACCCATAAAAAGAGCTGAAACCACAAGACGTGGTAAAACCCCTTTCATGCGTGTATCCAAGATAATCCATTCTCTTAAGAAAAGAAGAGTGCCTAACGTGAGAGCATTAAACCAGGCAGAAAGAGCTGTCGCTAGTGCAAGTCCAACATAACTCAAGGGACCAATGAAAAGGCAATTTAAGATGAAGTTTAAAGCAACGGCGGCTATGGCAACCTTCATAGGCGTTTTGGTGTCTTGATGTGCAAAAAATTGAGTGCTTAAAATCTTAACGAGAACATAAGCAGGAAGCCCTACAGCAAAGGCTGAAAGCGTATAACCTGTCGATTGAGCATCTAGGGTTGTAAAAGCTCCTCTCTCAAAAAGGAGGGCGACAAGGGGGCTTCCTAGAACAATAAGACCTACGGCTGCAGGCAAAGTGATAGCAAGAGCAAATTCAAGTGCCCGGTTTTGGATGGAGTGAGCTTCTTGATGATTGCCAGTTTTCACGTGTTTAGAAAGTTCTGGTAAAAGAGCTGTGCTAATCGCAATACCAATCACGCCTAAAGGAAGTTGATTCAGTCGATCCGCATAAAAAAGATAAGAGATGGCTCCTGTCGGTAGCCAAGATGCAAAAATCATATCCATAAAAAGATTGACTTGAATGACACCCGCGCTAATGGCGCCGGGGATTCCTAGGCGGATAAGAGATTTAGTTTCGGGCGTAAGCTTTGGGAGGACCAGCCTAATACTCATTCCGTGAAAATGACAAGAAACCCAAAGCCAAACTAATTGAAAAATCCCCGCAAAAAAAACAGCCCATGCAAGCCCTTGTCCAGGTGAAATCCCTTCAAAAAGAGCCATAAGGAGAGCTGCAATCATTGTTAAATTTAAAATAATGGGGGTTCCGGCAGGAGCTGCAAACTTTCCCATCGAGTTCAGAATTCCACTGAAAAGAGAAGCCAGCGAGATAAACATAATATAAGGAAACGTGATGCGAGATAAAGTAACAGCTAAATCAAAGCGTTCAGGTGTTGTTTCAAATCCGGGGGCAAATAAGAAGACAGCCGATGGCATCATGTTTTCGAAAAGAAATACAAACCCCGTTAAGCCAAAGAAAAGAAGAGCAAAGATTTTTTCTCCGTAAAGACGTGCTGCAATAGGGCCTGAAGACACAAGAACTCCAGAAAAAAGCGGCACAAAAGCTGCATTAAAGGCACCTTCCGCAAAAAACCGCCGGAAAAAATTAGGAAGTTTAAAAGCCACAAAAAAAGCATCTGTAAGGCCACTTACACCTAAAATTCCGGCGATTAAAGCATCTCGCATGAAACCCGTTATCCGGCTTAAAAAGGTAAAGCCTCCTACGGTCGCGATAGATTTATAAAGATGCATATGAGTTCTAGTCCTATTTGGAGAGTAAGATATAAGCCTTAGAGAGAGGCGTCAATATGTGAAACGGTAGGAACTCTGAGACCCATACAGTCCCTTTTCCTTGCTTTTGAGACCTCTTCTTTTGTCTCATTCCATATGAAGTCATACAAATACAATTACCTTCTTGACCACAGGCTTTAGGAACAGATAAACTTCAGATGGTGGCCGGGTGGCAGAGTGGTGATGCAGAGGACTGCAAATCCTTGTATACCGGT
>JBEPVR010000045.1:0-13644 GCA_041690915.1 Alphaproteobacteria bacterium
ATGAAGCCCCTCTCAAAGAAGCTTCAACAGGTGATACAGAGACTGTACCAACAGTTCCAGGAGAAGCAGCCGCTGAAGAAGCTCCAGCAGGAGATACGGAAATTGTGCCGGAAGAAAAGGCTTAAGGACTTTTTATGAATCTTGGATCTTCCCAAGCTCCTTCACTTATATGTGCCGCTGTGATTGCGTCGGCGCATGGCGTGCGCGGTCATGTGAAGGTCAAATGCTTTTTGGAAGAGCCGAAACTCTTAAAAACCTATTCCCCTTTTTTGAATGAAAAGGGAGAAGAAGGTTACCAAATCGAAAAAGTTATTTCTCAAGATAAGAATACTTTCATTGTATCTCTAGAAGGAGTCACAGATCGCAATCAGGCAGAACTTTTGAAGGGTGTAAAATTAATGCTCCCGAGCGCACGTCTGCCCGAGCTGTCAGAGGATACTTTCTATCACAATGAGCTAATTGGACTTTTAGTAACGTCTCTTCAAGGTCAACCTCTTGGGCAAGTTCATGCTCTTTATAATTTCGGAGCAGGAGAACTTTTAGAAGTTAAAACCTTGACCGGAGACCTACAGATGATTCCTTTCACGCGAGATGTTGTTCCTGAAGTGAATCTTAAGGAAGGGAGGCTCTTCTTAAGTGATGAGGGAGAAATGTTTCTTAAAGGAGACTCTGATGCCTCCTAAAGTAACAATTCTCACACTTTTTCCGGAGATGTTTCCAGGACCTTTGGGCCACTCTCTGATTGGTAAAGCCCTAGAGAAAAACCTTTGGCAGCTCCAGGTTGTTGATATAAGAACCTTTGCAGAAGACAAGCATCAAACGGTAGACGATACTTCTTTTGGGGGAGGTCCCGGAATGGTGATGAGGCCAGATATTGTGGATAAGGCTCTCTCCTCTGTGATGGAAAAGGGCAAAGCGCGTCTCATTCATCTTAGCCCACGAGGACAAGTTTTTCACCAAACTCTTGCGCGTGGAATGGCGGGGTCATCCCTTCCCTTTGTATTTCTTTGTGGACGCTATGAAGGAATCGACCAACGCGTTTTAGAAGCTTGGGATGCGGAAGATGTGAGCCTGGGGGATTATGTTCTCACTGGCGGAGAGCTCGCCGCCATGACTATCTTGGATGCCGTCTTAAGGCTCATTCCAGGTGTTATTGGGGATGAAAAATCCTTAGAGGAAGAAAGTTTTTCAAAAGGCCTCTTGGAGTATCCTCACTATACACGACCTCGTGTATGGCAGAGACGAGAGGTTCCGGAAGTCCTCCTTTCAGGGCATCATCAAAAGATCACGGAATGGAGAATGAAAGAAGCTGAAGCTATTACTCATAAGCGCCGACCCGATTTATGGAATAAATATATAAACCAACATGATTTAACGTAAGGAGAAGAGAGATGAATCTTTTACAAACCTTTGAGCACGAGCAACTTCAAAAGCTCACTCAAAACAAAAAAATCCCTGATTTTCAAGCTGGTGATACGGTGAAAGTCATGGTAAAAGTGGTGGAAGGCACCCGCGAACGCGTACAGGCTTTTGAGGGGGTCTGTATTGCCCGGAAAAACGCAGGCATTAACTCCTCCTTCACTGTTCGCAAAATTTCCTATGGGGAAGGAGTGGAACGCGTATTTCCCCTTTATTCTCCAAATATTGAAATTCAGCTTGTTCGTAAGGGCATTGTTCGCCGCGCAAAACTTTACTACTTGCGAGGTCTTACAGGGAAAAAGGCCCGTATTGCCGAAAAAATTACGCGGAGAGTCGGAGCTGGAACTGTCATTTCTCAAAAACCCGAGCCCATCGTTCCTGCCGAGCCTGTGGTTAAGGAGACAGTGATAAAAGAGAGTGATTCGGAATAAAGAAGGGATGTTTTTACCCATGAATCCTCAGAACAAGAAACGCTAAGATTTTCTAGGAAAATTAATTAATTCTATTCTGAGGATGACACGAGAAGGGGGAGATAATTGTGCTCCTTTCTTAAAACCGACGGAGTGTAGTTCAATATAAAAGCATTCCAAAGCTATTCTCCGAATAATGAAATGCCGCATGCTCGTAAGGGCCTTGCTCGCCCAGCACAACTTTACGACTTGCGGAACCTTGGGAAAAAAGCCCGTATTGCTGAGAAAATTACGCGAAGAGTCGGAGCAGAGACAACCCTTATCCCCTGCAGGTTAACCAAAAGGGAGCTATTAAGTTCTCTTTTAACAAGACTGCAATTCATCCCCATGAGGAGGGGGGACAAGGTTCTTCTTTCTCTTTTTTGATAATAAAGCGTGGCTTGTGAGAAGATCTTTTACAAACATACACGCAATATCACGAGAGAAATTTTCACGAACCACGACACGCAGCAAATAGGTTTCTTCTGCGTTGGGGGGTAAATTATAGGCTGAGACGATCCAACCCTTCTCTTTCATTTTATGAGATAGATCAAAAACAGTAAAATCCTCATTTCCTAAGAGTTGAAATGTGATGGTAGGAAGAATATTTTTTGTATTTAATATTTTGAACTTTTGGCTATCTTGAATTCGCTTTGATAAATAATCAGCATTACTTATGATGGACTTTATAATGGATTCATAACCTTTATATCCCAAGCGCAGGAAGTTATAATACTGTCCTAAAATTCCAGTGACTGGTTTGGAAAAGTTCAGGGTGAAGGTACTTTCTTTTTGCCCCATTACATTGATATAAAAAATAATATCTTCAGGAAGGTCTTCTAGATCTCTGAAAATCAACCACCCAATGCCTGGATAAACTAACCCATATTTATGACCAGATGTATTAATGGTTCTAACACGTTCGTAACGAAAATCCCACTTTATCTCAGGGTAAGCAAAAGCCAAAATAAAAGCACCACTGGCTCCATCCACATGAATGCCGATATCCCATCCGTTTTCGTTATTAATCTTTACAAGCAAATCATTGATATCCCCAATCGGGTCGATTTGACCTGTAAAAGAGACCCCTACAACAACACCCACACAAATTGTATTTTCATCAATATATTCTTCAACTTTAGCTGAACTGATAGTGTAGTTATCTTTATCCATGGGAATAATACGTGGTTCTACATCAAAATATTTCGCAAATTTGCGCCAGCTAACATGGGCTTCAGCTCCAAACACAATATTAGGAGTAGTGGTGGGTTTTCCTTCTTTCTCACGGCGCTTTTTCCATTTCCATTTATGGGCCAACAACCCCAACATAATGGCTTCTGAGGAACCGATGGTCGATGTTCCTGCGTAATTTTTCTCTTCTGGAGCGTTGAAAAGCTTGGCCAAAATACTCACACATCGCCCTTCAATAATTTTTGATTGAGGGTATTGAAAGTGATCGATAAAGTTTTTATTTAAATTTTCTAGTATTAGCTTTTCTGCTTCAGGCTCCATCCAGGTTGTGACAAAACTAGAAAGGTTTAAATTGGGCGTACCCTCTAATTGTAATTCGTCGTGAATAAGTTGATAAGCAATGTGAGCCGGCACACCTTCTGCCGGAATTGCTGAACGCGAAATCTCGGCCGTACTATATCGACCCGCCAAGGGGGTAGAAAGAATTTCTTCCGAAGAATTGTCACGTTTTTTCAGCTCTTCTTTACTCATCATAATTGAAATCTCCCTTGGTTACTTTTTTAATATATTTTTTTAATTAATATTATAATTTTTAAGTTAATATTATGCTAATTTCTTAAAACAAGAGCAAGCTGACAGAGGAGCTCAAACGGCTACTTTTCTACCCGATTCCCCTTTTCATAAACCATTATTTATGTAGAATATCTTCTCGTATGTAACTTATGGAAAATGCTATGATCCCTTCTTCTCTCCTCAATCGTCCTTTTCTTCCCATAGCCACAGACCGGCTTACATTACGTCCCTTAGAGGAGAATGATGCAGCGATACTCACCACTCTTGCAAATGACAAACGTGTTGTAGAACGCCTTGCACGTCTTCCTCATCCTTATACTCTTGCGGATGCCCACCAATTTATTTCTTATGCCCGAGACGGCTTACAAAATGGAACTCATGTGAATTTGGCCGTCATTCGAAGAGCGGATCAAACCTTTATGGGCGTTGTGGGGCTTGAAAAAGTAATTGGGTTTTGGTTGGGTTTCGAGTTTTGGGGACAAGGATATGGGAAAGAAGCCGTAAAGTCCCTCGTCCATTTTGCTTTTTTTACTTTACAGCAAGAAGAGATTAAAGGGAGCGCTCTTGAGAATAATGTAGCTTCTCGTCGCGTTTTTGAAGGTCTTGGTTTTTCCCAAACAGGAACAAAGAAATCCACCTCCGTTGCATATGAAGGAACAAAACCTGGCGTTACTTATGCTTTATTACGAAAAGATTTTGTTGAACGCTATAACGCGTCGGAGCGGCCCCTGGTGTGGGTTGTCGTAGCAGCCCTCATGAATGAAAAAGGAGAGCTGCTCGTCAGTGAAAGACTAGCTGGGAAATCCCTGGAAGGGGTATGGGAACTGCCGGGGGGAAAGATGGAGCTTGGAGAGACGCCTGAACAATCTCTCATTCGAGAGCTCAAAGAAGAACTTCATATCGACGTGAAAGAGGAAGAGCTTCAACCCTTAAGTTTTGCCTCTTATCGGTATGAGACTTTTCATCTTATTATGCCAATTTATCTCTGTCGTCGTTGGGAGGGAAATCTCCATGGGGCAGAAGGGCAAAAGTTAGCTTGGATTACTTACGCCGATTTGGCGCGTTTTCCTCTTCCTCCCGCTGATATTCTCCCCGCTCACCGTCTTGCCGATATCCTAAAAGAACAAGGGATTTGGTAATTCATACAATCTTAGGGAAACAAAGAGTCTTTAATGAAGCTCGAGAACGCGCTTTCGGCTCAGAAATGTATACACAACGGGAATCACAAAGAGAGTAAAGAGGGTGCCCACACTCATTCCTCCCACAATGACAAGGCCAATTTGCTCACGGGTTTCAGCGCCAGCCCCACTGGAATAAGCAAGCGGAATAGCCCCAAACACCATAGCAAATGTTGTCATAAGAATAGGCCTTAAACGGAGGCGCGAGGCTTCGATCACAGCTTCAAAAGGAGTTTTTCCCTCTTCTTGAAGCTTATTTGCAAAGTCAACAATAAGAATACCGTGCTTTGTAATGAGCCCGATCAAAGTCACAAGACCAATTTGACTGTAAATGTTTAAGGTCCCACTCGGTACAATCCATAAGGTAAAGACCGCCCCCGCTAAAGAAAGAGGCACGCTCAAAATAATAATAAAGGGATCTATAAAGCTTTCAAATTGGGCTGCCATAACCAAGAAAATAAAAGCAAGAGCAAGTCCAAAAATGAGGTAAATCGTATAGGTCTCTTTCAGAAAGTCACGGGTTTCACCAGAAACTGTTGTTTGATATCCAGTAGGCAGGAGTTTATTTGCTACCTCTTTGATATCATTCAGAACTTGCCCTAACCCCGCCCCCTCTTTTAAAGTTGCGTCCAACGTTACCGCCCGCATCCCATCAAAGTGACGAATTTCTGGTGTTGTTGTGACGGAAACGATTTTGACAAGATCAGATAGGGGAACGAGTGTTTCTTTGTTATCTCTTGTGCTTTTGGTGCTCTTTACTGTCATATCCAACACATGTTGAGGAGCTCTACGGAATTGTTCACCCACCCAAACCCTCACCGGATATTGCTTACTTTCTCGCTCAAAAGTTGTGGACCTGCGACCTCCAATCAACGTATCGAGAGTTTGTGCAATGACTTCAGGATCGATCCCTAAGGTAGCCGCTTTTTCCGTATCAATTTGTACTTTGTAATCTTGACCAGGCTGCCCTAAATCAGGCTGCACATTGCCAATGCCGGGGTGTTGAAGCATAGCTCCCCAAATTTTCTGCATTTGTTGCTCTAGATCTTCATAAGACCGACTCGTCTGTATAACCAAAGAAAGATCAAAACCGCTTCCGCTCCCGAGGGCTGAACGATTCTGACAGCGCGGACGAACATTAAGCCCAATAATTTTACTCATTGGGGAAACAATTGACTCTTTAATTTCATTACAGCTGCGGGTTCTTTCCTCCCATGGTACCATGGTATTTTGGGAATAAGTATAATCGCCAACTTGAACAACCGTCATACGTTTAATAAGTTCTGGAACGGAGCCTAAGATTTGATCCATTTGAAGAGCATATTTTTCAATATATTTAAGAGTTGCACCATAGGGAGGATCAGCAGTTGTCAATAAAACGCCTTGATCTTCCGCAGGGGTCAGTTCACGCCTTAACTGAAAGACAGCTAAATATAAACCAATGACAGCCACAAGAAGACCTATGCATACCACCCATATTCTCTTGTCTAAAACGCGGACTAAAAGATTTCCGTATCCTTGATCTAATTTATCGAGCCACACGCCGAGCTTGTCAGCGAAAGCTTGGTACCCTCGCATAAACTTATTTTCACTTGGTGTTTCGTGGTCATGAGCGATAAGAAGACGAGAACACATCATTGGTGTTAAGGTTAAAGCAACAAACCCTGAAATAAGAACGGCCCCCACAAGAGTAAGAGCAAATTCAGTAAAAAGCTTTCCTGTAATCCCGCTTGAAAGAGCAATGGGCGCATAAACGGCTGCCAAGGTTAGGGTCATAGCAACAACGGCAAAACTGATTTCTCCTGCGCCCTTGATCGCAGCTGGCATGGGTTTCATACCTTCTTCGATATAGCGGTAGATATTTTCTAAGACAACAATTGCGTCATCTACCACAAGCCCGATCGCCAAAACTAATGCCAGAAGAGTTAAGATATTGATTGTAAAACCAAAAAGAAACATTAAAGCAAACGACCCAATCAAAGAAACAGGGATTGTCACGAGAGGAATCAAAGAAGCGCGGACAGATCTTAAGAAGAAAAAAATAACAATAATAACAAGAAAGGTTGCTTCCCAAATTGTCCGATAAACATGATCAATTGATTTTTCAATAAATATGGTTTTATCAGAGGAAATTTCAATTTCTGTTCCAGCAGGTAACCTTTCACGAATTTGAACAACTTTTTCTTCAATTCCTTTTTTGACATCCAGG
Source organism: Alphaproteobacteria bacterium (assembly GCA_041690915.1). Classification (GTDB taxonomy): domain Bacteria; phylum Pseudomonadota; class Alphaproteobacteria; order UBA9655; family UBA9655; genus UBA9655. The sequence goes on from JBEPVR010000045.1 coordinate 7,020, forward strand.
GGATTTGCCACTGACTTTTTAACGATCCCAATGCTAACCGCGTTTTTACCATTATAGCGTGAGGAAAATCGTTTATCGTCCGAGTTTAGTTCTGCATACCCTACGTCTTTCAAACGAATAATTCGCCCTTTGCTTTCAGAGAGAATCAGATTGTTGAATTGGTTGGGAGTTGAAAGAGTGGATGTGGTTGTAATAGTGAATTCGCGTTCGTCACCGCTAAGGCGTCCTGCAGGTTTTGTTATATTTTGCCGTTTTAAAGCTGCAGCCACATCAGGGGCTGTAATTCCATACGCATTGAGCCGAATGGGATCCAAGACAAGGTGCATTTCTAATTCGCCCCCCCCATAAGGATCAACGCTTGCAACACCTTTAATTGTTTCTAACTCACTAACCAAATACCTCTTAGCGTAATCAGCTAATTCGCTGACAGATTTCTTATCACTAAAAAGAGAAAGATAAACGAGCGCTTGTGCATCAGCATCTGCCTTCTTGATGAGAGGGACATCCGCATCATCAGGAAGTTTAACCTTTTGAAGACGATCTCGAACATCAGCAGCAGCAAGGTCAATATTTCGATCGACCTTAAAGTTCAACTTAATAACACTGTTTCCTGTCTCGCTCCTGGACGTTGTATAATCAAGCCCCTCAATTCCTCCGAGAGCTTCTTCTAAGGGACGCGTTACCGTTTGCTCAACAATTTGAGGGCTTGCTCCCTCAAGAGTTGTAGTCACACTAATGATGGGTTTATCAACTTCTGGAAATTGCCTTAAAGTAAGACGCGTATAAGAAACGGCGCCCACCATCAAAATAATAATGGTCATAACCGTCGATAAGACAGGACGTCGGATGAGAAGTTCTATAAATTTCATGGGCTTCTCTTATTGTTCTTTCTTTTGGTTATTCTCTTGATTAACAACCATGACTTCATCACCATCACGAACCTTAAACTGGCCCGCACTGATAACCAAATCACCCGCTTTAACACCATGGGTAATTTCAACCTCATTCCCATCCCGCATTCCAGCACTCACTGTTGATTTAACGGCAACTTTATCCACGACAAGAAAGACGTACTCTTCCTCTCCTTCTCGTTCAATGGCAGACTCGGGAATAAGAACAGCATCTTCTATTTTCCCTGCAAGAACTAAGATGCGCGCGAACTCGTTCGGACGATAAGCCAATTCCTTATTTGGCATTTCAGCTCGGAGTGTCACAGTTCGTGTAGCTTCATCAATTTCAGGAGCGATGGCTTTAATCGTCGCCTCAACAGGCAGAATATCAAAGTCTTCTATTGTAACGTCAACAATATCCCCCACATGAACGGCGGATAAATAAGACTCCGGGATATGGAAGTCTACATAAATGGGATCTAGATCAACAATGTTCGCAAGCTCCGTGGATTCTGAAACAAGAGCCCCCACACTCACGTTACTAAGTCCCATCACCCCTTCAAAAGGCGCTTTTATAACAGTATTCTCAAGATTAATTTTTGCTTCTTCTAGAGAGGCTTCAGCCATTTGCATCTCCGCAAGGGTTTTATCCCGCATTTGCAGAGTTCCAAAGTTTTTTTCTAAAAGTTTAATAGCCCGACTATACTCTTCCTTTTTCAAAGCAAGATCTGCTTCTGCTTTCCTGACTTTTGCTTTATAAATAGCATCTTCTACTTTAAAAAGAGGTTCACTTTTTTTGACTTTTTCACCTTCTTGAAAATAGATTTTTGCAATCTTTCCTCTTGCCTCCGAAACCAGAGTAACGGATTGAATGGCGGAAAGATTTCCGACTGTACTGACACGCCTTAAGATAGAACCACTTTTAGCGATGACGGCTTCCACCGGAACGGGTTCCTGTAAAGGAGTCTTAGAGACTTCTTTACCTTTTCTAAGCCACAATACCGCCCCAAGTCCGATCGCACATATAACTATTGCAATTATAACCTTTTGATATGTCTTCATTTTATATATCTCTGCCTAAAATAAGCTTAAATTTTTAATAGATGTGCTACTATCTTGATACTCTATCAGACGAGTTCTTAACAAGATGCTAAAATTTACGTAAGGAATACTAAAATGTCGAAGCAACTTTCTCTTCATCTTGCTGAGCTTCTCGCCTCTCGTCTTTGTCATGATCTCATCACGCCTATTGGGGCCATTAATACGGGTCTTGAACTCTTTCAAGAAACTCCTCCGGGTCATCTTACTGAAACTCAGGAAATTTTAAACTTAATTCTACATAGTGCCCAAACGGCTTCTGCTCGCGTCAGTTTTTTCAGGGTCGCTTTTGGATATAGTGGAGGAAGGGTTTCTCTTGGAGAAGCGCGACAGCTTATAGAAAATTATTTTATACGTAACAAAATAGAATTTCATTGGAAGGCTCCTTTTCAAAAAGATCTCACTCTCGAAGGATGGGGACGCCTCCTCCTGAATGCTGTTTTGTGGTTAAGCGAATGCGCCCCTCGAGGGGGAGAGTTGCATATCTCTCCCCCTCGAGAAGAAACTCTTATTCTTTCTCTTCGCCTTAATGCGGACTCTATTATTCTTCACCAAGGTACCCTTGAAGCCCTTGAAGGAAAAGCTTCTCTGCAAGACCTCACCCCCCGAACTGTACCTTGTTACTTAATCCATTGTCTTGCCAAAGAAAATAATAGAAAAATTTCGTTTCGCAAATCTCCTTCACTATCTGAGCTTATTCTAGAGGTTGAATAGTGCTTTGAAAAAAAGAAATTTATACTTATAATAAGGACTTTAAGCGATGATTATAAGTATCCATGGAATCGAACAACAAACATTCCACGACTTATCTAGAATTTGAAGATAACACGCTCCTGATTGAGCTTTTAGGCGTCCAAGAAAGCAACATGAAGCTTCTTGAAAAGGAAATTCCTGTCATAATCACCACTCGAGGAAATCAGGTTGTCATTCAAGGAGAAGAGGAAAATACGCGCCTTGCAGGGCACACGTTGGCTTCCCTTTACTTACGACTTCAAGAAGGAAAACAAGTGGATTGTCAAAGGCATTGGATTTATTACTTTTACAGAGAGAGACATGGTGCGTCACCCTTTGGTATCACGGATCGTGAGGGCCTATGAGCGCACAAAAACCCCTCATTAACTTCATTTTCCCTTATAAGATTTGGACGACACTTGATCTTTCTTGGAAGAAGGAAATATCCTGCGCTCTTAAAAAAACCGCAGAGCTTTTAGAAAGGGATTTTTCTCGAATGGAGGTCAGTGTGGTCCTCTCGAGCGACAAGGAAGTACAGGACCTTAACAAAATCTTTCGTCATAAAGATAAGCCAACGAACGTGCTTTCCTTTCCTTCTGACGAAAAAGATGAGCTCGGGGATATCATACTTGCCTATGAAACCGTAGTACGAGAAGCGGAAAAATTCGGGATTTCTCCCCTTCATCACACCCTTCATTTGATTATCCATGGTTTTTTGCATCTTTTAGGGTATGATCATGAAAAAGAGAAAGAAGCCAAAGAAATGGAAAACATGGAAATTCGAATTTTAGAAACCCTCCATATTAACAACCCTTATGAGGATAAATGAAAGAGGCGCTAGTCTTTTTTCGCTCCCTTTTTAAAAAGAAAGATGGCGAAGGATCTTTAAGAGAAACTCTTGAAGAACTTATTGAAGAAGAGGAAATTACTGACGCGTCCCTTGCTCCTGATGAGCGAGAAATGCTCACCAACATCCTTAATTTACGGGATCTTACAGCCATAGACCTTATGATCGCACGGGCGGAAATCATTGCGGTCTCTCACGATAGCTCGTTAGCCGATGTTAAAAACATCTTTAAATCCAGCAAGCTTATGCGTCTTCCTGTTTACCGCCAAACCCTTGATGATATTTTAGGCTACATTCATTTGCGGGATCTTCTAGATGCAACATCCAAAAACTTTAAACTCCAGGATCATTTTCACAAAATTGATTTTATTTCTCCCTCAATGCGCGTTCTTGATCTACTTCTAAAAATGCGCTCCACAGGAGAAAAAATGGCTCTTGTCGTTGATGAGTACGGGGGGGTAGATGGGCTTGTCACGATGAGCGATTTGGTTGAAGAAATTGTAGGAGATATTCAAGATGTTGCCCAACTGACAACGCCTCTTCACTTTATCCGTAGACCCGATGGGGTGGTAGTCGTGGACGGACGAATGGATGTTGAGGAATTGGAAGAAAAAATTGGCGCTCTCTTAACGGAAGAAGAAAAAGAAGAGGATATCGATACCATTGGGGGACTTGTTCTTCACTTAACGGATCGTGTTCCCCAACGAGGAGAATTGATCTCTCACCCCTCGGGCCTTGAATTTGAAATTATTGAGGCTGACTCAAGACGCATTAAACGTGTAGGAATTCATGGACTTTTACCCCCTCTTACTTAAAGCCTGGCCTCAACGAGCCATCACTTTGGTTTTAGGAGCTTTAGGGGCTTTAGCTTTTGCTCCACTCTTTATCTTTCCGGCCCTTCTCCTTTCCTTAAGCGGAGTATGGTTTTTACTCGAGAAAGGTATTGAGAACAAATCCTCTTTTGTTAAAATTTTCTGGCTGGGATGGTGGTTTGGCTTAGGACATTTTACAGCTGGACTTTACTGGATTGCCCATGCTTTAACCGTGGACTTAGCGGCCTTTTGGTGGCTTATTCCTTTTGCCCTTTTGGGGATTCCTGCCATTCTGGCAATTTTTACAGGTCTCTCATTTATGGCAACCAAACTCTGGCCTTATAACGGCATAAGTCGGGCTTTTGCTTTTGCCGCCATTTGGGTGAGTGTGGAATGGATTAGAGGCCATATATTTACGGGATTCCCATGGAATTTAGAAGGATACGCTTGGGCTTTTAGTCTTGAGATGGCACAAGCAGCGTCCCTGGCTGGCGTTTATGGGCTGAGTCTTCTCACTCTCTTAATGGCTGTCTCTTTGGGATACTTGGTTGGAAAGAAGACTTTTGAAAGAAACACAGCACTTAGTATTTACCTTATTGCCATTCTCTTTTGGGTTTGGGGAAAAGAACGCCTCAATCATCCAGACGTTTTAGCTTCTCCTCCTTTGCCCATTCGGCTTGTTCAACCAAATATTCCCCAAACTTTGAAGTGGAATCCGATACAAAGAGAAGATAATCTCCAGAAACTTTTGAAGATGACTGCCGCGCCTTCTTCTCTCCCTCTTAAAATAATCATTTGGCCCGAATCTGCCGTGCCTTTCTTCTTAGAGCAAGAACCTTTTATACGTAAGCAGATAGCCGAAGTCATACCTAAAGAGACCCTTTTGTTTACAGGAGCAATCCGACGAACATCACTGGAAAAGACACCTTTTGAAATTTGGAATAGTCTTCTCGTTCTTAATGATCAAGGGGATATCATTACGTCTTATGATAAATCTCACCTTGTTCCTTTTGGAGAATATCTTCCCTTTAGAAAGACATTAGATACTTTATTTGGAAAAGGAACCCTTAAAAAAATTACAGCCGGGAATATAGATTTCACCGCAGGTCCAGGGCTTGAATCCATTTCTCTTCCCGGAAGCTTGCCTTCCTTTAGCGGCCTTGTATGTTACGAAGTCATTTTTCCAAAAGCCGTCATCAATCCCACTCAAAATCGGCCGGGCTGGATGGTTAATATTACGAATGATGCGTGGTATGGAAATACATCAGGGCCTTATCAACATCTTGAAATGGCACGGTTTCGAGCCCTTGAAGAAGGAGTTCCTCTTGTCCGTTCTGCGAACTCTGGAATTTCAGCCGTCTTTGATGGCTATGGTCGAAATATCGGAAACATAGGGCTGAATAAAGCAGGTATTCTTGATGTCTTTCTCCCCGCTCCCACTCGTTTTGTCCCCTTTTACGCCCGATGGGGAGACTGGATAACGTTAAGTTTGATCATAGCCATATTAGCCTTTTCCTGGCTCTTTTCATTAAAGATAAAGCGCCTCCCAACGGAGAAGGATAAGACACGATAGCAAATTTTTCTAAGCTTTAGATAAATGCACACGCCCTTGAACCCTATATAAAAGATCGCACTGTCTTTTTCGAACGCGTCAACGCGCAAGAAGCTTTCGTTGTCTCCAGATAAATGAACCAATTCCTACTCAGAACTTAAAAAAAGTCTTGCCATAAAATTTCCTGATGATATAGAGCAATATTGTGGGGGAAAAGATGACTTTATTAAGTCTATTGAGTCGAAAGCTTTTCTCTGACGTACGCTTTAAGCAAGGTAATACCATGACCAATCTTTTTATCCTTCCTTCTCGTTTAGGGGATGCAGTTTTTACGACCGGCGTCATTGATAAATATAAAGATGAGCCTTCCATTATTGTTGCAACGCCTTTAACAGCTCCTCTTTTTGCTGATCTTCCTCATCTTGAAAAATTAATTATTATGGGTAAAAAGCCATGGAAAAAGCATTGGATTGACCTATGGAAAGAAACCCGCCATCCCTCTTGGAACCGCATTGTTGATTTCAGGGGATCTATTCTCTCCTATCTCCTCAAGGCTGAAGAACAATACATATGGAAACAACCTTCCGTCCATCCCCATAAAGTGCTCCAAATAAGTCAATTTATGGGCTCTCAAAATCCCTTATCTCCCACGTTATGGCTTTCGAAGGAACGCCTAACGCGCACTCAACTTGAC
>JBEPVR010000046.1:0-13109 GCA_041690915.1 Alphaproteobacteria bacterium
AAGGCATATCCCATCACCTCAATTCAAAGAGTTCGCAGTGCTATAAAGTTTTGTCATATTGCATCCGGTTGCGCCGATCTTTATCTAAGATTTGAGGCCTGCAGCGAATGGGACACAGCCGCAGGGCAAATTCTTGTAGAAGCTGCGGGAGGAATCATGACAAAGCTCAATGGGACTCCTTTTGTTTATGGTAAACCTGGGCTTATAAATGAAGCCTTTGTTGTTTTTGGAAAGGCCCCATGATTTATATACCTTCGTCCGAATATTTTGAAGAAGCTTTACATCTTTTACAAAGAGGAGATCTTATTGGTCTTCCGACCGAAACGGTTTATGGTCTTGCAGCGGATGCAACTCAAGATTTAGCCGTTGCTCGTATTTTTGAGAAAAAAAAACGACCGACCTTTAACCCCTTGATTATTCATGGTCACTCAAGAGACTGTTTTAAAGAACACGTGCTTTGGAATGAAAGAGCGATTGCTCTTGCAAAAATCTTTTGGCCGGGTCCCTTAACTCTTGTCTTACCGCGTCTCCCTTCCTCCTCTCTTTCCCTTCTTGCAAGCGCAGGCCTCAACACTCTTGCTGTTCGCGTCCCCAACCATCCTCTTGCCTTAACCCTTTTAAAAAAGTTTGGAAAACTGTTAGCCGCGCCCAGCGCGAATCCTTCCGGAAAACCGAGCCCCACTCAAGCAAGTCATGTCAATGAAGATTTCCCAGACTTATTTATTCTTGAGGGCGGAGATACGTCCATCGGGCTAGAATCTACAATTTTGGATTTAACAGGCCCTTCCCCTCTCCTCCTACGGCCCGGTGGACTTTCTCAAGAAGAGATTGAGTCTGTCATTGGCTCCGTAAAAATTCCTACCCACATGTCTATTAAAGCCCCGGGAATGATGAAAAGTCATTATGCTCCAGCCCTCCCTTTGACGCTTAATGTCTCACAACCTTCAGCAGGGGAAGCCTATCTTGCCTTTGGACCCACACCTTATGAAGGGGAACATGTCTTAAATTTGAGCTGCGAGGGGAATTTAATAGAAGCCTCCGCAAATTTTTTCAAGATGATCCGACTTCTTGATCGTCCCGGTTTTCACAGGATTACTGTAGCTCCCATCCCCCTTAAGGGGCTGGGGATTGCTTTGAATGATCGCTTGCAGCGCGCAGCTGCGCCTCGCGAGCTTTAAGAAAAAGAAGTATCAACCCAATTGTTAACGTCACCAGAGATAACCAATAATTCCGCCAAGCGTTATGGGTAATTTGAGCCTCAACAAATCCAAAGGCAAGGGTTGCGTTACAAACAGCAACTGATAGACGATCTTTAACATGGTTTTCGACAAGCCAAAAGAGAGCGGCAAAGAAGAGAGCATATAAGATCCCCCCAGGGATTCCTAACTCAACATAAGCCTGAATGCCATTGTTGTGGGGATGAAACGTATTCTCATACCCCGGAGCAAGAAAAGGCTTCGTTGCCAGATAACGGGCAGACTCTATTCCCCACCCCAAAAAGGGCCGCTCAAAAAATTTTTCTGAATAAAATTCCCACGCCAGAAAACGATGAAAAAAACTTCCATTTAAAATCCAGGAAAAATAAGGAGAGCCCGCGACCCAACCGGGAGGAAAAAAATAAGTATAAAATAAGGGTGAAAGAATTAAAATGGTATAGGATGCCACCATGGAGATCCGTGTCATCCAAAAAGGCATGGCGTAGCTTAAAATAAAAGCACATGTTCCTAAAAAGAGACCATAAAAAGCCGTTTGACAAAGGGTTAGACAGATAAGGGGAATAAGAAGAAGAAAAGTAAAAAGGGAAAGAAATTTATTTTTGTTTATCCATAAAAAAGCACACCCCACAAAGGCCATCAGCCCCAAAATGGATCCTGTGGGTTTCATCATATAAGGAACATCTTTTAGATTTTTAAAAAATTTGATAAGGAAAGTGTCAATAAAAGCTTGAAAAACGACTAAGCAAATTAGTATATACCCTGCAATCATCATAATCGTATAAACTTTTGAAATCAGAGCAGGTGTTGCCCTCATAAGGCAGGAGATAAAAAGAACAGCAAAGACAAATGTGACACTCAAAGACATAAACGTCTTGAGAGCTGCCGTAGAATTTTCCGCCCAATAAATACTCAACCCGGCCCAACTTAATAAGAGAAGAAAGAACACAAGGGGAGAAGAAACGGGAAGAGAAATATTTTTTATCCCCCCCTGAACCCAAATGAGAAGAAGCGTCAGTAAAGGCATGAGAAGAGAGATAAGTTTAAGGGAATACATCCCCCCTATAGCAATTAAAAGGGCTATAAAAATAAGTCCTAAATTCTCATAAGACCCTGTTTTATTCAAAGAATGCACAACTCCATTTATTTAAATCTTCTTTTGATATAAAGTCTCAGCATTAAAAAGGCAACTTGAAAGTGACCATGCTGTATAGAACACTCTTGCTTATTTTCTTTTTTCTTCCTCTCAACCTTTGGGCATCGGAAGTCATGCTCCTCCGAGATGCTGAAATTGAAGATGTGCTTAAATCTTATATCAACCCCATTTTCAAAGCGGCAGGCCTCAATCCAAAGTCTCTCCACCTTTATGTCATTAATTCGAAGGAGGTGAATGCTTTTGCTATGGGCGGAGGGCGAATCGCTCTTAATACTGGTCTTCTGTTAAAAGCAACTTCCGCTCTTCAAGTTATCGGCGTTCTTGCTCACGAGACGGCTCACCTTGCTGATAATCATATTATGCGCGGTGTGGATGCTTATGAAAAAGCTCTTTTACAAGGATTAATAGGGACTCTCGGGGGCATTGGCGCCATGCTCGCGGGTAACCCAGAAGCTGGCTTAGCAATCTTACTCAGCAGTCAACATTTAGCTGAGAGAGGGCTCTTAAAATTTTCACGCACGCAAGAAGGCTCTGCCGATCAAGGTGCCGCTCGTTTCTTAGATAGTTTAGGCTGGTCTTCTGCGGGACTCTTAGAATTTATGGAGGATTTACGTAAAGAGGATCTTCTCTCTGAACAATTTGTCGATCCTTATGTTCTAACTCACCCTTTAAAGTCAGAACGTGTGGATTTTTTCCGGTCTCATCTCAACCGCTCTCCCCATGCTCAAGCCCAACTTCCTCCTCATTTTGAAGATAACTTTAAGCGTATCCAAGTTAAAATTACAGCGTTCACTCTCAATCCCTCTAAAACATTCACCCAATTCAAGCTCTCTGATTCCTCCCTTTTGGCACGCTATGGACGAGCGATTGCATATTTTAAAAATTCACAAATCAATGAATCTCTAAAAGAAATTGACTCCTTATTAGCAGATTACCCTCAAGACGCCTTTTTTTGGGATTTAAAGGGACAAATTTTATTTGAATCAGGAAAAATACAAGAAGCAACCAATGCCTATGAAAAAGCTGTCAAATTAAGACCTGATATCCCCCTTTTACGCATCAATTTAGCGCATGCTTTGATTGAAACTGAAGACAAGGCTCACCTTGAAAAAGTCTTTGCCGAGCTTTTACGTGCAAAAACAGAAGAACCCGACAACCCTTTCACTCACCGTCTTCTCGCAATTTATCATGGGAAAAAAGGAGACATTGGCCTTGCAGCTTTATCTTTAGCTGAGTTATCTCTTGAGATTGAAGATCTTAAGACGGCGGAACAGCAAGCGAAAAGGGCTCTTCATTTTTTAAAAAACGACCCCCTTAATCACATGCGTGCTAAGGAAATAGCAGAAGAAGTCGATCGTTTGAAGGATCAAGAGCCCTTATTTAGCCCTATCTAAAAATTGAATGCCTTTTATGTCTTTTTTAATGTTGCCAAAACCCCTTTAAAAACACAATATAAATATTATTAATTACTATTTTTTATAAAATGTTTTCTTTGTACCTTATTAAGATTAAGTTGTTAACACTTCTCAGCATGGTGTTTATGGGGTTATTTTCACGCCTCGTGTTGGGGTTTCCAATGCTATTACCCATTTCTATGCCCCTCTTTCATACGCCTCCTGATAATCACCAATTTCCCGATGGAGGCAGTCGCCCCTCCTTACGATTTATGCCAGTCTCGCGCTATCCCCAAAGACGCAGACGCACCCTTAAGGATGGACGGGTTGTTGAGGAAGAGTTGACCTTTCTCCAAGACAGATGTGATGATACCAATTTCGAGTTTGTGGGTGAAGTTATTGATCAGGCCAACGACAATTTTAATTCTTATTTTACATTCCCCTCGTGTCACAGGATCTAGTCGCGAGTTTTTTAAATAATTCAGGTAATTAATTCTTTATTATTGAAAAATAAAAAGAAAATCAATTTTGCAGCCCTCTCTTTTTTATGATAGAGTGTCCACTCCAGTAATACAGGGAGAAAAAAAATGGAAATCAAAACACTATCAAGCGCTATCGTTTTAAGTTGTTTATTAGTCACAGGACCTGCCATTCTGGCGATGGAGGATGAGCAAGAAACGACGAACACTAATACTCTGGTCGTTCTAGCACCAAGAGCAGACACGGCAGAGATAACTTCAGCGGTAGTGACCCAGCAACTAGACACACCAAGTTCTGTGACGGAAGAAAAAGACACCGGGACTGAAGTTTCTGCATCAGGAATCCCCTCAGATAACGACACACAGAGTCAAAAGCCAACATCTTATGTGGGAATTCTTAATTTGTGGGGGTATTTTCAACCTTCGGAAGCTGAAATCACAATACCAACAATCGTAGCATCCGCTGGCGAGGCCGTAACGCCACCCCAGCAGCAAGAGGAGGCTTCTACTTCTCAAGTTGTTGCGCAACCCTTAGAAACAGAGGTTACACCTGACTCTACAAATAATTTAATACTTCCTCCATTGGATGAGATCAATTTGAAAACGGAAGAAAACAGCTCAGCATCGCCTAAACTTCTTAGTTCAGAAGAGACTTGGACATGGTATGAGTATTTCTTTGGAAAACCGAAATCAACGGAAACTCCATCTTCTACTTCTACAACAACACAGGTTTCATCCCCTATAGAAGAAGAAAATAACCCAGCTATCAAAGCTCAACAGTTATCTTCGGATCTCTCAGCAAGTATTATATTGTCAGTGGGCCGTTTAAAAGCTGAATTGGGAGATGACACAGAAGGTCAACGCAAACTTCAAGATATCAGCGAGCTACTAAAAACTAAGGAAAACTCTAAAAAATAGAAACTTTACTTTATATTTTTCTTATCACTCGCCTCCCTTCGGGGAGGTGATTTTTTTTATGATTATTCTTTTAAGTTCTTAAAAAATCATCCTTCCCCCATACAATTGATGAGCTCGTTTTTCAAAGGCACTGAGCATTTTGTTAAAAGTGCTTTCAAAAACAACCTGGGCTGCGCTTTGAAAAAGACGACTTCGAAACTGGAAATCGATGAAAAAGTCAATATCGGTCCCTCCCTCTGGTCCTTCTTTAAAAGTCCAATGATTATTCAAATAGTGAAAAGGACCGGTGATATATTCCACATCAATACGAGTTTTGGGAATGAGATGAACACGAGAACGAAAGGTTTCGCAAAAAAACTTATAGCCCACATTCAAATCAGCAACAACGTCGGTCTCAGATTTTGACACAATGCGAACAGCCGCGCACCACGGCAAAAATTCAGGATATTTTTCGACATCCGCAACCATATCAAAAAGTTGATCGGGACTGTAGGGGAGAAAATGGGTATGAAGCCGTGTTCCCATCTTATGTACGCAGTTGCGCCTCTCGAATGGCACGTAAACGTATAAAGTCGTCCCCCGCATGGTAAGAAGAGCGGGTTAAGGGAGAAGCTGAAACCATCAAAAATCCCTTGCCGCGGGCCATGCGTCCATAGTCCTGAAATTCCTCAGGAGTCACAAATCGATCGATAAGATGATGTTGGGGGGTGGGCTGTAGATATTGACCAATGGTCATAAAATCAACAGAGGCTGCCCTTAAATCATCCATCACTTGATAGACTTCTGTTTTATTTTCGCCGAGACCTACCATAATCCCTGATTTTGTAAAAATGGAAGGATCAAGATCTTTTACTGTTTGCAAAAGACGCAAGGAATGAAAATAGCGTGCGCCTGGACGAACTTCCGCATAAAGACGAGGAACGGTTTCTAAATTATGATTGTACACATCAGGTCGTGCTTTAACGACAATTTCGATGGCCCCTTCTTTTCGTAAAAAATCAGGCGTTAAAACTTCAATGGTTGTTTGAGGCGCCTTTTTTCGAATGGCTTCGATGGTTTGAGCAAAATGGGTGGCCCCCCCATCTTCTAAATCATCCCGATCAACTGATGTTACCACCACATGATGAAGGCCCATTTCCGCAATCGCTTCTCCTACCCTTTCCGGTTCATGGGGGTCGAGAAGATCAGGCCGGCCTGTCTTGATGTTACAAAAGCGGCACGCCCGTGTGCACACACTTCCCAAAATCATAACAGTCGCATGCTTTTTTGCCCAGCATTCTCCAATATTAGGACAAGCGGCTTCTTCACAAACCGTATTGAGCTTTTGACGGCGCATCAAATCGCGGGTTTCTTGGTATTCTTTTGAAACCGGGGCCTTAACACGAATCCAATCAGGTTTTTTTAGCTTTTGTTGCACGATTCTTTTTACACTCTCTAAAAATGAATCCCTCGCCCAAAGGCGTCCAAGGTTGATTCATGCATCATCTCAGAAAGAGTGGGATGGGGAAAGATTGTTTCTATGATTTCTTGTTCGGTGGCTTCAAGGGTTTTGGCTAAACAAAATCCTTGAATGAGTTCGGTTACTTCTGCCCCAATCATATGAGCCCCTAAAAGTTCGCCTGTCTTCCCATCAAAAATGGTTTTGATAAGCCCTTCTGGTTCTCCCATAGCAATGGCTTTCCCGTTACCAAGATAGGGGAAACGCCCCACTTTAAGATCGTATTTTCCCGTGGCTTCCGCAGCTTCTTCCGTCAACCCTACGCTTGCAATTTGAGGGTAACTGTAGGTGCATCCCGGAATATTCATCTTTTTCATGGGATGAGTATTTTTAAGACCTTTTATTCTTTCAACGCATAAGATCCCTTCATGACTGGCTTTATGGGCAAGCCACGGCCCGCCTGCGACGTCCCCAATGGCATAAACGCTTGGCTCATCCGTTGCGCACCATTCATTAGTGACAATATGGCTTTTTTCAACTTTGACCTTTGTTTTTTCAAGACCCAGGTTTTCCGTGTTCCCCACAATGCCGATGGCCAAAATGACGCGGTCCACTGTTATCTCTTGAGATTTTCCCTTAATCTCGACGGTTACTGTGACGGAATCTTTATTCTTCTTCAAAGCCTTAACAATAGAGCTGGTGTGGATATTGATTCCTTGTTTCTCAAATGACTTGCGAGCAAAGGCTGAAATTTCTTTGTCTTCAACGGGCAAAATTTGGTCCTGAACTTCAACGATGGTAACCTCAGCTCCCATGAGACGATAAAAACTTGCAAATTCAACACCAATCGCCCCCGATCCAATGACAAGAAGAGACTCTGGCATTTTCTCAGGTATCATGGCTTCTTTATAGGTCCATACAAGCTTTCCATCCGCTTCCAGGCCCGGCAGTTGGCGCGCTCGTGCGCCTGTTGCTAAAATCACATGGGACGTTTTAAGGGAGGTTTTCCCATCGATAAGAAGTCCAATCTCCGTCCCCTGCCGAGCCTTTATTTGCGCCACCCCTTCAATAACTGTGACTTTATTTTTTTTCATCAAGTGGCGAACACCATTGGAAAGCTGATTTGCAACAGCACGCGACCGTTCGATAATTTTTTTAAAATCAAAGGAGATTTTCTCAGCCTTAAAACCGTAAGCGTCTAAAGAATGAAGGAGATGATTAATTTCTGATGTTCGTAGCAAAGCTTTGGTGGGAATACATCCCCAGTTAAGGCAGATTCCCCCCATATGTTCTTTTTCCACAACAGCTGTTTTAAGACCTAATTGACTCGCCCGGATCGCCGCCACATAGCCACCTGGCCCTCCACCGATAATCACCACATCATAATCTGCCATCTTTGACTCCATTTTTTACCCGTTTGATTGTCTGATAGCATAAGTCAAAAACGATCTCTAGGTAAAAGCATTTTAGGAATGATTCTATAACTTTATTTAGATATGTTTACCGTGAGAATATCTCGAAAGAGAAGGGTGGGAATGGTACCACCAACAAAATCCATTCCCAAAACAATGTAACAACCAAGAGCCAATAAGTTTTAATGTGGAGGCGTCTATTGACTCATTCTTACCTTACCTCTGCACAATTGATATTTCTAATTAAATTTAAATATATAAAGTATGTTCTAGGGTTATACGCTTTCTTATAAGTCTCCACGACTTTCACGCGGCCCGATAAGTGGGAGTTGGGAGAGACTCATGAGATTCAGAATTCCTCCCTATGTGTGACCTATGTCTTGATTGCAGAACTCCCACAAGCCCTGCGAGTGAACCTAATATAATATAGAATGCAGGAGTGACAGGACTGCCTGTCCAATCGACAAGAAAAGTCGCAATCATCGGAGTTGTTCCCCCAAAAATGGCCATTCCTATACTATAGCTGAACGCAAGTCCACTATAACGCGTTTCAGGGGAAAAAAGATTCGCCATAAAAAGGTTCATGGGTCCTTGAAACCATGCCGCAAGGATAACGAGGGCAAACTGTGCACTTATAACAGATACAATACTTGCTGAAGTTAAGAGAGAAAAAACAGGGTAAATTCCTAAAAGAGTCGCCACAGCTCCTGTGGTCATGACAATTTTGCCCCCGAATTTATCTGACATCCATCCGCTTAAAGGTGCGAGCAGGATATAAGATAATATCCCAAGAGATGTTACAAAGAGCGCTTCAGAAGAGGACCATTTTTGAAAAGTTGTAAGAAATACATTAACATATTTCATTGAAATTGTTGACATTATTCCTGAAAAAGCTGCAATCCCAATGACGCATAAGATAGCTGAAGGATTCTTCTTAATGACCTCAATTAAAGGAAAATTAGAATGAGGTTTTTTCTGATTTAAAGTTTCAGCCCAATAGACATCTGTAATACGGCGCCGAATATAAAAGCCGATAAAACCAACAACAATTCCAAACAAAAACGCAACCCTCCATGCCCAAGAGGGGAAAATCTCCAAAGTACATAAAGAAGCAACCACCGATCCCATCAACGAACCAATCGCACTTGAAGAAGTTATCATTCCTCCCCCAAATCCTGCTTTGCGGGAATCAACATTTTCAACAACGAAAATTCCTGCTCCGTTATATTCTCCGCCAGCGCAGAGCCCTTGTAAAAGCCTGAATAAAATTAAAGCCACAGGTGCTATGACACCTATGGTTTCATAAGTGGGTAACAAACCTATTAAGAACGTCGGGAGTGCCATCAAAAGGATCGAGAGCGTTAAAGCACGTTTACGACCATATATATCACCAATATATCCAAAGATAATTGCTCCAAGAGGGCGCATTATGAACCCCAAAGCAAAAGTCCCAAGACCTATTATGATGGAAACAATTTTATCTTCGGAGGGGAAAAAAAGTGGGCTGATAACAGGAGCTAAAAATACAAATAGCGTAAAATCATAGTACTCTAGAGAATTCCCGATCATTGCAGCAGTAATAATCTTATTTAATTTTATTTTTTTCATTTTTTTCATTTTTTTCCCCTATTTTTTAATAGCTATGGCCCCAATCTGTTCTCTACCATCAAATTTCATATCTTGAGGACATTCTTCTAAAGCTGCATTAAACCCTAGCTCTTCAATTGTAAATCCAGCTTTTCTCAAAGAGCGTGACAAAACTTCTCTATCAAAAAGGTGAACGAAGCCAGGTAAATCATCAGCACGCTCAGGTGTATAGAACGAAATATTTTCAATAAGCCCTGGCCATTGCTGACCTTCAGCTTTTCGTTTTTCATAGGTTGGCAAAAAATTTTGAAAAGTTCCCATATAAGGGCTTCCCCCCAAAAAAAAGAACTTGCCCCCCGGCTTTAGCCATTTAAAGATTTTTTCAAGAGACAGTTCTATTTCTTCAGGTAGTACAAAAGAAAGAACACGAGAAGCAAGGACGGCTCCTAGGCTATTTTCTTCAAAATCAATTTCATTTGGCATTCTTCCAAGCTTAATCTCAAGGTGATCCAAACGTGAATGCGGGACTTTGCTTTTCAAAATCTGTAAATGTCGCTCATCAAGGTCATTCGCAATAACATACGCCCCCTTCTCCAGGGCAAGGAGTGTGGCCAATCCATAAGCAGCGCCAATATCCAAAACAGGCCCAGGCGCATGGTGTGAAAAGTCGATAAAAGCCTGAATATATTTTTCAGGCTTAGCAAACATGTAGCCCATGCGATTAAGGGTTACAACGAGGGCGTCTTTAACTTCTGGTTGAATTAGAATATCTGTTAACATAAGTATTTATCTAAAAATATTTTTACCCATATAGATTTCCTCTAATTCGTAATAAACTTTTTCAATATTGTAAAGCCTAAAATTAATATTTTTGTGTTACGCTCTTCAGCAGCTCTTTTACTCCATAATCACGCGTAAAAACCTCTTGCAAGTAGTCTCGAAAGGCGATGACTTTTTTAGAACCCTCCAGCTCTTTCGGATAGATATAATAGGATTCAATTGTAGGCCCTGGAATATGAGCCAAAACTTGAACAAGGCCAGACTCTTTAAGTCCGGGGTGTTCTTGGGAAAGAGCAATGATACCCAGCCCCTCCTTAGCCATAGAAACCCTTGCATCAGGGGAATTGATTTGCAGAATGGATTCACGTATTTCCCCCGGCTCGGTCTCTAATGTTAAGTGCCAGTTCATGGCCTTGAAAGGTTCACCTTCAGTGTGATCGCCATAGGCTATAAGTCTATGATTGTCGAGATCTTTAGGGGTGTTCGGAGTACCAAACTCATCAAGATATTTTTGGCTTGCATAAAGTCCCACATGATTTCTTAATAAAAACTTTTGTACTAAATCTTCACCTTCGGCTCCATGAATGGGGGGTCGAATAACAACATGCGCCTCTCCCAATGCCAATAAGGGAACTGTCCCACTAATTTTAAGCGTTAATCGAATGTCAGGATATAATTTTAAAAAGCCTGGGATATACGGAAGAATAAAAAAATTCACTAACCCTGTATTTGCTATCACCTTAAGAGTCCCTTTAGGCTCTTTCTCTTCTTCATAAAGTTTTTCTGACACAGTTTCAATCTCACTTAAAAATTTTCCAACAACTGGCGCTAAAAGTTCTCCTTGGGCTGTTAAGGTTAAGCCTCGGGCATGGCGATAAAATAATTTTATACGAAGACGATCTTCAAGGAGTTGAATGCTGCGGCTTAAAGCGGGTTGGCTAATATTTAAAATCTCGGAAGCCGTTGTAAACTTTTTAGCTTTTGCAACGTAATAGAAAATTTTTAGTTTATCTAAATCTAGGTTCAATCTCATAAATATTTCCAGAAGCAACACTCTCTAATTAAGGTTCTTAAGTTTAAAATAAAATACTTTAATTTACTAGCACTTTTTTCTTCATGTCTTCAGATACAGGTGAGACAAAAATGAGAGGTAGGTGAGGGGTGTAAAGAGGCGGGTAACGCGTAGCGTTATCCCCGGTTTACACACCCTTTCAAGCAACAAAAAAGGCGCCTTAGCCCTGCATGATGTTCATTCATAAGAAATTCTCCCCTTTATTATTTTATTATAATAGTGTCAGGGTTTTTCCCTGAATTTTCAAGTGCTTTAATTTTATGGGAGAGATACGGGTGATTTTGCTGAAAAAAATGAAAACATCTTATGGCTTGTACGAAGGAAGGAGACTTCAATCTTTTTATGAACAATCTCTGCCATGACAAAGACATAGAGGAGGGCAGTAAAAATCCCTAAGTAAACGCTTAAACCGTTCTCAATCATAAAATACATCAATACATACCCAGGAAGCACATGTCCTATGTACAAAGGATAACTTATGTCTGACACCCAGTTGATGGACTTAAACCATGCACCTTTGGGCTCTGGGTTCTTAGGGCGGAAGAAAATGAAAAAGAAAAACGAAAAGAATCCTAAGAAATAAGTAATGATCTTTATAACATCAAGCGTGTTGAATAAAGGAGAGATGAAACAGGCGAGTAAAATACTGCACAAACCAAGAGCTTTTTGCCATGAAATTTGCTTTTTATAAAAGGAATACACGCATGTTCCCAAGAGAATTAGCATAAAATATTGTAAATTTTTCCGCGAGAGTTTTACAAGATAAAACCAGGACAGGTCTTCACCATCAAAGAAAGTGTACAGCCCATAAACAGCAATACTCATTAAGACGATGATAAGACACATCTTTTCCGGAAAGTTCTTCTTTCCCACTACGCTCCAGACAATCCCAGCAAAGAGATAAAATTTAATCTGAATTTCAAGGGACCAGACAGATCCATCAATCAAAGGATAATGGCAAATATCCCTTACCCAAAAAAAGTAAGACCAGATATGACCTAACTCATAAGGGAAAGGGCTATCTCGTAGAAGACTAAAAACAAGCACGAACAACAATCCGGTGGCAAAGCAAATGGCATAGCTTGGCCACAGACGGAGAATCTTGTGGATAAGGAACTCTTTTAAAGACGCATACCTCTCAAGAGAAGGCAGAATGAGAAACCCCGAGATCAGAAAAAAGAAAGTCACCCCCAAATGTCCTATGTTTAGGGGGAAGTCAAGGATCGATTGTAAGTAAAACGGCTTAATCACATCCACAGGGTCAATTTGTAATAAACTGGATGAGGTGTCTTGATACGCAAAGAAAAAAACAAAAAAGTGATAAAAGAGGACGAACAAAGCACTCGATCCCCTTAAAATATTTAATATGTAATACTCTTGCTTTACCATAGGTATTAAATAATCATAGCCTTAAATGTTTTCAAGAGGGAAAAGATAATATATTTTTCCTTGATTTTAAGGTTGCCATATGCCATTATTTAAAGAGACAAATGGCGTAGGAACTTAAGATGCATCCTTTTTCACGATCTGTCGATATGGCTCTTCTTCATCGCATTCAGAAAGGCTTTCCAACAACGGTCGCGGAATCTCTTTTAAAAGATAAGACTCTTACACGGCAGGAGTTATATAAGTTTATTCCTCCTCGCACCTGGGCAAGGC
>JBEPVR010000047.1:0-12578 GCA_041690915.1 Alphaproteobacteria bacterium
TCGTATGCGCGCGGAAATATGTCCAAAGAAGGTGAAACAGCAATTGATACAATTGCTTATGGAGCCCATCTAGCGGCCCTCATGGGCGCTCATATTATTAAGGTGAAACTTCCCACAGATTACTTAGAAAATGCTGAGGCAAAAAAAGAATATCTCGCTCATAAGGTTGATATCAGCACGCAAACGGCTCGCGTTCGTCACGTTGTTGAGGTTTGTTTTCAAGGACGCCGCCTTGTCGTATTTTCAGGGGGAGCCGCAAAAAATCTTGAAGGCGTTTATGAAGACGCCAAAGCCATACGGGATGGAGGGGGTAACGGATCCATCATTGGCCGCAATGCTTTCCGAAGGCCTCGGGAAGAAGCCATGAAAATGCTTGAGACTCTTATTCACATTTACCAGGGAAAACTGTGAGGCATAATATATGAAAATCAACGGAAATGCCATTCGACCCGGCAATATCATTGAGCATAAAAATCGGTTGTGGGTGGCTGTTAAAACCCAGCATACTCAACCCGGTAAGGGGGGAGCTTATTTGCAAGTCGAGCTCAAAGACATTCGTGATGGCACGAAACTTAATGAACGCTTTCGCTCCAGCGAATCTGTGGAGCGGGTGAGATTGGATGAAAAAGAATATCAATTTCTCTATGAAGAAGGGAATGAGATCGCTCTCATGGACCTTGAATCCTTTGAGCAAATTCACCTTTCTAAAGAGATTCTAGGGGATTCGGTGGCTTTTTTAAAAGATGGAATGATGCTAACCGTTGTATCTCATGAAGGAGAAATTGTGGGCGCCGAACTTCCTGAGACCGTCATTATGGAAATTGTAGAGGCTGAGCCTGTGGTTAAAGGCCAAACGGCCTCTTCTTCTTATAAACCCGCATCCTTAGAAAATGGGAGCCGTATTATGGTGCCCCCCCACATTGGCGTAGGAACGAAAGTTGTTGTGAACACGGCAGATGGAACTTACGTTGAGCGAGCCAAAGAGTAGGAATTTTATATGTCACATCAATTGCGAGCCGTTTCACGATCCCCTCATTTAAATGTCATGTGTAATGCAGCTTTTAAAGCCGCCCGTGGCCTTGTACGCGACTTTGGAGAAGTTGAAAACCTCCAAGTTTCTCGAAAAGGGCCCGGCGATTTTGTTTCAACAGCTGATAAAAAAGCAGAAGATATCATCTATAAAGAACTCAAAAAAGCCAGGCCCTCTTATGGATTTATTATGGAAGAAGGAGGAATGATCCCAGGAGAGGACGAGCATACATGGATCATTGACCCCCTCGATGGAACCACCAATTTTCTGCATGCCATTCCTCATTTTGCAATTTCCATTGGTCTTCAAAAAGGGACTGAGCTTATTGCAGGCGTAATTTATGACCCCATCAAGGATGAACTTTTTTACGCGGAAAAAGGAGGGGGTGCTTTTTTAAATGATAGGCGTTTGCGTGTTTCCGCTCGCCACCAACTGCTGGAATCCCTTCTTGCAACAGGCATCCCTTTTGCTATTCATGATCAAAACGCGAGAGATCAATTTCTAAAGACCGCAGAGAAAGTGATGCCTCTTGTTGCAGGCATTCGTCGGTTTGGAGCAGCTTCCCTTGATCTCGCTTACGTCGCCGCAGGACGTTATGAAGGTTATTGGGAAAAACAACTCATGCCTTGGGATATTGCAGCTGGAATTGTTCTTGTCCGAGAAGCCGGAGGATACGTCTGCGATTTACAAGGCGGAGAGGATATCTTAGAAACAAAATCTATATTAGCTACAAATCAAGCTCTTTATCAATCTCTAAGAGATCTTTTGTTGCCAAAGACATTCTCGTAAAGAAGTCTTCTTATTCTAGAAAAAACCACTCCTCATCTGAGTCATCTTTTTCTAAGTCTTCTGAATCCGCGGGTTTTCCCGCTTCATTTTTTTCATATACAGGTTTCATCATCTTATAAATCCTTCTTTTCTGGCGCTTATCTGCCATTGCATAAAGTTTTGTAGAGAGAATTTGTGCTCTTTCCCAATTGGGTTTAATGGTTGCTGTATCTTCCCCAATTCGCTGCGTAAATCCCTCAACACAGTTCTTCAAAAGTACATCTATATACTCATCCCAATCTTCCAGTGTAGACGATGGTTTAATTTCATCTCCCGCTGTTTCGATACCATCAGCGATCTTATGAAAAAGAGGTAAGTTCTTTTCAAAAATTGCGCGAAATACTTTTCTTTGTTCGATAATTATTACTACCCTTGCACCTAAAGAAAGAACTGACTTGCCACCAGGATACTCCGAAAAAGGATCTTCAAGTGCTTTCATCATGTCGGCTTTTCTCATTTCGCTAAGATCATACAGTTGGCCAAATAAATCTGACCAACTTTGAAAACACCTCTTATCAATGAGAGTCTGAAGCGCATTTTTAGGATCGTGAATATCTCTACATAGTTCCATTCTATAAAGATCAATCATAACTATTGTTTCTTCTAGCCAGTTATAGTTGAATAAAGAGAACTTAGGATTTGTGGTACAGCGTTTTTTTGGACCAGAATTATCTAAAACGATAGCCTCGCTTCCAAGATTGAAGACACATTGCCCTAATACCCAGTCACGAAGATGTGTTAAAAATCGTTTTTCTGCTGGCTGCCATCGGGCAGAAAGAGGGCATACCTCAAGATCTTCAAATAATAACCCCGCCCTTGGAGAAAGTGTAAGAAGTTGTCTAAAATTAAGAAGCGAATGATCTTCCCAAATACGTTGACGTAAAGCTCTTATGGGTGCGCTATTTAATAAAGAAACTGTGGCCTGATTTTGAAAGCTTTTGTCTTTTTGAAGTAAGCTTCTCAGCTCATCTCGCAAATGTTTTTGAAGTTGGGGAGAAGGATTTACCTGCTTGAAAGTACTGAAAAATAACTCTTCCTCTTCAAGAGCCCAAGAAGCATTCGTTGCAAGGCTACGAGCGAATTCGTTGGCAAAATAAGTCAGCATCACTCCAGAAGCATGAGTGTTATGTCCGGCTTCCATCATTTCTCTATAAAGTTTTGTAATTAAAGGTAAGGGAGCCGCGAATATTCCTTCGAATTCTCTCCTGGGAAAGAGTTCTTCTCCTACTGGTCTCAAATCTGATTCTGATGAAGATAGAGAAGTGCTAAGTTCTCGAAGATATTCTCCATCACCCCGATGACTAATACAGTCAATAAGATGAGGATTATTCAACAATAAGCTTTTTTTCTGATTAGCGCGAAGATCTGCATCCACCTTAAAGAGCATTAGCCACTCATTCATCCCCTGAATCCACAACGCTAGAGCATCTCTTTTGTCCTTAGATAGAATAGGGCTTACGTGTTGCGAAATATTGTCCAGTAGGACTTGAATCATGACTGAGAGAGGACCTACTTGATCCGCTGAAAGAAGAGTAGGAGCTCGTTTCTCATTAATATCATAAATGATTTGTCTAAAGGGCCTTATAACTCCTTCAAGCAGTCCGAAATCCGTTAAGTCGTGCATTCTATGAGAGAATCCATTGCTGCTGCAAAAAGAAATTAATTGATCTAAGTTCTGAACATTATTGATTTCCGTAAAACGCGGCGCAAAAAATCTTTCAATTATAGAATCAACGCTCTGCCTTAAAGAAACATGGCTTGGATCAAAAACAACAACTTTGCCTTCATAAGATGGGTTCTTCGTCCGAAATTCTTCTTCTTTATGAGAAGGAACGATAATGATTGAGGACTCTCCATAAGTATGTCGGTCAATCGTCATAAAATCAGCAGGCACTCCTCCAAAAACTTCCCCTCGAAAGGAGCTCAAAGGATCAAGGTAAGCGCATACATCCCTGTCTGTATCGAAATGACTTTCCATTCTCATTCCCATAAAGTTAACACCATGAAGAGAACTAGGCACCACCCCCCCCAAACAATGATGAAGAGTAATACGTGTACGCAAATTTTTTCCTTCAGGCTCAATATGTAGACCTTGATCCAGGGTACAAAATTGTGATCCTGCAATTTTTGTATTATTTTCTGCCATCACATTGGATGCATGCACGAGAAATATCTTTGTCTCATCCTCAAACATAGCTTTGGCAGATGTAAGAGATAAAAAGAGGGTAGGAAGAATGAGAAGCTTTAAAATACGCATAACAAATACTCCAAACAAAAAATATAATTAAAATATAGGTGGGGACAATTTATACTATTTACAAGATAAAAAATTATCTTTTTTAGGGTTATTTCATGAAATTTCTCTCTTAGTATTCGTTGGTCAACATCAACAACCAAGGTGCAGGGTTATATTAAATGAAATAACCCTAAATGAATAGTTGTAATTTGTAAAAATTACTTTTATATTTCTGAACATTAGCTGATCTACTGTTAAATGGGGCGTCATCGTATATACAGGTAAAAATGTCCTTGCTTTTGGTCCAGATAGGCTAGCCGTTCCGTTCCTATAACAGCCCTTATGACAGATTAGAGATGCGACCTTTATTAAAACCTACAAATCCAAAGTTTTCTTCAGGACCTACCCGAAAACGGCCCGGTTGGTCAGTTGACGCTCTCGATACCACCTCTTTGGGACGCTCCCATCGGTCTTCCTATGGCATAGAGCGAATTCGCCATATGGCAGCTCTTACCCGGGAAGTTTTAGAAATTCCTCCGCGTTATCAAATACTCCTCATGCCAGGGTCTTGTACAGCGGCAATGGAAGCAGCTCTTTGGTCTCTTCTCGGCCACCTTCCCGTTGATTTTATTACGTTTGATGTGTTCGGGGATCTGTGGGTGCATGATGGAATTCGTGAGCTCAAGCTTCAAGACCATCACGTGTTCGAAGCCATTCCTGGATCTCTCCCCGATCTTTCGGACATTAATCCTTCTCATGACCTTGTTTTCACATGGAATGGAACAACTACGGGCGTTTGTATGCCCCATGGTAATTGGATTTCTTCCGATAGAAAAGGCCTTGTCATATGTGATGCCACATCTGCTCTATTTGCCATGCCTTTTCCGTGGGAGAAAATGGATGCGGTTGCTTTTTCATGGCAAAAAGCTTTAGGAGGCGAAGCCGGCCACGGCATGCTTGTACTCAGCCCCCAAGCCATCGAGCGTCTAAATTCTTATCGACCTCCTTGGCCTGTACCCAGGGTTTTTCGACTCGCTCAAGAAGGAAAATTTTCCAAACAAATTGGCGAAGGGATGTCCCTTAATACCCCCTCTCTGCTTTGCATTGAAGACTGCATTGATGCACTTACGTGGTGTCTACGTTGGGGGGGGCTGCCTTCTCTTATTGCCCGTTCTCAAGCGAATTTAAAAGCTGTTGAAGACTGGGTTTTAGAAACGCCCTGGATCGAATTTTTAGCCCATGACCCCCAGATTCGCTCGTCAACCTCTATTTGTTTGCGTTTTAAAGAAGCTCCAGAAGATTGGGAATTGCCACAAGCGATTGCTTCTCTTTTAGAGGAAGAAGAAGTCGCTTTTGATATTCTCGGCCATATCCGCTCGGTTCCCAGCTTGCGCCTCTGGGGAGGACCGATGGTTGAAACAACCGATATCCAAGCTCTTTTACCTTGGATCACGTGGGCTTACAAGGAAATCGCCTAAAATGATCTTTCCTGACTCTTTGCGAAAAGGGCACCTTATCAAACGTTACAAACGTTTTTTAGCAGACATTGAGCTGGAAGAGGGAACATTTATCACAGCTCATTGTCCTAATTCAGGAGCCATGCAAGGCCTTACTGATCCTGGCACACCAGTGTGGGTTTCAAGGTCGCCAAACACTTCTCGCAAACTTCCTTTCACATGGGAAATGGCTGAAGTGAATGGAACTTTTGTCGGCATGAATACGTCAAACCCTAATCATTTGGTAGAAGAAGCGATTTGTTCGGGAGTTCTTCAAGAACTTCAAGGATACCCCTCTCTACGACGAGAAGTTCCCTATGGTCAAAATTCTCGAATTGATTTTTTGATGGAAGACGCCTCTCAAGCTTTAACTTATGTGGAGGTCAAGAACGTTCACTTAAAAAGAGGCAGAAATGCCGCATTCCCAAGCTCTGTCACCACCCGAGGCGCTAAACACATGCGAGAGCTTTCAGAAATGGTCCGTCAAGGGCATCAAGCCTATATTGTGTATGTCGTTCAAAGAAATGACTGCGAAGGATTTGAAATCGCAAACGATATTGACCCTCTATATGGAGAAGATTCGCTGAGGGCCATTAAAAGTGGCGTTAAGCCTCTCGTCTATGCTTGCGACGTGACGCCGAAAGCGATTACACTCACCCATCGGATAAATTTTTACCCTTAAAATGATGACTCAAACCCACAGAAATATTATTATCCACCCTCCCTCTGACTTTGAAGGGATGCGGAAAGCAGGCCGCCTGGCAGCGCAAACTCTCGATTTCATTACGCCTTACGTAACAGAGGGCGTGACCACAGAAGAATTGAATAACCTTTGTCATGAATATATCGTAAGCCACAGCGCCATCCCAGCACCCTTAAATTATGGAGGGTCGAGGGGAGTTATTCCTTTTCCTAAATCCATATGTACATCCGTGAACCATGTGGTGTGCCATGGAATTCCAGGGGCTAAAAAGCTAGAAGCGGGAGATATTCTCAACATTGATGTTACCGTCATTTTAGACGGTTGGCATGGAGACACAAGCCGCATGTTTGCCATCGGCAAAGCGCCTCTTAAGGCTCAAAAACTTATTGAAGCCACTTATGAAGGCATGATGCGAGGAATTGAAGTTGTGCGCCCTGGAGCTACCACGGGGGACATTGGTTATGCCATCCAAAGTTATGTGGAAGCCAAAGGCTATTCCGTCGTGAGGGACTTTTGCGGCCATGGGTTAGGGCAAGTCTTTCATACAGCCCCCGAAATTCTTCATTATGGCAACCCCCAAACAGGGATTGAGCTTAAAGAAGGTATGTTTTTTACGATCGAGCCTATGGTTAATGCGGGACGGTATGAGGTCAAAATATTGAGCGATGGATGGACAGCTGTGACGCGTGATAAATCCCTCTCTGCTCAATTTGAGCATAGCCTGGGCGTCACCGCCACTGGGTATGAGATTTTTACGCTTTAAGAGCGTAGGAAAATGGCAGGATTATTTATCTCTTTTGTATAAATTATTATTATTACATTATTGACAGATCAAAATATGTTGTTTATAGTCTCATCAAATATTTATTTATAAATTAACGATGGTGATTCTTGTAATGAAAAATTTTCTTAAATCGTCTGTGAGTGTTTTTGCTCTGCTCAGCATCCTTTCAACCCTTACTCCTTCACTGGCTATGGAAGGGGATGCAGAAGAGCAGAAAAAGCCCCCCTACATTGCACGTCAAATTCCCGAAGATCTAGCCCACATTCTTACACCTTTTACGCAAAGACATCTTCAACCCCTTTCTGTGGATGAACCAATGGCTATGGTTTTTGGATCTACACACATTCCTATAGAGCTAGCACAAATGATTTTCAGTTTTCTGGATATGCACAGCCTCTCAAATATTCATAATGTCTCCAAACTATGGTGTATATTAAGTATAGAAGAAAGACAACGGCGTGTCCAAACCTGGAAAACTGGGGATGAGTGCGATCCTCTTATCGCACATTTTATTCCTCAGGGGGCTGTTGCCCCAAACCTTCATATTATAAACCCTTTTAATCTTTTATGGGTCCATAATGTACTGGGGCTCAAGGCTCTTCTTTATCCCCCTTCCGATCCTTCAAAGTATTATGATCGTATCCAAAATGTAATTACTTCAGAAGAAACAGTTCCTGTAATTATTTGCGACCTTGCTTCTACTATAAATTTATCTCCTGGTCTTCAACGATTGGTAGGCAGGCTGTATCTGAATCATATTGATCTCTTAGATATTCATACCACGTCTCTTGCTGCTTATGTTCTCAATCAAGTCCCTGGGATCAGAGATATTTTACAACAGGTTGTGAAAGCCCTTGGGTTTGAACCCCCTGAATTTGCAGAATATGCTAAGGATTTTGGAAACCACAGCCGCCTCCATCAATATCTTATGGCTTTAAGGCTGTTAGCAATGGGTGGGGATACAGCAGCAACAGACAAGATCTCTGCTCTCTCTAACAATGTGCAGAAATTTTTGCAGTTAAATTCATCCGTTCCTTACGAAGAACAGCATACTCATCTTATTAACCAACCTTTATGGGGAGCTTATCTTCAAGACTCCAATTCATTGTCTTATCAATGGCAAGCTTTACAGGTGCTTAGTAATCATAAACATAATTCAGAGATATCCCTTTTAAGAGCATTTTGGGAATACAGCTCTATAGTGGGACGGAAAATTGTAAATAGTTTCAGAACATACTATTTATTAGAATTGGCATCTAACGATAGGCTAGAAGATAGAAATCATATTATAGATACAATTAGATCCTTTCCTACGTCCAATTTACCATTAATGGTTGGAGGGGATGTTATTAGCAGTCCTAATGTTCTATTGTTAATTCTTAAGGAAGCTAACAAACGACTTGAGAACGATCCACTTGAGGACGCTTCTCTTCGTTTTAAGGTTGGCTGGGGCATGGCAAGATATATTCTTGCAACCCAAGATGCACAAAAGTTTCCTGAAGCTGAGACGTGCCTTCAAAAAGGGCTCGCAGACAAATCTGTAGGCCCCGAAGAACCATCCTCCCAATGGCAACGAAATGAGGTTTTAAAGGCTTTATTGAAGTTGCGCCTCTTAAGAGGTAACGAAGCAGACCTTATTAAAACATTACAGTTATTATCTGAATCAGATCTTAAGAGGTTAATTAGTCGACCTGGGGGAAGCGTGGTTGAGCAATATATATATGAAGGTCATTATACTCATGCGAGGTTCATCCTAGAGGAAGCTGCCGAAAGACTTAAGAGCGATTCACTTGAGGATGCTTATTTTTGTTTTAAAATCGGGCAGGCCATGGCAAAGTGTATTCTCGAAACTCAAGATGCACAAAAGTTTCCTGAAGCTGAGACGTACCTTCAAAAAGGGCTCGCAGACACATCCTTAGACGCCGAAGAACCATCTTCCCAATGGCAACGAGATGAGGTTTTAAAGGCTTTATTGAAGTTGCACCTCTTAAGAGGTAACGAAGCAGACCTTATTAAAACATTACAGTTATTATCTGAATCAGATCTTAAGAGGTTAATTAGTCGACCTGGGGGAAGCCTGGTTGAGCAATATATATATGAAGGTCATTATACTCATGCGATGTCCATTTTAGAGGAAGCTGATAAACGATTTGAGAAGGATGATCCTTTTCGCCTGATGATCAAGTTGAGTTTAGCAAAGTGTATCCTTAGATCCGGAGATAAAGGGCGGTTTTTTGACGTGGAGCACTATCTTAATGAAATATTAACTCACTTTCAAACAAGGGGATGGACCTCTGATGACGATTTAGGGACCTCTGATGACGATTTAGGGACCTCTGATGACGATTTAGGTCTCCTGGAACTTTTTAAGGAAGACTTTTCTCCCTTCACAGTAAACGATCGGTATAACGTACTTGACCTACGGACAGCTTTACGAATCTACGGGGGGAGATTTGAGGAAGCCTTCAATGACTTACAGCCTCACTTTTTTGATAATTGCTGGGCCCTTAACGCCCTACAAGACCAACTTGATCTAACCGACTTCAACGTACCCTCTACTTTCCTCTCCTTAGTTGGGCAAAAGCTCTTTCCTCATATTTTTAAACCTCACGATAAGTGGAAAGATAAATTAGAACATAATTGGAAAGAAGGGAATGGCGAGGTTTTAGATGATATTATGGTGGCTACAGAGGAATACTCCTGGTTTTTTGAAGCTGCCATTGCAAGAGGTCTTTTAGCTCGTAATCTGTATGAAGAATTCGTTGGTTTTTGTGAGTCTTTAGAGGAGAAAGAAGCTCTCTCGCTTGTTCCTGGAAATCCAGGAAATGAGGAGGGAAAACAAAAAAAGGAAGACGATGAAGAAAAAGAGACGGAATACGACCGAGACAAGGACAAAAGTAAATAAGGGTAAAATCAGAAAACCCGAGAAAAACTTTAAGTAGACACTTTGAAGACCTCTTTGAAAAGTTTTTCGGAGAGGCTTTCAACATCTGGAAGTTTTATTTTTTTACGGCGCACTTTTTCCCTTGAGGCCAGAACCTCTGCACTTCCTTTAATCACGTGCTCCCCTCGTTGATTGGAGCACAAGCAATCTAGGAGGATGTGATGATTGCTGGGGTTTTTTTCTGTGACGGTCACCGTTGCTGTAATTGTATCTCCAATCCCCACCGGTTTCAGGAATTTTAAGGATTGGCTTAGATAGACTGTGCCGGGCCCAGGGAGGATTGTCCCGAGGACTGTTGAAATTAGGGACGCTCCCCACATCCCATGAGCAACAATCTTATGAAACATATCACTTTTTGCGTACTCTTCGTCAAGATGAGCAGGATTAACATCACCTGACATGATCGCAAAAAGCAAAATGTCCCTCTTGGAAAGACTATGGTGAACGGACGCTGACTCTCCTATGTTGATTTCATCATAGGGTTTGTTTTCTATAAATTCTTCCATATTTTTTATTTCCCCATAACATAAATTCCCGGAGCATCTCTTAAAACCCGATATCCTTTTGCGGGTTGCCCCATGGAAGGGGGAGGAATTTTAACTGTTGAATGGTCGGAAAGCCACTTTTCCCACGCCGGCCACCATGACCCTTTATAAAGGGAGGTCTTCTGAAGCCACTCCTCAGGAAAAATATATTTATCCGACTTTTTACGCGTTGAAAGTTGATAGCTTCGGTGGGGATGATCCGGCTCGCTTACAATACCTGCATTATGCCCCCCACTCGTGAGGAGGAATGTTATTTCTGCATCTGTAAACAAATGAATCTTATAAACAGATTTCCAGGGAGAAATGTGGTCTTTTTGAGTTCCAACAGCAAAAATAGGGACTTTAATATCATCCAGAGTCACAGGTCTGCCCCCTACTGTAAATTTTCCATTAGCGAGGGCGTTATGAAGAAATAGACTCCGAAGGTATTGAGAATGCATTTTATAGGGCAAGCGGGTTGAATCCGCATTCCATGCCATTAAGTCAGAAAAATGAAGCCTTTTGCCTAAAAGATACCTTTCAATCATCCGTGACCATATAAGATCATAAGAACGCAGCATATCAAAGGTACCCGCCAGCCGGGAGGAGTCAAGATAACCTTTGTCCCACATAACGTCTTCTAAAAATGTTATCTGGCTTTCATCAATAAAGAGGAGGAGCTCTCCCGCATCTTCATAATCAACTTGGGCAGCGAAAAGAGTAATTGTTTTCAAGCGCTCATCTCCCTCACGACGCATGGCTGAAGCGGCAATTGAAAGCAATGTCCCTCCTAAACAATACCCAACGGCATGTATTTTTTTCTTAGGGATGATGGTGGAGATGGCCTTCAAAGCCTCCATAATCCCTAAATTCAAATAATCTTCAAAGCCAAGATCCCTATCCTGAGAATCTGGATTCTTCCAAGAAATCATAAAAACCGTGTGGTTATGTTCGACCAGATATTTCACTAAGGAATTATGAGGGGATAAATCCAAAATATAATATTTCATAATCCAAGCAGGAATAATGAGGATAGGCTCAGCGTAAACCTCATCTGTACTCGGAGAATATTGAATTAACTCTATAAGACGATTTTGATAGATGACTTTTCCCCTGGTGAGGGCAAGGTCTTTCCCGACCTGGAAATTTTCCAACTGGAAAGGGGGCTCTTTCCTTAAAAAACGAGCCGTATCTTCTGTAAAATTGGTAGCTCCCTTAATCAGATTCAACCCCTTAAGATGAAATGTTGTTTTCACAACTTGGGGATTTGTAAAAGGAAAATTAAGAGGAGCCCACACATCTAGATATTGACGCGTCAGGAAAGGAAGAACTGCTGAATGGTGCTGAGAAACTCCCCGCACCGAACTCATGGCCTCGTGCCACCATTCTTGAGTTAATAGAAAGGCTTGTTGATAAATATTATAAGGCCATGTTTGCCAACCTTTATCCTCAAATCTTCTATCCTGAGCAAGAGGGGTGATACAGCATTCTGCTTTTATTCCGCTGACAGCCCATAAAGAATAGTCAACTAAACTTGTACTTTTTCGCAACGCGCTTTCCATAAGTGAAAGCTGCTTACCCGGAGAGATAGAAAGATGCATAAACCAGTCGAAATAAGCATCCGCTATAGAAGCAGGGGACAAAGACCAAAATTTCCCAAGCCTGGCATGAAATTCTCTATCATAAGCCGTTGTGAACTGATGATCCGGTGAAACTGAAGAACCATCAGAAGATGTTTCGCTTTCAGAAGTAAACAAAGTAAAATCATCTTCCTCAGAAGAATTCATTTTGAAAGAGGGTTGTTCGTTTTTCCCTTTTAAAGACATAAGCCATATCTCTTTCTTAATTTTTAATAACGACGGATGAGGCGTTACCATAATTTCAGAAGATAATTATCTCTTAATTTTATTAATATTTTAATAAGAGAAAGAAGACGAGTTTCCCTTGTTCTCCTCATCTGAAAACGGTATACTGTTGATTAACCAAGGAAGAATGGGGGCCGCATGACAAAATCAGAATTAGTTCATAGATTA
>JBEPVR010000048.1:0-12416 GCA_041690915.1 Alphaproteobacteria bacterium
GAAAGAGAAAAACTCCCTCTTACAGCTGAACTTAAAGAACGAGTCTCTCTTCAATCAGGGAAAGCGGCTCATTTTATCTTTCATACCCCTCCTCTTAAAGAGACTCCTCCGACTCAGGAGGAAACAAAACTCTTTCTCTTGCGTGCCAAATATGAACTTGACCGCATCCCTGAAATTCGACGAGACATCCTCAAAGATTGGCAAAGGGAGGATAATTTTGATGAAACGAAAGAGGGACTCCTTGCCCATATGGTAGCTGAACGCCAGGCTTCTATTGAAGGACGGCTTTATTTCGAGGCCAAGCAAAAGGGCTTAACTCCTTCCCCTAACATTCCTGATCATGCAGAGAAAGAATTTAAGGACCATCAAGCTCAAACAAAACCCTTAGCTCAAGACCTTGAAAAAGAGCATTCCCTTTCTGAAACCCTGGCTCTTCATTTAGCCAAAGATATTTTAAGATATAAAGAAACCCATGGAGAAAAACCGACACGCTTCCAGATTAACTCTTTGGCCCAATTTTTAAAAGAGAGAGAGAAAGACGAACACCATATTTCTTCAAGAGCATACGATTTTCACGAGATTAGTTTCCTTCATCGAAGAGAAGCTGATCTCTTCTTAAAACATATAGGCCCTCATAATCAATTTCCGACGTCCTCTGAAATTGGACATCTTCAAACTCAAGCCAAAGCTTCTCTCGCAACAACGGCCTCTCATATCAAAGAGGATCTTTTGAGGATAAATCAAAAGGAATTTTCTCTTTAAGCTTTCCGTTTCAATTTTAATTTCTTAGGGTATGCTCTTTAAAAGAGGGTACTCTCCAAGATATCAGAAACCAGTTACTCACATGTATCCTACACCTAAAGCAATAAAGCGGATCATTAAGAAAGTTACGCAATTGACTTACCGAAGCCGAGGACATGAAGCTGTTGAAACAATTGTTAACGACTTAAATTCGTCCTTACTGGGGTGGACAGAATACTACCGTCACACAGCCAGCTCGAGGAGATTTAGGAAAGTACAAGGGCAAACAAATCGACGTCTCAGAAGATTTATTATGAAGAAGAAAGGAAGTAGGAAGAACGAGTACAAGGAACTGCCCGACGAGAAGCTCTACAAAGATTACAAGTTGGTGTCATTGTCAATTAAAAATCCCCTAGTTAGGAGCGTTAAAAATCTCCTCTAATGAAAGAACCAAGGCGCGCTCTTTAAAGGCCTTTTAGTTTTGAAGGAAATGGCTCAGTCTGAAGATGTGCACCCACTTTGGGCTCAACAAGGTCTTGCAGCTTTAGCCGAAACAAAGAAGGATCAGGGCTTTAAAAGCCCCTGATATCATGTCATCATTGGAAGACCTTAGCCCTATGTCTCGCTCTCTTTGGAGAGTTCAGCTTCTAATTCCTCAATAGAGGGTAAGCTTCCTTTTAGTTTTTCAGGGATTGCTTTTGTGAGTTCATATTCTGAAATTCCTATTGGTTTTTCTATCCCCTTAAGAGCGTATTCAGCAACAATTTTGCTTCTTGATTTGCAGAGAAGGATACCTATTGAAGCATTGTCTTCCGGTCCTTTGAGCTGCGCATCCACTAAATTAAGATAAAAGTTTAATTGTCCAGCATGTTCTGGCTTAAACTTCGTAGATTTTATTTCAACGATTACATATGATCGAAGTTTTAAGTGGTAAAATAACATATCTATGAAGTAATCCTCTTCTAAACTTATAGGGACTTGTCTTCCTATAAATGCAAATCCTTTACCTAACTCCAAGAGAAACTTTGTGATATGGGCAGTCAAACCATGTTCAATATCTCGCTCAAGAGCATCGTCATGAAGCCCTAAAAAGTCAAAGTTATAGGGATTTTTTAAAATATCTTGCGCGAGGATGGATTGGGGTGGCGGAAGACGCATTAAGAAATTAGAGGCTTTATTTTCTATAGCGACCTGTTGGTAAAGGTTTCGCTTAATATATGTTTCTAAAGTGGTTCGTGACCACCCATGTTCTATGGTTTGGTGAGCGTACCATTCACATTCCTCAAACACTTTTATTTTTTGTATCAAGAGGATGATATGTCCCCAGGGTAATTGCGGCGCAGCTTGCGCCGCAAAGTCGAGTACTGGATAAAATTGAGCAAATTGGCGCATTCGTTCTATATTTCTGACCGAAAATCCTCGCGTCTCAGGAAAAGCACTGAGAAGATCGTGAGAGAGAGTTTCAATCAACTTACTCCCCCATTGGGTTTGCTGTTGCTTTTCAAGGATTTGTTTTCCCATATCCCAATAAAGCCTGATAACCTCTTGGTTAACAGCCATGGCTACACGGATTTGAGTGTTTCGAATCTTTTCTTTAAGCTCATTAAATAAGGAAGCGTATTCTTTGCTTAATTTTACTAAATCATTCATATAAATGTCCCGCAATCTTCTGTAGCTTACACCAGAATAATAAAAATGGTGGAAAGATTACAATACATAATCCCTCCACCTCTTTTACCACTAAAAAACCAAGATTAACACTCTCCTTCCATCTCACCTTTTAAAACTTTACGGACTCAGGTTATCACTCCTTAAGACTTTAGAAGATAATTTTCAGCATATTCCAATTGAGCATGAATATGATGGGCATCACCCTCAAAACGCTTTAAAAGATACTCTGGAAAAGAGAATTGTTACTGCTCGGATAGATGTTCTTGATCCAAGCTTTTCTCTTTCAACCACTCATCATAGGTCAATGAAAGGCTTCTTAACGTGTCGCGAGCAAGGCCAAGTTCAACCCATGCTTTGGATGTAAGATGCTTAACAGTGTTTAATTCGTGAGAGAGTTGTTGAGAAAGATACTCAAGTTGAGCTACAGTGAATTTAGCCATGGTGGCTCCTCTGTGGTCATTATGGTTAGCGGCGGGTAAGTGCTGAGAACATTTACTCCCCGCGCTCTCTCAGTTTAAGAGAGCTTATTCAGGCTAGTCCCTTATTGAAGACTAAGCAAGAAAAAATAAACTATCTTTTTCAATGGCTTGCTGTTTGACCTTACATAAACTTATAAAAATGCCATTATTTTATTTACAAATCGCGGATTAAGGATATATAAAATAGCGAGATCCTAATTTTCAAATTGTGCTATACTACACCATAGGCATCTAAGAGATTAAAATGAAACAACTTTATTCCCGATGGCAGAGACGCACAATTGAACAAGCAATGACAACACGTCGAGTTGTTTTGCTCGTTGGTGCGCGTCAGTGTGGTAAAACAACTCTTGCAAAACAGCTTATCTCTGAAGACATAACTTATCTTACATTGGATGATACAACGCTTAGAGAAGCTGCAGAGAATGATCCTCAAGATTTTGTAAAACATAAATCAAGAACCCTCATTATTGATGAGATTCAGCGCGTGCCATCTCTCTTACCTGCTATTAAAAAAGTTGTAGATGAAGAAACTCAACCTGGTCAATACCTTTTGACTGGCTCAGCAAATATTCAAGCTTTGCCCAGTACTCAAGAATCTTTAGCTGGGCGTATTTCTAAGATCCGCCTGAGGCCCTTATCTCAAGGCGAAATAAAAGGAGAAATGCCAAATTTTTTAAACCATGCTTTTAACCAATCCTTTAATTTTCATTGGGATTTTTATGAAAAGGATCTGCTTATTGATATGGCCTTTCGAGGGGGTTTTCCGGAAGCTTTAACCCTTGATGGTCGAAACCGAAAGAAGTGGTATATAGATTATATTGAAGCGATTTTAGAAAGAGACCTAAAGGATGTTGCCAAAATACATAGGTATGATGCCATGCGTGAACTTACTAAAGTTCTTGCCGCATGGTCGAGCAAATTCATGGATGTCTCCTCTATCTCATCTGGCTTATCGGTTCATCGCCCAACGGTTGCAACTTATATTAATGCGTTAGAAGCCCTCTACATTGTAGAAAGGGTTTTACCTTGGACAAAAACAGACTACGGTCGCGTTGGTAAACACGCGAAGCTCTTCATGTCAGATTCTGGGCTTATGTCTTCAATACTGTCCTGGAACATGGATCAAGTAAGATTTGACTCAGATCGGTTGGGAAAACTCATAGAAACACTTATTTTCAACGAACTTGCTTCACAAATTGATGCAAGTGAAGAAGAGTATGAACTCTACCACTATCGAGATCGAGAAAAGAGAGAAATTGATTTCCTCATCGAACGTGAGGATCAAGCGCTTCTCGGAATTGAGGTCAAATCAAGTACATCCATTCAAAAAAAAGATTTTAAGCACTTACAATGGTTCTATGAAAATCTCGCAAAAGATAACTCTTTCGTGGGCATAGTCCTTTACTCAGGAAACCTTCCTCTTTCTTTTGGTCAAAATCTTTGGGCTATTCCTATCAGTATGCTTTGGCCATCAGCTTCAAGCGTATCTTAACATCATCTTAATTTATTCAGGTTGGTGTAAACCTTGAGAGACCAACCACTGTTGAGCTGCCTTTATCCTTTGATCCAACCAGTTGTTTTAATAGCTATCTTTATAAGGAAGGGTTTGAAGCAGAGAAAAACATTCTGGTAAGCAATACGCTGGGCCTGAGCAAAGCTTTAATGGCCGTCATATTCAGCCCCTCTCCTTCCTGTTCCTTAAAAACAGTCAGGAGAGGAAAGATAAAGAAAGGTTATAATTATTTTTTAAATTTTATTGTAAAGCTAGCGTTAGATACAACAAAATCTTTAAAAGAAAGAGTGGTAAAATCAATTTCTCCTTGAACGAACAAGGGTGTTTTTACAGGTTTAAATTCCAAAAATTCAATAGGTGAATTAAGGGATGGCTCCGGGAAAATTGTAAAAACTGTACTTGAGGGATCGACATCAATAAAACTTGTCTTAAAGTTAAATTTCTTGGAGGTAAACGCAATATTTCTTTGAGAACCAAATAAAGCCTGATTCCCTTCGAAACTATCGGTTCCAATTAAAGTTAAGCCCATTCCGCCCTCACAGCGAGCAGCTACATGGCTTTGAGCGCCAGCAGTAGCGTTAAAAGGGCCTCCTAATATATACCCAGTTTTTATATTTTCATTTAACAAATTATAAGTTTTAGAAATATTTTCTTCATTCTGAATAGGTACTCCTGTTACTTTAAACACATCACCTTGAGATCCCAATATATTTCCCATTGTTTGTGGCATCAAAGAATATGATATTGTTGCCTCCATCTCTTGGAGCTCAGGTATAGTTTTCCCCTGGAATTTCCTTATAACAAAGGCTGGTTGCCTTCCTTGGTCTTCCATTGCAATACAAGGAAGAGTTGTTGAGAGACCGGCTATAATAAATAGATAAAATACGAACTTTTTCATGAAATACTCCCACTTAGGTTTGATTAACAAAAAAACTTACTTTTAAAAAATTAGGTTAACCTAATTAATATATGCCTTTCATCAGAGTGACAAGTATAAATTTTCGGGTGAAAGATTTCTTCGAAGCCCTCGCTGTTAGTCCGGTTGTTGCAGGCCCTGCGCCACAAGCCAAGCTTGAGCAGATTTTACTCTTCTAATCATCCAGTTTTCATCGTGATAACCTTCTGTATCATTATAAGGAAGCGTGCTTAAAACAGCAATAAAAGCATCCTGGTAGGCAATACGCTGGGCTTGTGAGGGGCCCGGATGACCATCATATTCAGCAATGGCGATCCGTTCTTCAAAATCATCTAGAAGAGAAGATTTATCCAAACCGCTCTGTGAGAAACCCGACAAACCCGACATATTCAGAGTGGAGCCGAATCTGTCGGAAATGTCGGGGTTTTCTAAAAACTTGACAGTGGAAAAAGGATGGTCTTTTATTAGCCAATAAAAGTAGATAAATTAAAATATTTAGGAACAGGGGTATATGCTTAAAAAAGTTATTTCTTATTTAATTATTTTTTCTATTCTTTTTGTAGATGGCGCGGCTTGTATGGACGATGACTCGGGGCCACGCAGCAGAACGGGGAAGGTGAGCTCGAAGGGTGAGCGGCGGCAATCTCCTCGTTTTTCCGATGATTCTCAGGTGCACTACCAGCCTCGTCCTCCTCGAGTGGGGGAAGAAGACCATTTGCGCCCTCAGGCAGGCAACACAGAGGCCCAAGATCCCCAACCTCCAGTTCCTGCTGATGTTTCTCTTTTACCTGACCAAGGAGAGGCTCTTCTTCCTCCCCCAAGACATCATCATGCCCCTGCTCCTCCCTCTCTCTCCTCTTCCGAAGATGAGGAGGATGAAGGATATGAGGATGTTTTTTTTGATGCAGAAGAGCTTTTACTTGGATCTGTGAGGAGCTTACATGAGCTAGGAAGAGCGGAAGGGATTCTTATAGGCGACTTTCTTCATCAAGAGACCCCTTCTCAAAAATATTTGCGGCTTTTAGGAATCAATCTTCAAGACTTCTCTTTTGGAGAAAGCAAAGCGCTGGATCACATCCTCCGGATTGAGGACAGCAAGTTAAATCATTTTGTTTGGGCGAATCTGGAGGTTCTCTTCCATAAATGCTTCTTTGCCTTAACAACGAACAAACACGCTATCAATAAGAGCAAGAAAAGAGAAATCTGTAACCCGTTATGGCTTTATGGGGGGCCTGTTCCCTTAGATAGCCATGCAGCCATTAAACGAAATATTATCTGCAAGACCTTCGGCAATTCTCTTGAAGAAGGGATCATAGAATCCATTCATGCAACTCTCATCGCCTTATTGGGGTATCAAATTTATGAAGCCGTTCAGTCTGGTAAGTGGGCTTTGAATTGGAGCTTTATAACCCATTTTTATAGGAATGCGGATGGGGTTAGCTACTTAGGAATCATTCGAAACTTTCATACCTATCCTGCTTTATTTACCGTTCTTGGAATTCCGGTTGTCTATGCGGTTGCCCAAACCTTATATAATTATTTGCAAGTCTCTGAGCCGGTTGACGAAGCGATCAGCGAAGATATAAAAACCCTTAAGAATCGTTCCCGCGCATGGGATTGGATGGTTTTTAATCTCCTGTCTACCGTTCCTACCCTTTCGTCCCTTTTAAATTTTCATCCCCTGAAAAGAAAAATGATGGGGCTTACGTCCCTCGTTTTATGGGACGGCAAGCTGTCGCCAGAAACACGCAACAACGCCTTTACGGCTCTCTTCGAGTTAGCGTCTCAACGCACAGGACTTAGCCAAATGGCAGCTCTTGAGAGTCTCGCCCGCCTTGCTCATGGCATGAACATAAGGAATTTGCGTCAAGGACCCCATGATGTAGAAAATCTGTTACATATAAAGCTAAGCGCCTTTCATTACCTTCAAGAGATTTATAGTACACTTCCCCCCTTTTCCCTTAACAAGCTCACAACAGCTGTTCTGTTGTGGGAGATTGGACAAAACTCTTCTTGGCTTGTGCGCTTGTGTGAGCCTGTCATCAAAGCCATTCGAGCCGTCATTTATGGGTATACGTTTTATGGACTCTTTCATGTTTTGTATGAGTTCTTTACGTGTCCTTACGAATACCTCAGTTCTTTTTCTTGGGTTGGGGGCCTTGAGCCCTATGCTAGCGACTATAGCGTCGCCTGTTTTGATGCCCAGGTCAAAGTCTTTAACCTCCTTCCCGGTCAACCCGCAAGCACCCTGGTCGGCGATTTACACCGCTATCGTTTTCGTGGACCCTATGATTTAGATCTTTCCAATAAGGGAATTTTCGGACCTGTCATTGCAGAGATTGTAGAAGAGTTTGCAAAGGCAAACGTTCCGTTGAGGTCTCTGGAGATTAGTAATAATACGATTACAGATTCCTCAGATATTGCGAGAATTTTAGAGGCCTTGCCGTCAGATATTCTCCATCTGGATCTGTCGAATAATAGTCCTAATGGACTCATCTTTGACTCATCTCATGACTTTTTAGGAGTGGGACAATTAACAGGGCTTCAAAGCTTCAATATATCGAATAATGGTCTTCAGTCGGGTGATGTGGGGGTCATCGGGGAGGCTCTTCACAATCTCTCCCATCTCAAAGAGCTCAGGCTAGAGGGGAATGGGAATTTTGGGGATAATACGAATATAACTCAAATTGCCCACTCTCTTAAACCTTCTTTGACTCTTCTCGATCTTACGAACTTTAATCTTGAAGGTGATTATGAGGGGCAAATCGCTCTTGGAAAGGCTTTAGCCCAAGTCCCCACCCTCACACAGCTTTATTTGGGGAACACGGGGATTGGTGTAAATGATCACACGAATACAACTGTTGCTCTGGCTCATGGACTCGCTGCCCAACAGAATTTGCGTATTTTAGATCTAAGCGCTAATCAGCTGGGGAATTTGTACGGCCGTCATGGAAATGTAAGTTTTCTCCTCAGCTCCCTTCCCCCTTCTTTAACTTATTTAGATGTTAGTGACAACGAGATTGGATTGCAGGACTCTTCTCAAGTTAAGGCTCTTGCTCAAACCGTTCAGCAAATGTCTGAGTTGATCTCTTTTAAGGGAGGCACTAATGCATTTTGTAACCCTCTAGACATTTTGAAAGCCCTTCAAAAAAAGCAAAAATTAAGAGTCCTTGACTTATCTTATAATGGTTGTACTGAGATCCTCCCAATAAGAGATCTTCTGCAAACAACGCCTAACCTTAAAGCCCTTGATCTTTCATATAATCAGCTGACGAATGGGTCAATATTAGTTCCTCCTTTGTCAGCCTTTCGAAATCTTAAAAGCCTTCAGTTAGGGGGGAATAATTTTACAACCGCTGATCGCGTAAGTATTTGGAAGGCAACTTCTTCTCTCCTTCCCCAAAGTCCCTTTCCTCTTGATGAAGATCTCAACTATACATCCGCCTATTTAAAAAGTTTGGATCCTACAATACCCAGTTTAGACTTATCAGGACTTATTCCAAATAATCTTACAGCCTTTGAAACCATCATGCCTCAAGTTGTCAATCTTTTTCCAAATTTAAGGGCGTTAGATTTGTCTAACAACAATATATTGGGTGTAGAAGAAGCTAATGACACATACATAATAAGTGGGATACAAGCTTTAAACACCTATTTGCCACGTCTCACCCACCTTCAATCTCTGAGAATGTCAAATGCTGCTACATCCAGTATTAATGCTCCTATTCCAGTTGAGTTAAAAACTTTCTCGCAAATCATAGGCCAACTCCCAAACTTACACACCCTCGATTTATCAGGCACTCAATTCTTAATCGCTAATTCCTTAGGAAAAGGGTTAGAAAATAGTCATTCTTTGACATCGATAAATCTTGCCAATTGCTGGAATCATTTCACTGCGCCAAAAAATTCTTGGCAAGGAGGCATTCAACTCATACAGGGATTGCAAGGCTACACCCATCTTACCAACCTGAATCTATCAGGGAACCCCATAGGAATTGATTCGTCGCAAAAATCTGATCCCAATTCGACCCTTGCCTTAGCCAAGGCTCTCCCCTTTTGGTCTCAATTGCAATCTCTTAACCTTGCTAATAATCTTATAGGATATGTAGATACGAGCAGTGCATCCATTTTTCTCGAGAAATTGGCAGACTTGGCCGTCACCGTTAATAAACAAGGAAGAACGCTTGAGGTTGACCTTGTAGATGGAATAATTAGTAGTGTTAAATGGACTCAAGAAGCTCAGGTTCTTGCAACTCTGATGGAAAAGAAAATTAAAGACGCTTGTGCGGCCCAGATTTGTACAGGAGAGCCGATTTCCAAACCAACCAAATCAAAGACACATGAAACCGACGTTGAAAGAGAATGGGGGAGTGATCCCGATACCTCACCTGGGTCTCGTTCTGCTCCTTTTTACCAAGGATGGATAGGATCCCTGAAACCCTGGTTTTCCATTGAGGCATGGAGGAGCTCGTGCGATAGAGCACTCGATTCAGTCGTTCATGTCATTGTAAGCTATTCTAAGAGTGTTGTTGAAGAATGCCCCTCTTATTTTCCAGGCAAATTAGACCTTAGCCAACCCGCTTTTGCAGGGGGGAATAAAGCCTTTTACAACTATCCTACCCCCCATATCCGTGCCCTTGCGCAAGCCCCCTTTAGGGATGAAGAGGGATTTAATCATACTCAAGCCTCAGAAAATATATTCTTTTCCCTTTCTTCCCCGTTGCTGACTGGCGCTCCGCCCTTGATGCTTTCTAAATAATCTCAATTGGGATAAGGAAACCTGGGGTTAGGAAATACTTTAAACCCTTATCCCACTGGCCCATTAAGGGGCTGGAATGGAGATCCGCCTTAGAGAGAAGAAGATGCGCGGACTTCTTGAAGCTTTTGGTATTGTCTTAGGCGAGGACCTTCAAAAATCTTCCGAGATGAAAGAACCCCTGGCAGCTTTTTACACAGGGCTTTTAGTCTTAAATGAAATTGCTAATTCAGAAAATACTCATCTTCCATTATGGACACAACTGGGATTACAGGCATTTGCTGAGACCAAAACGAGATGAATCGTAATTGCGGCACAGCTTGTGCCACAAAGTCTTTAGATAATTTGCGCAGCAACCTGCTGCGTAAATTCATAATCGGGATAAGCCGATGCAAAAATTTTCCTGTATTACTGCGAAATGAGTACGATTACTGGTTTACATGCGGAACGATAAGACTTCAACCCTTACCCAACTTCCCTCTGAAAAATTTTTTCTAAGCTTGTCTTTAAATCTTTTTTCACAACCGCTTGGCTTGGGAGATCTTGAACAATATCTGCAAGCCATGATTCCCACTCTTTTTCCATATTTAGCATAAGCTTTTCCTGAAAAATATCTTCAATGCTGACAAAATTAATCTCTTTATGGGAGCATTTCTTTTGAACTAAACTAGGGAGAATACCTAAATTTAGCGCGCCTGAATAAGAATGTATAATTCTCCAAAGATCGTAGTAATCCCTTACTCTGGAGCGCCCCCAGCCTCTTTCATGGAGTTTTTTTGCAAATTGAAGTAAAGCCCGGATTTTTTCCGCCACAATTTCTTCTAAAGGATAAACATATATAAGGCCCTCTAAGACATCCCCATACTCCTGAATAATTTTTCTTTCTCCAGGCTCCATCAAAATAATTTCCTGAAAAGAAAATTCTGCATAAACTTTTGTATGAAAATCTCTATGCCAAGGAAGTCGTGCTTGAATGACAAAGGCTTGTTGTCCTTCTGGATGGGGCTTTTTTTCGAGATAGGGCTCGCTTTTAAGTTCTACGTTCTCACCTAAAGCTTGGATCGAACTTGTTGCCATAGAGCATGCTTGTTGCATAAGGTGATTGATATTATCTAATGTTTTCGTACCCTCTCGTACGCTAAAGTCTAGATCCTGAGAAAAACGGTATTCTCCGAAATACATCTTCTTAAGAGCCGTTCCCCCTTTGAAAATGAGGTTATTCTTGAGATCAGGGACGCTTGCAATTCCTTCCAGGACCCATGACAAAATA
Organism: Alphaproteobacteria bacterium; assembly: GCA_041690915.1. GTDB lineage: Bacteria > Pseudomonadota > Alphaproteobacteria > UBA9655 > UBA9655 > UBA9655. The sequence continues at coordinate 11,350 of JBEPVR010000048.1, forward strand.
TAGTCTTGCTCAATAATTTCCCATTTCACTTTTCGCTTTTGGGAATGTGCATGAAGCCTTGCTTTTAAGTTCATTTATATATTCTCCAGCAAATTCCAACGCTTAATCACTTTGCCACTTCTTTTCCCAACTGCGTCAAGTCTTTGATAATAGGACATAGGTAAAGCCAAAAGCTGTTCTTGCGCCTCTGGATACACATCTAACTGCTCAAAAACCCATCCTAAACGCTTACAGGTTACTAAGGATGTCCTTTTGGCATAATCTACAATCAGGGTCGGAGAAATCTGAGCAGTTCCCTTTTCGTAGGCAAAGAGAACTTCTCTAAACCCCCCACAAAGGTCTGGCCGAGACAAACCATCAATAAGAGTGCGCTCTAAATCTGTTATCCAAATTCTGGCTTCTCCCAAAAATACAGCCTTGACTCCCCAGTAATGTTGAGGATGAACTCTTATAAGCTCATAGCGTGTTCCTTGTAATTCATATTCTTTCGTCCTTGATAAGTTCGCTCCTTTTTCTCTGGGAATAGTAACGTATACCTTTGAAAACACTTGATCTGTTAGATCAAAGTAAGCCATAGTCGATCGATGACTTATAGCTCCCTTCCCAGCAAGCTTCATCGCAATTTCAAATGAGTGAAGAGGACCACCCGCTAATAGCTCAGACGGTAGCGAATAGAGGCCTTTGCCCAAAGAGCGCATTTCTCCACTTTGAGCCATTAATGTGATCATTCGAGGCACATAACTTTCTTTTAGACCTAAAGATACAGCTACCTTTGTAAGGTCGTTTCTATCGAAAACCCTTTGGCCTGTTTGAGCAATTGCTCTTATCAATTCTCCAGCCATATCTATTTTCTTATATGTATCTCATTTGTATACTAGAACATATTTTGTGCTTTTTTGCAAATTCAATACAATTTTTCCCTCCATACACCTCTCCTTATAGTGCTGAGGAACCTTAAGATAGGTTCCTCAGCCATATCCTCATCTCTTCGACAGAACTCTACCTGGATGATCCACCGTAAGGGAAGTAATACTGAGGAAATAACTTGTACACCCTTGAAATAATCC
>JBEPVR010000049.1:0-12381 GCA_041690915.1 Alphaproteobacteria bacterium
AATATGACAAAACTTTATAGCACTGCGAACTCTTTGAATTGAGGTGATGGGATAAGCTTTCAAGAAAAAATCTTCTTGTTCTTTAAATTTTTTACCATACCCTCCCAAAAGAAGGGTCATCCCTTGAGAAGGACAGGAACGCGTATGAATAGACGTTATTTTCCCTTTTGAGGATCGCCACGCCTCTTTCCCATATCCATAGAAAGTCTCATGAGTCAGAGGAATGTGAATCAGACCCAAGAGAGGGCGATCCTTTTCCATCAACGCGATATTAATACAAAATTCCCCCGTTTTATGAATAAACCCCTTTGTTCCATCCAGCGGATCTATAAGCCAGTAGAACGAGCTTTTACTGGCCCAAGACTTTTCGTCTTCCTCAGAAATAACGGGGATTGTAGGAGTTAATATCTCAAGGCCTTCTTTAAGCAGAAGATGGCTTTGATGATCCGCCCTTGTGACAGGTGAGCCATCTGCTTTTTCAAAAATTTCAAACTCTTCCTTATAGATTTGACAGATAAGCAGGCCTGCTTTTTCGGCCAAGGCCACAACTTTGGGGATTAAAGAGGCAAAGTTTGGTTTAAATGTATTCATACTCATATATGAAGTATGAAGAATCAAAATAAAAAGGGAAAGGATTTTTTTGCGGGCCTCTTCTCCCTACATACTGTAATAGCACCCTGAGCTAGGGAGGGATGTCGTGAGAATTCAACAGAAAAGAAAGCATTATCCTAAAATTGTTATCTCATGAATGAGATAACGTGGCACAGAAGCGTTGGACCGCTCCTGCACCACTAATCATCGTAACTGATTGGAGTCACAATGACTGAGCAAAAGATAGCTCATCTTGAGCAAATTTCTCAACTCTTAATTTTTCAAATTAAAAACGTTCATAAACTTATCGGGAAGGCTTGGTACGAGCTTGAACTAGCTCGATCAGATTTGCGAGAGCTTATGGATATTTATGAAGAATGGGAGAAAGAGAATGGGCTCAACCAAGCGCTAGAAGAATAAGTGTGGGCTCGCTCTCTTCATCAACCCATCTTTAAAAACTTAAAGACTTATGACTCACAGTGAGTCAACCTATAAGGTTGTGAGAGTGGGGTTGAAGAAGAGCAGTAAGGAGATGGTATATGTATGGTACAAGGAGAGTAGGCTGTGGGACAGTTCCGTCGGTCTACTCTCCTTTTATATGCAGTGTCCATATCAATGTTAATCTGGGCGTAATGGAAGCTATACTGTTTTTCTTGATTTTTAAAAATTTCTTTTTTAACGGAGTGTGCAACGCGTAAGGGCGGCATTTTTATTCACCATAGCTGCCGGCATTGGGCATTTACCTGTAAACCAAACTCATACACTAACTGTGGGACAAGAGCGCCTACCCAAGTAAGTAAATAGAATGCTAAATAAAAAAGGAGCAGCTGCATTTGTAGCTTCTCCTTTTCCTCTTTTAAGACTTTCTAAATGATGTTGGAGGAATAAATTAATAAAATATTTATAAATTTTTGTTATTATTAATATTGATTCGTTTTGAAGAAGAAGGAGGCTATTATGGAAGAAGTGAGAAAAGTCATCGATTGCCGATGGTTTCCTAGTGAAAGCAAATGTACGCTGGCTCTCTCTGGTTCTGAGGAAGAAGTTGTGAAGGCGGCTACAGAACATGCTGTGAGTTGTCATGGTGAGAAAGATAGTCCCACGCTTCGGAAAGAAATCCGAAACATGCTAAAGGATGCAAAGGATTAAGAAAGGCGAGTGTTTATTCAAACTCAATTTGTAAGTTAAAAAAGGAGGAAATATGTTTCGAAAAATACTTTTTCTTATGATAATTTCTTTAATTGGATGTCAGGTAAAGGCTGTTGATTCTCTTGATAAATTTCTAGGAACTCACTGTCTTAGCGCTTGTAATGGCCCGGGACCAAATTGCGATGATTGTCAGATGACAGCTCGAGAGCTTATGAGACCCTAGAGAGAGTGTAATGTTAGGCTAAGTTTATCGTTTACTTTAAAAAACGTGAGGAAGGCCTCTTTTCTTTTTGGTTCCTCTTTTCTTTCTTGACATAAGCATTACATTAAGACTAGGAATAAACTCAATTTTACCTCTTTAAATGGATCGACCGATGAAAATTGTAAATTCTTTAAAAACTATTAAATTAAGAGATAAGAACTGCCGCGTTATTCGTCGTAAGGGGCGGGTTTATGTTATTAACAAGATGAACCCGCGCTATAAGGCTCGGCAAGGCTAACATAATCATGATTGGAGAGTAGGATGGCCCGCGTTACTGTTGAAGATTGCATTCGTGAAGTTCCTAACCGCTTTGATCTTGTTTTGCTCGCCTCTCAAAGGGCTCGTCAAATTTCGGCAGGATCTCCGCTGACCATTAACCGGGATAATGATAAAAATCCTGTGGTTGCATTGCGGGAAATTGCAGACAGAACTGTCTCTCTCGAGGAGTTGCAGGAGGGTTTGATCAACAGTCTTCAAAAACATATGCCTGGCGAAGAACCAGAAGAAGAAGTCATGCAGTTTATAGCTGAAGAACAATCTTATGCGGGAGAAACTCAACATCAGACAGAAATTGAAAGTCTTGCTCTTGATGATGAGATAAGTGATGATGAAGAAGACATAGACGTTGAGGCCGTTGAGGAAGAAGAATAATAATCCATACTCCTCCATGGCTTGATGCATTTTCTTAAGAATTGAGCCTTAATGATTCGCCAATATGAACTTGTTGAAGCGGTCAAAGCCTATGATCCTAGTGCGGATGAAGATCTTTTAAACCGAGCTTATGTGTTCGCTATGAAGGCTCATGGAACTCAAAAAAGAGCTTCTGGTGATCTCTATTTTACCCACCCTTTGGAAGTCGCAGGTCTCTTAGTAGAGATGCGTTTAGATGTTGCAACCATTGCAACCGCACTTTTGCATGACACAGTGGAAGATACCGTTGCCACTTTAGAGGAAATTGAAAAGCTCTTTGGCAAGGAAGTGGCTTTTTTAGTCGACGGGGTCACAAAACTTTCTCAAATTGAATTTCAATCGGATAAAGCAAAGCAAGCGGAAAATTTTCGAAAGCTTCTCATTGCGATGTCGTCAGATATTCGTGTGCTTCTGATTAAGCTCGCCGACCGTCTTCATAATATGCGTACCCTTCATTTTGTGCCGTCAGAAGAAAAAAGAATTCGTGTTTCCGAAGAAACGATGGAAATTTATGCGCCTCTTGCTGAACGTATTGGACTTCATCGTGTCAAAGACGAACTGCAAAACTTAGCCTTTGCCCAGCTTCATGTGGATGCTTATCAATCGATTGTTTCACGTCTTAGCTTTTTGCGTGAGCAGGGGAAAGTTTTTCTAACGCCTATCATTGAAGAACTCAAACAAGTCCTTGAAGAAAGTGGGATTAAGGCTTTTGTGGCGGGGCGCGAGAAAAGGCCTTATTCTATATGGAAAAAGATGCAGCAAAAGAACATTACCTTTGAGCAGCTTTCTGATATAATAGCTTTTCGTGTGTTGGTAGATGTCGTGTCTGATTGTTATCGCGCTTTAGGGGTGATTCACAGTACATATCCTGTGGTACCGGGGCGCTTTAAGGATTACATTAGCACCCCTAAGCAAAATAACTACCAATCCATTCACACGGCAGTGATCGGTCCCAATCAGCACCGCATTGAAATCCAAATTCGTACGAAAGATATGGAAGAGATTGCTGAACTTGGCGTTGCCGCGCACTGGCAATACAAACAAGGAATCTCTCATGATGGTCATCAATACCGTTGGTTACGGGGTCTTTTGGATATTTTGGAAACGACAGAAGGGCCTGAAGAGTTTTTGGAACATACAAAACTAGAAATGTTTCAAGATCAGGTCTTTTGCTTCACCCCGAAAGGAGATCTAATTACCCTCCCCCGAGGGGCAACGGCCATTGATTTTGCTTATGCTGTTCATTCTAGCATTGGAGACCATTGCACAGGTGTACGTATTAATGGGCGGATGATGCCTCTTCGAACGGAGCTTGAAAATGGGGATCAAGTCGAAATCAAAACCTCTAAAACTCAACATCCGTCGCCAACGTGGGAGCGGTTCGTTGTCACAGGTAAAGCACGTGCAAGTATAAGGCGTTTTATTCGCCAACAAAAGCGCCAACAATTCCTTGACTTAGGAAAGACATTAACTCAAAAGGCTTTGCGTCACGAACATCTTGAGTTCAATGAAAAATATTTGGAAATGGCTATTGAGTCTTTTGGTGTAAAGACCATAGACGATGTATATGCTTATTTAGGTGAAGGATTAAAGACAACGAATGAACTGATCCGCATTCTTTATCCTCACCATAAATCCAAACCTCACTTGAAAAAAGTAGCTATAAAACCGGGATCTATCAAAAAACAAAAAGAAGACGCCCTTCCCATTTCTGGATTAATTCCCGGAATGGCCGTGCATTATGCGGGGTGCTGTCACCCTGTGCCAGGCGATCATATTGTAGGGATTGTGACAACGGGAAAGGGGGTTACCCTTCATACCTCAGATTGTGACTCTCTTGAGCAATTTATAGATGCTCCAGAGCGATGGCTGGACGTTACCTGGAGTGAAACGTTTCAAGAGAAAAAGCAGCACGTCGCTCGTATTTCCTTGGTTGTTATGCATCAATCAGGAACAATCGCTGCCATAACGGCCATCATCGCGCGAGGAAATGCAAACATTATTAATTTTAAGATTAAAAGCAGAACGCCGGAGTTTTATGAAGTAAGTATTGATATAGATGTTCAAAATTTGAATCATTTGAAAGAAACAATAGCGGCTTTACGAATGTCACAGCGGGTTCTTTTTGTGAAGAGGGGGTAGGGGTGATTATCGGTATAGGTGTAGATTTAGTGGATATGCGACGCATTGAGCATCTTCTGAATACGTTTGGTGAGCGTTTTATACAAAAGATCTTTACAAAAGACGAGCAAGCCTATGCTGGCCAGAGTCCCCATCCTGTCTGCGCCTATGCGAACCGTTTTGCGGCTAAAGAAGCCGGTGCGAAAGCTTTAGGTACAGGCATAAGAGGAGGGATTGGCTGGAAAGATATTGAAGTTTCTCGGGCTGTTTCAGGGGCTCCCCTTTTGTATTTTCATCGTAAAGCTTATGAAAAACTTGCGTCAGATGTTCCACCGGGCTACACAGGCGTGCTTCATGTCTCCTTTTCTGATGAACCGCCTTATTCAACAGCCTTTGTTGTAATATCAGCGGTTCCTTTAGAACATGTACTCCTTTAGCTGACTGTCCGTTAAATTTTGCATTTCTCCCCTCCGTCATTGTAAAAATATCGGTGGTTAAAGAGTAATAGCGTGCGCATGGCGTAGAATCGCTTCAGCTTCAGAGGTATACTTTTCGGCTCCTCCATGGAGCATCATGCCCTGGGCGAGGCGTATTTCTCCGCGTATGTTCTTACGACCTTGAATAATAACACGTCTGGCGGGTTTATTAATACCAGGCCATAGAGGATAAATTACAAGATCGCCCACGCGATTGCTTAAGTGGGGAAGAATTTCCGATAAACGCACAGCCCGATGAATCATTGTGAAAACACCTTTGGGCTTTAGCAATTTAAGGCAAGCTTTAATCCATTTTCCTAAATCCACCGTTTCCGTATTCGCTTGCGCTTTGCCGGGGTCGGGAGAAGACTGGGTTCGATTATATTCATAATAAGGAGGATTGGTCATAATGTGATCAAAGGAAAGAGGTTTAATACTTAAAGGGGGAGAGAGAATATCTCCCTTAATCATTTCAACGCGATCTTGAACCTGATTAGCTTCAATATTTGTAAGAGCCAGTTGTACCAGATTAGATTGAACTTCAAGGCCAAATATCTGTGCGTGGGGGCAGCGGACGGCTAAAGAAATAGAAGCCGCTCCTACTCCCGCGCCAACATCTAAAATTTTCTCGTGAGGTTTAGGATGAAGGGAAGCGGCTAAAAAGATAGGGTCAATACCAGCACGATACCCATCAGATGGTTGGACAAGTTTAATCCTTCCACCCAAAAAATTATCTAACGTTTCATTCAAGACAAACTACCAAATTTTATGTTACAAGAATGTATGTTTATATATAAAAGATTCAAGATTTCCAGTCCTTTCTTTTGAGGTCCTAAAAAAGAAGGCTGATTGAATTTGAATTATAATTAATTAATCCCTAATAAACCCACAGCTCCTAAGGTCCTTATCCCGCAGTCTAACGGAATGAGAAAAAAAAGAAGCGGAAAGAAAAAAAATATTCTTAGGCAATTTTTAAGTGAAGATGTAAAATTATAATCTGAGAAGAATCTCTTGCTGAAAAGACGGTATTAAAGTAAAAAATCAATCATGACAGACGCATTTCCTCACTCATTTACCGAGCATAAAGTTCAGACAATGGCTAATGCCATTCGGGTCCTTTCGATGGACGCAGTAGAGCGCGCCCATTCGGGCCACCCCGGCATGCCCATGGGAATGGCCGATGTAGCGACGGTTTTATTTTCAAAATTCTTAAAGTTTGAAGCTTCAGCTCCTGAGTGGCCTGATCGAGATCGCTTTGTATTGTCCGCAGGCCATGGCTCTATGCTTCTTTATGCCCTTTTGTATTTGACGGGTTATGAAGACATGACAATCGAAGAAATTAAAAACTTTCGGCAGTGGGGAAGCCGTACAGCAGGTCATCCGGAATATGGAGAAGCGGCAGGAATTGAAACCACGACAGGTCCGTTAGGTCAAGGACTTGGAAATGCTGTGGGCATGGCGCTGGCTGAAAAAATGATGCGTGCCCAATTTGGGGAAGAGCTCGTCGATCATAAAATTTATACCATTGTGGGAGATGGATGTCTTATGGAAGGCCTTTCTCACGAATCGATTTCCTTGGCGGGCCATTTGTGCCTCAATAACCTTATTGTTCTTTTTGATGATAACCACATTTCTATTGATGGCCCTACAGAACTGGCCGTTTCTGATGATCAGCTCGAACGCTTTAAGGCATCTCATTGGGAAGTTATAGCGATAGATGGCCATAACTTTACAGAGATTGAAGACGCCCTTAAAAAAGCTCAAATCTCCGAAAAGCCCGTATTTATTGCTTGCAAGACGCAAATCGCCAAAGGTTCCCCTCATAAGGCAGGGACATCCGCTGCTCATGGATCTCCGTTGGGAGAAGAAGAGGTTCACGCAACGCGGGACAATCTCAATTGGTCTTTTGAACCTTTTATCATTCCAGAAGAGATTTTATCCGCATGGCGAGAAGTTGGAGTTCGAGGGAGTGAAGCGCATCAAGCTTGGAAACAGCGTCTCGCCCAAAATCCTAAAAAAACAGAATTTGAACGCCGAATGCGGGGAGATTTGCCATCCAAATGGCAAACACCTCTTCAGAATTTACTCGAAAAATTTGTAGAAGAGAAAACGAAGGTTGCAAGTCGTCAATCTTCTCAAATGGTTTTAGATATTCTTTCTCCTGAAGTTCCTGAGCTTGTGGGGGGGTCGGCAGATCTTACAGGGTCCAACAACACAAAAGCCAAAGACATGGTCGATATTCGGCCGGCCAATTATAATGGACGTTACATTCGCTATGGGGTGAGAGAACATGGAATGGCAGCCGCTATGAATGGGATAGCTCTTCATGGAGGTTTGATTCCTTATGGGGGCACATTTTTGACTTTTTCGGATTATTGCAGGCCTGCTATTCGACTGTCAGCTTTGATGGGTATTCGGGTCATTTATGTGATGACCCATGATTCCATTGGCTTGGGGGAAGATGGTCCTACTCATCAGCCCATTGAGCATTTAGCAGCTTTAAGAGCCATTCCAAATCTACAAGTTTTCCGTCCAGCAGATGCTGTAGAAGTTGCGGAATGCTGGATGCTGGCTCTCTCATCACGCAAGTCTCCCTCGATTTTAGCTCTCACTCGCCAAAATCTTTCCCTTTTGCGTCAGGATATTTCCCAAAACTTTTCGGCAAAGGGAGCTTATGTTTTAAGAGAATCGAAGGGGCCTCGTGAGGTGACTCTTTTTGCGACAGGCTCTGAAGTTGAAATTGCGGTTAAGGCTCAAGAAGTGTTAGATGCCAAAGGGATTTCGACGGCTGTTATTTCCATGCCTTGCTGGGAGCTTTTTGATCAACAAGATCAAGCCTATCAAAATGCTGTCATAGGTCAAAATACTTTCCGAGTTGCTATTGAAGCGGCTTCCCCCATGGGGTGGGAGAAGTATATCGGAGAAAAAGGGGTTATGGTCGGGATGCGGCGCTTTGGGGCTTCTGCTCCTTATGAAACCCTTTATCGAGAATTTGGATTGACCGCTGATCACATCGTAAAAATAGTAGAAGGAAGAAAAGCATGACATGTAAAGTTGCCATTAACGGGTTTGGTCGCATTGGGCGGTTAATTTTAAGAGCTATCCTTGAAAATCGACGGTCGGACATTGAAGTTCTTGCGATCAATGATTTAGGTTCCATTGCCGATAATGCTCATCTTTTTAAATATGATTCTGTCCATGGACCTTTTCCAGGAACAGTGGAGGTTTTGGAGGATGGGTTACAAATTAATGGTCATGTCATTAAAGTTTTTGCTAACCCTAACCCCGCAGCTTTACCGTGGGGAGAGCTTGGGGTTAATGTGGCCATGGAATGTTCAGGTCGGTTTACTAAGCGGGAAGATGCGGCTAAGCATTTAACAGCAGGGGCTAAAAAAGTTCTTATTTCCGCTCCTGCCGAAGGGGCAGACTTAACAGTTGTATGGGGAGTGAATGATAAAGAATTAAAGCCTCACCATAAAGTTGTTTCCAATGCGTCGTGCACGACTAATTGTCTTGCGCCTGTCGCTTATATTCTTCATAAGAAAGTGGGTATCGAGCATGGGTTTATGACAACCATCCACTCTTACACAGGAGATCAGAGTCTTGTGGACACCCTCCACAAAGATTTGCGCCGGTCGCGTGCAGCAACTCTTTCTATGATTCCCGCCTCGACAGGAGCAGCAAAGGCTGTAGGCCTTGTTCTGCCAGAGCTAAAGGGAAAAATAGATGGGACAGCGGTTAGAGTTCCAACACCTAATGTGTCCTTGGTAGATTTTAAATTTGTATCAAAAAACCCTACCTCCCCCTCTGAAATTAATGGCTTCATGGCAGAAGCTGCGGAAGGAGAATTGAGGGGAATTCTTGCTGTTAACGACGAACCATTGGTTTCATGCGATTTTAATCATAACCCAGCGAGTTCCATTTTTGATTTAACGGAAACCCACGTTATAGAGGGTAAGTTTTGTCGTATTTTATCCTGGTATGATAATGAATGGGGATTTTCCAACCGTATGGCTGATACGGCTGTTGCGATGACGAACTTATGAAGAAACTGATAATACAGAAAAACAGCGTTGTTTTTTAAAAATAGTATTTTCTTTTTCTCTTGGTCTCACATAACTAAGAAAAAAACAAATTTAAGACAGAAATTCCCACCAAACAGAGAGCGATCAATACAGCTGCCGAGGCGGCATCTTTAGAGAATTGGATTAAGGGATCATGTGACTTTGTGAGAGCATCATTTGTTTTTTCAATGGCAGTATTGATTAATTCTGTCATGAGCACAAGGCCTAAGGAAAAGACAACAAATAGTTTATCTCCTTTTGCACCCTCCATCCAAAAAGTGAGGGGGAGAATGAAGACACACCCCACAATCTCCAGCCGAAAAGCAAATTCCTTTTTCCAGGTGAGCTGTATTCCATTAAGAGAGTTTGTTAAGGCATTCATGAGCTTGGCGATAAGCATTATATATCCTCGCAAAACTTATTGGACATTCATCCGGATGCGGTAACGTAGGCTCATCTCTTCTTGAGGGTCAAGCTTTAACGTCCATTTGATACGGTTTTCATCATCTTCGTGAGGATGGGTTTCTCTTAAAATAATCCATTCGCCAGAGACATTTTGAAAAACGGTGACTTGCTTAGGGGTATCGGTTGTATTTTTTAAATCTAACCGATATCCAGACTCAACAACTTGACTGCCTAGTTTTCGATAATCTGTTTGACGCATTTCAGCGGTGATTTCTTTTGTACGCCCAACGCGCAAACTTAACAGTTGTCCGATCGGTGTAAGCGACGTTTTGTTTTCACCTATATAAAGAAGTGAACTATCTGTATTTCGTCGGAACACCTGAATGATTCCGGGGGGAAGGAGAATGCCAAGGCCTTGGGAAGCCGTATTTTGTACAGAGAGCCAGGTTTCAACCGTTGGCTTCATAACAACACCTTCTTCATCAATAATGATGTTATTTTTTGGGTAGATTCGGAAGCTTGTTGTTGGTGTTAAATTTTGAGCAGAGAACCAAGAAATATTTTTTACGACTTTATCAGGAAGACTTATTGGTCTTTCTATATCATAGAAAAGGTTTTGCTTTTCGGCGACGCGGAAGTGACCTTTTTTAATATCTATCCGACTTTGATTGCGAATATTAATCCAGCTATTGAGGTCAAGCTGCCCTGCTTTCGTATCTACTATGATGGTATAACCCACCCCCCATGAAAAGCCTTTTGTTAAGTAACCCATTTCAAAGAGATACTCTCCTTCCTTTGAATTCATGAGCTTCAGGGTAATCATCGGCTCAGAAACAAGAGTATAAGGAAGGTGAGGGAAAGCAATCCGATTTTTTTTGAGGTCAAAGATTGTGCCCATAGATTCAACAAGAACATTGTCACCGTCTAGGGCTAGAAGTTTGGCAACACTAGGCCGTGAGGAGGAAGATTGAAGAGGCACAATGTTCACTTCCTCTCCAATTGAATGTTGCAAAAGCGTCTCTCTTGTGATGTCAGGAGCTTGAAAAGTATATTCTAAAATCTTCAAGGGGGGAGAAGGGGGGATTGTCTGAAAGAGGAAGCTATCCATCAGGATTGAGGTGGGGACATCCTTAATCAAGAGCTTATTGGACCCTTCCTGTAAAAGTGTCTTTCTTTTCTCTTTTATGAGAGCCAACCCTGTTGGGTAAAGAGTAACGCTTATCTCAAGTTGGGAAGATTGCGAAACTTCTTGTACCGCAGCCTGGGTAACAAAAGGAAAAAGGAGGAGAATAAGATAACTTATAAATCTAGTTATTTTGAATCCATGTGTCATATTTATCCAACCTTTTTTAATTCAGGAGTTTGTCGGTCGCGGGGGATATGGTCAACGGTCTCAAGGAGAACAATTTCTGACGCTTCTGACACCGATCCCAAGTCTTTAAATTTTCGAGCACTGACAAGAACGCGATGTTCAAGACTCCCTATAGCTTGATTATAAGATTGTACAGCACCCCCTAAATTTCTCCCCAGGCGTGCGAAGTGCTCAGCCATGTCGGAAAGACGTTTATGAAGCTCGCGTCCGAGCTCACTAATTTCCTTGGCATTTTCTGCTAAGCTCTCATGACGCCATCCATAAGCAACGGCTCTTAGAAGAGCGATGAGGGTTGTGGGTGTAGCCAAGATAATCCGCTCTTCAACTCCAGCTTCAATCAGGCTTGGATCTTGTTCCAAGGCAGCGCTAAAAAAAGTTTCGCCCGGTAAAAAGAGGACGACGAATTCAGGAGCAGGTTGAAATTGTTCATAATAGGATCGTTTAGCCAGAGCTTTAACGTGAGTACGCACTTGGCGGGCATGATCTTTGAGTTTTTCCTGACGGGTTTCTTCATCTTTTGCCTCAAGAGCTTCAAGGTAGGCCGCTAAAGGCGCTTTGGCATCAACAATAATTTTCTTCCCGCCCGGAAGATTAATAATAAGATCAGGACGCAACCTTCCTTCATTTTCTGAGGAGGAGACTTGTTCTTCAAAATCACAATAATTAACCATGCCTGCCATTTCCACAACACGCCTGAGTTGCATTTCTCCCCACCGCCCTCGAACGGAAGGCGCTCTCAAAGCGTTGACAAGATTCGATGTTTCTGTTTTGAGCTGATTTTGGCTTGTAAGAAGTTCACTGACCTGATGCTTGAGAACGGCATAGGCACTCATCCGTGATTTCTCAAGTTCAATGATTTTCTGATCCACTGTTTGAAGAGACTCGGTCACGGGTTTAACAAGATCTGAGATTGCCTGCTGTCGATAGGAAAGATCGTTTTGAGCAACCTCTTGGAACTTTTCAAGGGTCGCATTGGCAAGCTCTAAGAAGGACTTGTTGGTTAACGAAAGGGTATCTTGTGAGATAACTTTGAACTTATCTTCCCATTGTTTTTGAATGTTTTCTAAAAGCGCAAGTTTATCATTACTTTCTTTTTCCGTCCGCTGAAGAGCGACTCTGAGCTCGGCATTCCTTTCACCTTGGAGGCGTAAGTCCTCTTCCCGTTTTACCAGCAGAGCCTCCACGGCATCCAGACGCCTCGCCCGTTCCTGGTAAAGAGCCATTTCTTGAGCAAGGGAAGAAATTTTTTTG
>JBEPVR010000050.1:0-12062 GCA_041690915.1 Alphaproteobacteria bacterium
TTTGATAAAGAGATGCTGGCTTATCCCACCCTATTTCTGCAAATGCAGAAACAATGAGTGGAATATCGTCTTGCTGTAAAAACTGTATTGTATGAGAAGATGATGTCATTTAATGAGATTTTTAGTCCCAGAGTGTGATGGTTTGGATTAATAATAAAAACGATCCCCAAAAATTTATACCTCCTTACCATCCCTCCCACCTCTTAACCCACATGCTCAAACAATATCGTTCGCAACAGCCCCCTTATCATACATTACGAGCAGTCATTGCGAAAGCTGGAGATAATTCATTTTAGTCCTCAAAATCGATTCGTCCGAGGAAAGCCCGTGGGAGGGAGCTTGCCCCCTTGCCCTCGTTTGCCAAGCCAGGGAAGAAGATTGGTTTCGAGGCGTGTTTTCTCCCCAATTTTCCAAGAAAGACCTTCATCTAGGGTGAAAAACTTTACATCTGAGAGTCCACCATCTTTATAACGTTGTAGGATCACTCCTTTGCCCCGGGCCATTTCGGGGATTTCTTCCGTTTTATAAATCAAAAGCTTACGATTCTGACCCATAATAGCGATGTGATCGCCCTTAATTTCTCGACAGAGTACCGCCTTCGTTCCTTCCACATTCAGGATTTTCTTACCCCCACGGGTTTGAGCCACAAGGCTTGTGCGAGACGTGATGAATCCTCGCCCATCACAGGAGGCCACAAGAATTTTTATATCCTCTGCTTGAGGAGAATGGATCATGAGATCCACCACATCTTCTTCAGGGGTAAGGTCAATGAGAAGTCGTAAGGGATCTCCATGGCCACGGCCCCCAGGAAGCTTATCGACAGAAAGAGTATAAAACCGTCCCAGAGTCGTAAAAATAAGCAACTTATCGGTTGTTTCTGCCTTGAGAAGAAACTGCTCCCCATCACCGTCCTTATATTTGATATCATCGGCTTCTATCGCATGACCTTTCAGCGCACGCACCCATCCCTTTTGAGAGCAAACAACCGTCACGGATTCGCGCTCAACAATCGCTTCAATCGGCACGAGGATGTCTTGAGGAGGTTCGGAAAGAAGGGTCCGCCTCCGCCCCAAATCTGATTTTTTAGGGAACTGAGCTTTGATCGCTTCAAGGCCTTGAATAATTTTTTCTTGCTGTAAAGAGGGAGTCTCTAGAAGAGCTATTAATCCTGTTTTTTCTTGCGAAAGACTTTCATGTTCACGTCTGATTTCAATTTCTTCCAGTTTCCGTAAACTTCGAAGGCGCATGTTTAAGATGGCTTCTGCCTGCATCTCACTGAGCCCCCACCGTTGTTGCATAATCGGATTAGGGTTATCTTCTTCCCGAATCAAGCGAATCACCTCATCAAGATTGAGGTAAGCGATAAGATATCCTTCAAGAACAGCCAAGCGATGGTCAATTTTATCGAGGCGAAATTGGGTCGTCCGCCCTAAGACTTCAAGGCGATGCTGATAAAATGCTTCAAGGACTTGTTTAAGGTTTTTAACTCCTGGAATTCCTTTTCCATCAACAACGTTCATATTTAAGGAAATTCGGCTATCCAAGTCTGTATGACGGAACAGGGATTCCATTAAAACAGCCGGATCGATCGTGCGAGACTTTGGCTCAAAAATCAGACGTATCTTATCGGTTGACTCCTCCCGCATATCACCGAGAAGGGGCAGTTTTTTATCTGCCAAAAGGTCTGCAATCTTCTCCACCAACTTAGATTTTTGGACAAAATATGGGATTTCTGTGACGACAATTTGATATTGACCAAACTCAAGTTTTTCTACCTCCCATTTAGCGCGGACACGAAAGCTTCCTCTTCCTGTTTGATACGCCCTCAAAATATTCTCTTGGCTTTCAACTAATAGGCCTCCTGTTGGGAAATCAGGCCCCGGAATAAGCTTTACAAGGGCTTCAATCTCAATCTGAGGATTGCGAATAAGGGCAATCAATCCCTCACAGACTTCACTCAGATTATGGGGAGGGATGCTGGTCGCCATCCCCACAGCAATGCCTGTTGCCCCATTAACTAAAAGATTGGGAAGTGCGGCAGGCATCACAACAGGTTCACTGTTTTCCCCATCATAAGTTGTCTTAAAATCAACGGCGTTTTGGTCAATCCCTTCCATTAAGGCTTCGGCTGCAGCTGTCAGACGTGCTTCGGTGTATCGCATGGCAGCAGCTGAATCCCCATCGATGTTTCCAAAGTTTCCCTGGCCATCGACCAGAGGCAAGCGGATAGCAAAGTCTTGGGCCAGTCGGACCATCGCATCATAAATGGAGCCTTCCCCATGAGGGTGGAATTTACCAATGACATCTCCCACAACCCGCGCACATTTTTTATAGCCCGATTTGGGATCAAGCTTGAGCTCTCGCATTGCATAGAGAAGTCTTCGATGTACTGGCTTTAACCCATCTCGAACATCGGGAAGAGACCGTTGCATGATTGTAGACAAGGCATAAGATAAGTATCGCTCTCCTAAGGCTTCAACGACTTTAACTTCACGAACGGTCATGTCCTTATCCTCATTTTAGAAAATCGCTGTAACAACCGCGTTCTTGCTGGAGGTTGTGTACGGCCCAAAAGATATCTTTCCAGAAAATAGCCTGAGAGAGTCAGCGCGTCGAGGATTTCTTTATCTTCTGGGGTTGTCGCCTTGTTTTCTTGGCAAACAAAGATCGGAAGGGGAAGAAGCCTTTCTTGATAAGGTTTTGCAACCTTCTTACAGACGGCGCGGCCCGTTCGAGGAGAAACAGCGCTAAGGTCGGTTGTCGAACCCGTCACAGCGCATGATTTCAAATCAAGGCCATATCCTAGCTCCTCGAGGAGAATCAGCTCAAAAAAGACATAAGACCGTGCCCATGCGGGACTTATAAGGTCTTTGATCAAAGCCTCAAATCTTTCATAAAGCTGAGGGTAAGCATTCCGCTCAGGAAGAGCCACTTGACACAGGGAAGCTGCGCTTAAAAGAGCGGCAAGCGGGCCTGGCGCATCCAGCAAAAAAGCTGTGTTTGGTTCAAGAAGTTCGAGCGTCCAATACCCTATATGGTTTTCAAGGCGCGCTCCCCACCGGGCGTTAACCTTTCCGCCACACTGAATCCATCCTTTATTCTTGTGACTTACATGGAGCACGCCCGCACATCTCCCATGGGCAGCCGTAAAGAGGCTTACAACTTGCTTTCTTTCCCCCAAAGCTTGCGTGTGGAGAATAATCCCTTCGTCTTGCCATTCCATGAAATTACCGCTTTATTATTCCTCTCCTCTAACCTTTTTATAATCTTCCTTAAGCTCATCACAAACTTGCTTAAAAGAAAAAGAAGACACAGTCATTTGATCAGCAATCTCTAAAAGTTGCTTAATCCTATGTTTTATCCTTTTGAGAAAAATAGCAGATACGGTTATAGTGTCATCAGACATGATGATCCTCCTGTTTAGGGTTGTTATGTTAGTGACGGGCAGGTGTTGGTGACCTGTTCGTCACGCTTATTAGCGTATCAGGCTTTTTTTATAATGCAATCTTTTTTTAAGTTCTTATCAAAGAAAGTTCATTCTTTTTTCACATGCAAAATACCACTCATTCTCCACTCTTAAAATCAAGTCCAATGCTCTTATAAAGGCGCGAATCTTCAATCCAACCGGCTTTGACTTTGACTTGAAGTAAAAGATGAACAGGTCGTCCTAGAATGTTGATAAGCTGCTTACGGGCAGCTGCGCCAATGGCTTTGATTTGCTGTCCTCCTTTGCCTAAGACAATGGGTTTTTGGCTTTCCCGCTGGACATAAATCAATTGCATAATCTTTACGCTGCCATCTTTAAATTCTTCCCAAGATTCAGTTTCAACCCAAATGGAGTAAGGAAGTTCTTCATGAAGACGATGAAAGATTTCCTCTCGTGTAATTTCAGCTGCTAAAAATCTTAAAGGAAGATCGCTGAGTTGATCTTCAGGAAACAGCCAAGGTCCTTCTGGAAGCTCCTTCGACCAGTATTTCTTAATGTCTTGAATCCCATTTCCTGTAAGCGCTGAGATCATGAAAGTCTGATCGACTGAAGAACGAGAGAATTTTTCTGCTAAAGCCAAAAGGTTTTCTCGAGGGATTAAATCAATTTTATTGAGAACGAGGACGGCCTTTTTTTTATAATTCTCTAAACGATTAAGGATTGTCTCCGTTTCTTCAAAGTTTTTACGGCTAACATCCATCATCACCATGATCCCGTCCGCATCTCGGAAGCTATCCCAAGCACTACGCACCATCGCTTTTTCAAGACGTCTTTTAGGTGCGTCAAAAATCCCTGGCGTGTCGACCAGAATGAGTTGGGTATCCTCTTCAAGGGCAACACCCAAAATCCGATTACGAGTGGTTTGTACCTTGGGAGAAACAATTGTAACTTTGCTGCCGACAAGAGCATTAATCAATGTTGATTTACCCACATTGGGAGCTCCCACGACGGCAATAAAACCACACTTAGTCATGGGCAAAAATAACGTTTAACATATGTTGGGCCGCTTCCTGTTCAGCAAGTCTTTTGGAGGAGCCTTCTCCTCGTGCTGGATCAAAACCCTCCACCTGGACATCCACCACAAATTGGGGTGCATGAGCTGGTCCTGAGGATTCAATTATTCTATAATGGGGATGGATTTTTCCTTGTCCTTGTGCCCACTCTTGAAGGGTGGACTTAGGATCACGAGGAGGCTCATGGTTCTCTTTGACGTAGTTTCTCCAATTTTGATGGATAAAGGATTGAGCAGCTTCCAGCCCTCCCTCTAAATAAAGAGCACCGATAAGGGCTTCGCATCCATCTGCCAATAATGTTTCCAAGCGCTTTGTTTGAGATGAGCTCTTTTCTCGCTTCATCACCATAGATTGGTCGAGAGCAATCGATTGAGCCACCTCCACCAAGGTTTCTTTTCGAACAAGCCCCGTGAAGCGCCTTGCAAGATCCCCTTCTTTCTCTTTGGGAAATTCTTCAAAAAGCCAAGTTGCCACGATAAGTCCTAAAACCCGATCCCCTAAAAACTCAAGTCGCTCAAAATCAACCCCTTGCCCTGGCGGTAGTGCACTCGGATGAGTCAAGGCTTTTTCAAGAAAAGAAAGATTTTTAAAAGTATAACCTAAATTCTTTTCCAAATTTTTCATCAATGAATGCCGTTAAAGATTCGATTGTAATGGGCTGTGAAGGGCCATTTCCAAATCTCCCAAAGAGCTGTATGACCTCCCGTCGAAAAGAAAATAAAGCTTGCACGACCCACTAAATATTCAAAAGGGATGTAACCCACAACGCCTTGAGCACGGCTATCGTTTGATCCATCTCGATTGTCTCCCATCATAAAGTAATGCCCCGCAGGCACTTGATAGACGGGTGTATTGTCATAAGTCCCTTCCCCAAATGGAACTTGCTTAATGATGAGATGTTTGAGTCCATTGGGAAGAGTTTCAACGAATTGAGACGTTTTTAAGATACTGCCATCATCATTAATCGTTGTAAATTCTCCATGAGGTTCAACGGGGCAACGAACATCGTTAATATACAAAATCCCCTCTTTCATTTGGATCCGATCATTAGGCAATCCAATAACACGTTTAATATAATCCGTACCGGGTTCCACAACAGAACGGAAAACAACAATCTCTCCAAGCTTTGGTTCTCCCGCCCAAATGCGTCCAGAGAAATAATTTATCTCTCCTCCAAAAGGAATAGAATAACGGCTATAACCATAGGCTGTTTTTGAAACAAACAAGTTATCTCCAATAAGGAGAGTTGGGATCATAGAACCTGATGGGATATGGAAAGGTTGTAGCCAAAAGGTACGGATAAGAACCGCTAAAAGGATAGCATAAAAAAGAGCTTTTACATTTTCCCAAAGAGTATCTTGAGGTTTGTCTTTTTGTTTTGTCATGGGATCTTTCCTAAAATTATGATCCTTAAAATAAGGGGAATAGTCTTTTGAAGCAACAAAGAAAACTATGAATTGTGTATATAATTTTGTAAGCAAAAAAAGCTATAGCCAAGAAGATGAGGGAGTGAGGAGGAATTCCTCAAGAGGAATGCCATCGTTACCGACAACGAGTCTTTTGTGGGGGTGAAATTTATGACTAAATTCTTCAAGCCCAGAATGAATTTTTTTCTTTTTATTATTACTAATGATAACAGGGGCAAAACGTTTTCCTTTTTTAATAACAAAATCAACGCCTTTATTCCCCTCTTTCCAGTAAAAAATTTCGGTGGGAGTTCCAAGACTCGTATTTATTAAATGGGCTCCTACAGTACATTCTATAAGTCTTTGCCAAAACTCTCCATCTTGTTGAGCATTTTCCAAGGAGCAGTAACTGGGAGCAGAAATAAGAGCCGTATTAAGGACCTGGAGCTTTGGACTTGAAGCTTTCTGACGGAGGGGTGTAGGTGAAAATTTTTGCAAACCGGTTACAAGCCCCGCTTTTGAAAGAAGATCCAGGTAATGGGCCACAGTATGGACATTACCCGCAGCTTGTAGTTGTCCCACCATGTGTTGATAAGAAAGAACATAATTGGAATATTGGCACCCCAGTTCAAAAACACGCCTTAAAAGGGCAGGTTTATGAATACGCGCCATTAACATAATATCTCGAGAAATACTCGTTTCGATAATGGAATCTATAATGTAGCGCGACCATCTTTCTGGATCACTAATTAACATCGCTGCGCCTGGATAACCTCCGAAATAAATATATTGATTGAGATTCCATCCAAAAGCATCCCGACATTCTTCAAACTCCCAATGGGAAATATAGATAACCTCAAATCTGCCTGTTAAGCTTTCTGCCAATCCCGTTTGAATGAGAAGAGTAGAAGATCCTAGAACAATGACTTTTAAATTTATATTTTTAATTGAATCTTGGTCCCATAGTTTTTTTACAACAGAGGACCATTCTGGAATTTTTTGGACCTCATCTAAAATCAGCAGCACGCCTTCTGAATTATTAGTTTTTTGAGCAAGCAACCTTGCAATTTCCCATTGTTGTTCTATCCATATAGGGTCGCGTAAGGTGGGTTCATCGGCAGAAGCATAATGAGATAGTAAAGAAAGAGATTCTTTGATTTGAAGGGCCAGTGTTGTTTTTCCCACTTGGCGTGGGCCTGCTAAAACTTGGATAAATGTTCTTGGTTCTAGCACTCTTTTTATAACATTGTTATAGAGTGAGCGTTTGTACATTATGTCTCCCAAATTTGTGCAGTATATCTATTAAAATTTTTATTACGGCGTTATAACTTTTTTTTTGAACCGTATCAATAGCTAAAATAAAAACCTATTTATAACCTTTTCTTTTCTTTTTTATCGAGTCGTAAGGGAAATATTTAAAGCTTATTTGGAGTAAAAAATCGATGTTGATTAAGAACCTAAGGGGGTTTATAGTCAGCCCGTTCGGAGCGTAGCGCAGGCTGGTAGCGCACCACGCTGGGGGTGTGGGGGTCGTGGGTTCAAATCCCGCCGCTCCGACCATTTGAAGGAGACACTATGACTTCCAAGCTATCGTTGCTCTACACCACTTTCCCCACGGAAGAAGAGGCCATAAGAATTTCTCGACATCTTTTGGAAAAGCGTCTGATTGCCTGTGCAAATATTTTGGGAGAAACAAAATCATTGTATTTTTGGGCAGAGGAGCTTGAAGAAAATAAAGAAAGTCCAGTTCTCCTAAAGACAACCCCCGAAAACGTTCCTGAGCTTATTAAAATTCTCCAACATCTTCACTCTTATGAAACGCCTGCTATCCTTGAAATACCTATCGAACGCGGGAGCGAGCCTTTCATGAAATGGGTTCAAGAACAGGTACGGTAGTATAATACCGCATCAATTTTTCTAATAAATTCCTTGACAAGGAGAGGGTGAAGAGAATAAACACCTCTTAACATTGGTCTTTAAAAAAAGGGTGAAGGAATATGAAAACCTACTCAATGAAAGCCAGTGAGATCGATAAAAGGTGGTATGTTATTGATGCCACGGATCTTGTGTTAGGACGATTGGCGTCTATTGTTGCAAAATATCTTCGCGGTAAACACAAGCCTACTTTTACGCCTCACATGGATTGCGGTGATTACATCATTGTAATTAACGCGGAGAAAGTGCGTCTTACAGGCAATAAGCTCCAAGCTCGGAAGTTTTATTGGCACACGGGATATCCGGGGGGGATTAAAGAGCGGACAATGAAGCAACTCTTAGAAGGAAAATATCCTGAACGCGTTGTGTTTAAAGCCGTTGAACGGATGATTACCCGCGGGCCTTTAGGACGTCAACAAATGAGTGCATTGAAAATTTATGCAGGTTCAAACCATCCTCATGAGGCGCAAAGCCCCCAACCGTTGGATGTAGCTGCAATGAACCCTAAAAATAAAAGGAGTGACTGATAATGGCGAAAGTCAGCCTTGAGACCTTAAAATCTGCTTTTTCCGAGACAGCCGGTGGCTCAAATGGAGCCGAGATAGAAAAGCCCCTTCCTGAACCCAAGATTGATGATCTGGGTCGATCTTATGCGACGGGTAAGCGCAAGAATGCTATTGCTCGGGTATGGATTAAGCCTGGAACAGGTAAAATTAATGTTAATGGGAGAGATAGCAAAGTTTACTTTGCACGACCTGTTTTGCAAATGTTGATGAACCAACCCTTTACGACAGTTAATCGTCAGGAACAATATGATGTGAAGTGTACCGTTTCTGGGGGAGGCCTCTCTGGTCAAGCCGGTGCAGTTCGTCATGGGATTAGCAAAGCGTTGACCTATTACGAACCGGGGCTACGGCCTCTTTTAAAGAAAGAAGGATTTTTAACGCGAGATGCGCGTATAGTTGAGCGTAAAAAGTATGGCCACAAAAAAGCCCGCCGGAGCTTCCAGTTCTCGAAGCGGTAGAATTTGGGATTTTATTTTTAAGAAAAGGGAAGCTTCGGCTTCCTTTTTTTTGTGGCTTTTCGAAGCGATTTGCAAAATTTCTGCCTCCCATTATTCTCGTGGTATAACTCCTCTTCTTGAACCCCAGATTTAATTAGGGGGAGAGGTCTAGAGGGGTTAATCAAAGCCTAGGGCAGTATTACGGCATGTACTAGAGGAAGAAAACAGAAAGAGCCATTTAACCTAAACTCCTGCTTGAGGTTCTGGAGATGCTTTAGGAGCTTTTTTTGAAGAGGCCTTCTTTGTTTTTGGTGTTGTCTTTCTTCCTCCTGAAGGAATGGAGGATGATTTTGGAATTTCTGGTCCAGAAGCATATTTTACACGATCGAGCTTGCCTTCTTTTAAAAGAGTATTAATCTCATCACCGCTAAGCGTTTCAAATTCCAATAAGGTTTTTGCAAGAAGCTCGAGGTGATCGCGGTATTTTGTAAGAATGCTTTTTGCTTTTGCATAGCCTTCCTCGACAATTCGTTTAATTTCTTCATCAATAATTTGAGCTGTTGATTCAGAGACATTTTTATGTTGAGCAACAGAATGGCCAAGGAAAATTTCTTGCGTGTTTTCCCCATAGGTGATGGGGCCCAGTTTATCGCTCATGCCCCATTCAGTAACCATGCGGCGCGCCATTTGAGTGGCCATGCTGATGTCAGAAGAGGCTCCAGTTGTGATTTTATTAACTCCAAAAATCATCTCTTCTGCGATACGTCCCCCCATGGCTACGGCAAGATCTGCATAGAGTCTTTCACGTGACATAGAAACGCGATCCCCTTCGGGCAGACGCATCACCATTCCAAGCGCCATACCGCGCGGAATAATGGTGGCTTTATGGATAGGGTCGGAAGCGGGAGAGTGAAAAGCAACAACGGCGTGGCCAGACTCATGATAAGCGGTAAGCCGCTTTTCTTCTTCTGTCATAACCATGGAACGACGTTCACTTCCCATCATAACTTTATCTTTGGCTTCTTCAAGCTCAGCCATAGAAACGGAGCGACGATTTCGACGGGCCGCAAGAAGCGCGGATTCATTAATAAGATTGGCGAGATCAGCTCCCGAAAATCCAGGTGTTCCACGGGCAATGACTTTAAGATCCACATTATCTGATAAGGGAACATGACGGGCATGAACGGCGAGAATTTTTTCGCGACCCAATACATCAGGATTAGGAACAACAACTTGTCTATCAAATCGACCCGGTCTTAAGAGGGCCGGGTCAAGGACATCAGGACGGTTGGTTGCGGCAATCAAGATGACGCCATCATTCGCTTCAAATCCATCCATCTCTACAAGAAGTTGATTGAGGGTTTGTTCTCTCTCGTCATTCCCTCCGCCGAGGCCTGCCCCTCTATGGCGTCCCACAGCATCGATTTCATCAATAAAAATGATACAAGGGGCATTCTTTTTTCCTTGGTCAAACAAATCACGTACCCGGCTTGCGCCAACCCCTACAAACATTTCCACGAAATCAGAGCCCGAGATGGTAAAGAAAGGAACATTGGCTTCTCCAGCTATGGCACGCGCGAGTAGGGTTTTCCCTGTTCCAGGAGGGCCTACAAGAAGAACACCTCGAGGAATCTTTCCTCCTAACCGTTGAAATTTTTGAGGATCTCGAAGAAATTCAACAACCTCCTCAAGTTCCTGCTTCGCTTCGTCTACACCCGCAACATCCTTAAAAGTGACTTGAGTGGCTTTGTCATCTAACAGGCGAGCCTTGGATTTTCCAAAACCCATGGCTTTGTTTCCACCGGCTTGCATTTGCCGCATGAAAAAAATCCAAACGCCAATGAGCAAGATCATAGGGAGCCAAGAAATAAGAATTTGGAAAAACGTGGGGATGTCATCTTCAACAGGGGCGGCCTTAATCCGAACGTTGCTCTCTAAAAGCCTGTCAACAAGATGGGTATCATGGGCTGGGATAGCGGAGGAAAAGGTGGTTCCATCGGTCAAATGCCCACTTACCAGATCACCGCGGATTAAAACTTCTTGCACACGACCTTCTTTAGCATCTTTTAAGAGTGTGGAATAATCAATGTTAAGGTGTTGCTTTTGGGAAGGGGGAGATTGAAATAAGTTAAAGATAGCAACTAAAAAAAGTCCAATAATAATCCAGAGGGCTAAATTACGGTTCATGGGATCCAGTTCTCATTTTAAAAGAATATAATTATTTTATATAGTGAATCTTAACGAATCATGAAAGAGGGGCTTTAAATAAAAAAATTTATGGTGAGCCATTTCACTTTTAACATTGTAGCAGAAGTGAGGAATAGAAACAATGTTTCCCTGGACCCAAAGAGTCGGTAAAGTGGGCCAAACGGGGAGGGGGATTGAAGAAATGATTTCTTTGTTCAGAAAAGGGATGTGTTGAAAACATTTTAAGATACTGGATTGCCACGGCTCCTTCGGAGCCTCGCAAAGACGTTCTTCTTCGTTATTGCGAGCGTAGCGACGCAATCCAGAAAAAACAACTCCTTGAATTTTCTTGTGAATGGACCCTAAAGGAGCAAGAAGCGTTTCTCGTGAAACATATTTTTTAATTTCAGGGTTAATCCAAAAGCGATTATCCCAGAGCGTCGTCTCTTTGAGTTGGGAAAGAGAAATCTTTTCTTGAAGGGCAGTGACTTCACGAATGAGGAGAATATGGTCTTGTCGAGGAAGCCAATAAATTCCTCCTGCTGTAAAAGGGGAAGAAGCCTTTAATTTTTCTAAAATAACGTCCACTTGAGTTGAACGAGCTGAATAATTTGCACCAGAAAACCACTGCATGAGAAAAGGTACAAGTCTTTTGGCAAGAGCGGGGTGTAAATCTAGAAGAGATTCTTTTTTAAGTGTGAGATATCCTCCCTCACAGACTTCGACGGTCGCTTCAAGTGCTTTTTGAAGAGCGCCCTCAATAAAATCAGCGTCTAGCTGTAGTTTCTCCATGATATTCAAGAGGCGTTGATGAGAGAGGCCTTCTTCTTTCAAAAATGGGCGTAGCCGGCCTCTAAAAAACTGCGAACTTTGATTACTGGGATCTTCAATCCACGCTTGGTTCTCGGCGGCAAGAGTGGCTTTGAGACGTTCTTTCGAAAACCCAAGGAGGGGGCGAAGGAAAGTGATACCTTCTCTCAAAATCCTTTTTTTCATGCCCGAAAGGCCATCAAGGCCGCTTCCTGCAGAAA
>JBEPVR010000051.1:0-11845 GCA_041690915.1 Alphaproteobacteria bacterium
GAAAAGTTTAATGTTTCGTTAATTTTAAACAAAAGACGAATATCTTAATGAAAATAGGGTTAAAATTTATGCGTAGCTAATTTGGTTTCTGATAATATGAGCTGAACGACTTTAAGAAGCTTCAGTAAGGGGACAACAGGGGTTTGCATGTGACAGAACCAGAAATTTTTGATAATATTTGAAAATAAAATAACCCTATCAGATTAAAATAATATGTAGGGTAAAAAATTTTTATAACAAACTTAGGATAATATACTTATGAAAAAAGATGAAAACCCTTCTTTTCAGAAAAGAAGTCGCAAGAAGAATATCGACATATCTTCATCAAAAAAGCTTAAAAAGTCTTCATCCAATTCCCCCGACCTTTCCCGAGAGGAGAAGAATTGGGGGATGCTTTGCCATTTAGCAGGATTAACAGGGTTTATTTTTCCTTTTGGAAACCTTATTGCCCCACTCATTGTATGGCTCATGATAAGAGAAAGTTCTACTTTTGTGGATATGCAAGGAAAAGAATCGTTAAATTTTCAGATAAGCATAACAACTTACTTTTTTTTATCTTTATTGTTAATTTTTATTTTTATTGGATTTATTTTAATTCCAGTTATATTGTTAATACAAGTTATTTGTGTTGTTATAGCAGCAATGAAAGCTCAAGATGGGCAAACTTATCGGTACCCCCTAACCATGCGTTTTATTACGTAGAGCGCAAAACTATGGGCGTTAGCGCATGAATGAAGTACCCCCCGGATCTTTTTTTCCGTGGTAAGGCTATGAGGTATGAAATACCGGAAGCAGAGTCATTGTGTATATTACGTAAGCGTCAGAGCAACCGGCCTTCTAATCAACGTAACGATTAAACTCCATCATTAATATGGAATTTGAATAAGGACCTCCTCAACAAGGAGGCCCTTATTTTTAATATTTTTTTAATTTTATTATTTTTTTCTTTTCTTTAGTGAAGTCTTCTCCCATTTTATCTAACTCTTTAACATCAAAGCACTTTCGTGCCTGACTAAAATATTTAGCCTCTTCTTCTTTAATGTGATGTAAAAGCATTTCTTTAAGAACTTGAATTTTCGCTGTTCGCTTACTCTTTTCTAAATTCCCCTTTTGCAGAGCTTTTAAAACTTGAAGGGCTAAAGCGTGTTCCTCTTTCCCTTCATAAGGATTTAAGTTGTCTTTATCTTTTTGACGTAAAGCGTTGTAAAAAATTTTTTCTTCAGCTTTACTGTGCGGCTCTAATTCACTGATAAGTTTTTTCATTAAGCGTATCTCTTGTTCTTCATTGACTTGAGGGAATTTAGCCACTAACTCATCAGCTTGTTTCAAGATTTCTCGTACTTTATCATGATCTGCTTTTAATTTTTCAAGTATTGACATGTTAAACTCCTCTTTTTATCTAGTTAAAAAAACATTTTATAAATTGAGTTTAGACAAAAAATGCTCACAGTTTAAAAATTTTTATTTTTTTAAAGAACACCTGCAGGAGAAGATTATATATGGGGAGATTTTTAATGATGAGTATTTCTTGTTTTAATAAAATTTTATTGCTTTTTTTATTTGTTTTCTTGCTCTTTTTTATAATGCTTGATGCTAAGGCTGCAGAGGCTCACGTTTCCCAAAACACTCCTTCTTTTAGCAGCACTTCGTCACTCCAAAACTTAATAATAGCGGCCAAGCAAGGAGATCCACTTACTCAATTTATGTTGGGAGCGGACTACCTTGAGGGTAAGGATGTTGAAAAGAGCGGAAGGAAAGCTTTTGAATGGTTTCAAAAGGCCGCAGATCAAGGTTTTGCAGCAGCCCAGTGCTTTCTTGGAAAAATGTATATAGAGGGGAAAACTATAGAAAAAAATGAAAAGAAAGCTTTTGAATGGTTTCAGAAAGCAGCAAATCAGGGGCACATAGAATCTCAGTTTTTTCTGGGAAAAATGTATGCAGACGGAAAGGGGGTAGAAAAAAATGAAAAAAAAGCTTTTGAATGGCTTACACAAGCGGTGGAACAGAGATATTCTGTAGAGAAATTAAATAAAAAACCTGCCTCCAAATACTACTCAAAAACTTTTAGAAAACTTTTACAATCGTTGCCGTCAAAAAAAGAAATACCTTTTGAGGCTAACATTAGGCAACTCTCTTCTTTTAAGGATGCTATTCCCTTACTTGAAAAAATCCCTCCAGATACTTTAGTTATTTTTGACATGGATGATACTCTTGTTGTCTACAGAGACGAATCTCTCCCGCCTGCCTTAACAGAATCATTTACGCCAAATCTCATAAGGAAGTTGCAAGAAAAAGGTATTAAAACAATTGCCTTAACAGCTACGACCGTGGTGGATGCTCCCCAAGAAGAGTTACGTTATAAAGAGCTTTTGGAAGTTGGAATTGACTTTAGTAGAAGCTTTCAAGAGTTTTTTATTTTTAATAACTTTCCTCTCTATAAGGAGCACTATCCTCTTTTGTCTAAAGGTATAATTTATACGAATTCTATGTCGAAAGGTGAGGTCCTTTCTGCATTTTTAGAAAAAGTTAAAGATAGCCTCCAGCCGTCCCTTATCATCTTTTTTGATGATAGGCTTAATAATATTTTAGATGTCAAAAAAGCTGCAGAAGAAAGAAATATAAAATATGTTGGTTTTTTTTATAATAAAATTTTGAATTGGCTTTATGAGGGAATGAGTTACGAAGAGATTCAAATAAAGCTGTTACAATCCCAAAGTGGTTCCAATAACCAACATGGTGCAAGGCTTATGGATACAAACAAATTTTTAAAGAAACCCTCTTATGTCGATTATACGAGGACTTTGAGATTATTCTCCACATTCTTTTGATTTTGCCTGGTCGCCTGATTTAAGGAAAATTGCCTTAAGTCATAAACCCGATGTTCCCTACTGGGAAAAAAAGCCCCAACCTAAAAGTACAATAGATATCATCGCTGTAAAGACAGGCCTCGCGAAACAAATCGCTTTATTTGATGCAGACATCCGTAATCTTTCTTGGTTTCGAAATGGTAAAGAGCTTCTTTTCATGAAAGAGCGTATAGCCCTATGAGGAATGGGAATACACACCCGTCAATTAAACTCCTGAGTCATGAGCTAAAGCTTGTACGCACCTCGTTGCTTTCATGATGGGTCACAGGTTGCTTTGGATAGGACAGGACGCGAAACGCCATCATCACGAATCTATCAAACGTTTGAAGGAGCACCGTGGGAAGTTCCTCTGAATTATCTGAAGTATTCTGCCCTATTTCATTGTCTTGGGGCAACAACGCCGACTTAATTTCTTATGGGTAATCCTGAATTAGGGGGAGCAGATCATTATAATACAGTTCATATGCTCTACAATGCCCTTAAGGAGAAGGGTGTTGAGACGGAATATGTGAAATATTCCGATGAAGGAAATGTCTTCGAAAATCCCAAAAACCAGCGATATTCCCTTGAATGAAGCATCAAATGGATTGAGGGGCATTTGGGAAAATGACATGGGATTGCAGGTCTTAGTTCCTATTTTAATAAGTATAAATTATTTAAATATATTAACTTTTACTACATAAAGGAGCTGGTATAATTTCCATCAGTTCTAAAAAAGGAATGCGCGTTGAATACGCTCCTGAAGCTTCCAAACGTTCCTCAATGAGATACAAAGTGATATTTTTTGCTTCAGAAATTGATTTGGCCAAAAAAGGACTCGTATATTCTTCAATTGTTTCAAAATCCCCAAGTCGTGCTTTGCATTCTTTGCAATGATTCATCCAATATGAAGAATTTGTAACATTAGAATAATCATAGTAAAATTGATTCGTCATAAAATTAAAATATTTTTGTGTCTCTTTACTCAAATAAGTTACATAAGACAAAATTTTAGCATAAGGATTTTTAAATGAATTATTTTTTGGCAATATAATCGCATATACTTCACTTTTATAATTGCATTTCCAACAATTTCGGAAAGATTTAGCTATGTAATAAGCAGCTGATTTTATATTTATTTTTGCATTCTCATATTGTAACCATTTAGAAAACAAAGCAATATCTTGATCATTGACGATGTACCAAAATCGCCCTTGTGCGTTCCATAGAGCGCCAAGTTTTTTAGCTTCGTCTTTTTCATGAAAGGGCACACTAAGTCTTATCATACATTTAATATTCTCCTCCGAGTTTGGTCAATTTTTGCCCTTCATTTTAGAACAAGGCCTCTCCCTTTTTATATCAAATGGAGAGCAGTGGGCTTTCTGCCATTCTCCACTCACACCATCACACTTCGAAACACATTATTTTTAGCAGAGTTTAACCATTCTGAAATGAGTGTTTTTAAAGGTTCTGGGCGAAAGTCAGTGAATTCAATCTCACGAAGGGGGATCCAGATAAGTTCAATATGATCCTCCAAACGGGCTATGGGTTTGCCTATTTTTAAGACGTCAGATTCGGCTTCAAAAAAGAAGTTGTACTCATGATTATGGCAAATGCTGCTATGACCGGGCTCAAAGCTATATTCAAGGCACCCCAGAAATCTTTTAATCGTGCATTGCGCCCCACTTTCTTCGAGAAGTTCTCGACGCACTGCATCTTCAGCACTTTCTCCGTGCTCAACATGACCTCCCGGAAGAAAATAGAAACTGATAGGAAGATCAAGAGTTTTGCAGACCAAAAGATGATCTTGATCCACAATAACGGCGCGCGCGAGAACATGGATGTTGTTTTTAGCGATTTCTTTGTGATAAAAACTTCTTCGTTTCTTCGTTTCTGCAGTTTTTATTTGAATCATTTGCATAAACTCTTCACTTGTCCAAAAGGTCGGGCTTCTGGTACCTTAAGCATTGTCAATGAATAACACAATTTTTTAACTCTCGTCCCCCCACAACTGTCTAAAATAAAAAGATAATGCCCATGCAAAATAGAACAATCCTTTCCTTTTTCTGGCAACATATAAAGCCCTATAAATGGTATTATCTTTTGATGTTGTTGGCTCCTATCGTCAGTAGCTTTTATCCTTTTGTGTACAACTTTGCCATAAAGCTATTTCTGGATAGGATGGTAACCCTGGCTCCCTTAACCTATCATGCTATTCTTTTACCCATTATTTTGTTTATGGGGGCACAGCTTGCAATAGAGTTTTTCTGGAGAATGAGTAATATCGCCGAATGGAAGTCCGAACCTTATGTGAGACGTTCCATCCTCATGAAATCTTATGAATATGTTCAACATCATTCTTATCTGTTTTTTCAAGATAATTTTACGGGCACACTCAGCAGCAAGATAAAAGGTATCCTTGATGGCTATGATAAATTTTGGGCGGAGATGCACCATGGGCTCTTCTTGAGGATTCTAAAATGCATTGTCAATCTTTGTGCGCTTTTCATTGTTAGCCTTACGCTTGGCTTATTTATATTTGTTTGGGCTGCGATTTATGTCCCCATTATGTATAAGCTTTCCAAAAGAATAAATCTCCGGTCCTTTGAGGAAACAGAAAGCAGGCACGGCCTTATTGGGCAAATTTCAGACACAATTACCAACATTATTTCTCTTTTTGCCTTTGCCTCTCGAAAAAGAGAATTGAAGATGTTGGAACATGAGATAGGCCATGATTTTATTCCAAAACAGATTCGTGTTTATAAGGCTTACTTTGTGTTTCAAATCGTGGGAGGCATTTTTTACCTCAGCCTGTTTGGATTTATCCTCTTTTTCATGATTCATTTAAAGATGACGGGATCAATCTCTATTGGGGATTTTGCTTTTGTCTTTGGTATTTCCCTCATTGTTGCAGAAGATATTTGGGAGGCAACATCTTCTCTACAAGATTTTTCACGAGCCATGGGAGATTTAAAAAGTTCTCTCTCTATTCTGAATGTTCCTCAACAGAATTTAGATCATGAAAATGCTCAGCCTCTGGTCATCAAAAGTCCAACAATAGAATTTAAAAATGTGAGCTTTGGGTACGGTGTTAAAGATACGGTTTTCAAAGACCTGAACCTTACGATTCGCCCGGGTGAAAAGGTGGGATTGGTGGGCCATTCCGGTGCGGGGAAGTCTTCTCTCATTAATCTTCTCCTGAGGTACTTTGAAAACACGAGGGGGAAAATTCTGATAGATACTCAAGATATTAACGGTGTCACGCAAGATTCATTGCGGGAAAATATCGCTATCATTCCGCAAGATACCATGCTGTTCCACAGGACGCTGATGGAAAATATTCGGTACGGTAAGCCAGATGCAACGGACGAAGAAGTTATTGAAGCCAGTAAGCGCGCCCATCTCCATGAATTTATTATGGAATTACCCGAACAATACAATTCTTATGTTGGGGAAAGGGGGATAAAGTTATCTGGGGGACAAAGGCAAAGAATCGCTATTGCCAGGGCGATTCTGAAGGACGCCCCCATTCTTGTGCTCGATGAAGCCACCTCCTCCCTTGATAGCCATACCGAAAAATTGATCCAGGATAGTCTAAATTTCCTTATTGAAGATAAACGAAAAACCGTCATTGCCATTGCACACCGTCTGTCTACTTTAAAGCACATGGACCGAATCATTGTACTGGATAAGGGCAGAATTATTGAAGAAGGCACCCATCAGATCCTCATTCATAATGAAAATAGTTTGTATAAGAAATTATGGAAATTGCAGGAGATTTAATGCAACCCATGCTTCATGTTCATTTTGAAAAAGCCACCCTTTCCCATAAAGACATTATTTTTGAATGGCTTGATAAACCCCATGTGCGTGAGTTCTGGGATAACAGCCAGGCCCATCGTGATGATCTTCTCAGCTTTCTAAATGCTGGGAATGAAATTTATAAGGGCATTTTTACCTATTGGATGGGCTCTCATGAGGAGGAGCCTTACTGTTTACTCATGACGTCAGAAATGACGCCAGAAGACGACCTTCCAGATGTTTGGAGAAAACAACTTCCAAAGACAGGGAAAACCTATAGCATCGATTTTATGATTGGAAACGAGGCGTTTCTTGGAAAGGGGCTAGCGACTCCGACCCTGGAAATTTTTACAAAGTACATACAGGAAAAAGTCGATAAGACTGTTGATCTCTTTATGATTGACCCTGCGGAAACAAATCCAAAGGCTCAGCACGTATACACAAAAGCAGGCTTTGAAACTGTTGCTAAATTTGTAAGAGATGACGGCTTTTTTAAAGATATCAAACACTTTTTGATGGTGAAAAAATTACAACCCCTCCCCGATCCTGACGATCATTCGCCATGCAACAATGGTGCCCTGTTCTAAAATGAAGTGCAACACCGTAAAGTGTTTGTTGGAAACAAAGACACAAAACGGAGTTGCAAGTGAAGAAATATCACCACTTAACCCCAGAGGAAAGGGTAAAGATAAGTATGCTAAGTAAAGCGAAGACATCAACAACGGAGATTGCCTTAGCACTGGGTCGAGAGAAGTCCACGATTTCGCATGAGCTGTATCCAGCCAGTATTGCCCAGGAGGAGCTTGATTATGCTTCAGCTCACACTATAATGAGACTGCTACCTCGACTTTTGCAGATGGTCTACTATGAACAAATTTGAGGTTGTTATGATTAAAAAAAGTTTTTTATTATATGCACTTAGCAGTATTTTTTTACAAGTGGTTTTCCTTTGTCTGCTATGGAGAAGGAAGAAACCTATCAGTCTCCCATGCCCATTTCCTGTAAATCTGCTACGGGAGAAGAGAAAACTGATCAAGCTCTTACACCACTTTCTTTTAGTAGTAATTCCCTTGAAGAGGTTATTAGTGAAATTGATGATGTTCTTAAACAGATTATAGCGTATTCTCAAGAAAAATTACGTATATTTGATGAAATTTATACACTACAAAGAAGTAACAAATCTAACGAGGCCAAAAAAGAGTTTACGAGAATTTGTGGAGACTTTTTAATTGCTGCTGAACCTAGAGCTTTTCTTGGGCAACTGCTTAGTATCAAAGAGAGCCATACAAATGTAATTCATAATGCAACAACCTTTCGTGCAGATTTATACGAGAATATTGGGGGAAGTTTTAAACGTCCCCGCGATGCTATTGGTGCAGCACAAATATCGATATCCGCAAACGTCGAAATAACAGATATACAGAATGAGTTGGAGGGACGAAAAAACCCGCACGTGATCAACGAAGTAGGTATGGCACCATACTTTTCTGAAGTTTATGGAGATATAATAGGATTTTATAATCAAGTAAAAGAAGGCCTAAACCCTTTTTGGAGTGAAGAAGCAGAGAGAGATGGGGCCATCTTCGGGGATAAAATAAAAAAACACATGGCTGCCTATGGAAAACTTAAAGAAGATAGTGAAAAAGAAAAGAAAAAAAGGGAAGGAAATAAGAAAAAAGCAGGAAAAAAGAAAGCAACTCAACCAACACCTCCTTCTCATAAAAGGAACAAACATAAAAAGGGAAAAGGAGGGAAGCGTAAAACTACACCAGTTTCCTCTCGTACTTCTCCAGGTAAAAAAGAAAAGGAAGAAGCCTTTCTGCCTCAGAAAGAAGCTGAACATGAAACTGAAAGCTCTGAGACTAAATTAGTAGAAAAAAATTCTTCTTTGGAGCAAACAGGGCCAATAGAGCTTCCTCCGCTTTCCCCCCCCACAACCTTTAAGTCCAGAAAGTAAAGAACAAAAAGAGGCTGCATTCCCTGAAAAAGCTGAAGAATGCCCTGTTGTTCATAGGTCTTTGAATACTAAAGAAAGTCAGGATTCTGGGTCCCCAGGTGGATCTGTAAGGCCTTGCTCAAAGATGGCAACTTCTCTTGATGTTATACCTTCCCGTGCTCCTTCTAAACAGGTACGTAGAACAAATAAGCCCCCCACTCAGCAGACTAAGGAGCCCGTTGTTTCAGCTTTTAACACTTCCCACATTATCCCCAAATATAGAGCCCTACTTAACACTATTTTTAAAATAGAAGAAAAAGTAGAAAAAATAGAATGGGATTCTGTTGTTTCTATGATGACGAGTGTAAGCGGATTTAGAGGTAAGCTCCACGGAACTAGCGGAGCATCGCGACAGTTTATTCTCTTTTTGCAAAAATCACCTGGAAAACCCACTCACTTTACAACAGAAGAGAATTATAAACTCTTTTTGAAAGAATCTAAAAGAAACCACTTAAGTGATGAAGTAAAACGTATTATTATTCATACGGAACAACCTCATTCTCGGGGAATGACTAAAAAAGGGAATACCCGTTATTTTTACCCTACATTGCTGAAACTACTTGTATCTTCTCTTGAAGCCCATGGGCTTACCCCCAAAATCTTAGGATGGGAAGAGTAACCATGTTTAAGAAGGAAGGAATCTTTGCTAGAAAAAGATGTTAAATCATCAAACTGATGAACAGTCTCTCCCTTCTCCCTTAGAGAAGATTAGTCTCTAGGGGGGAGGGTTAATATACAAACTGATGTGTGATTTCAAATTTCTCCGGGTATACGCCGGGTCACTCCTGTCCGGTGAGTTATGTTAAAAAAACTCCAAGCTATTGATATAAAATCATAAAATTGATAATTAAGGTAGAATCGATTTGAATATGGTTTGCTTTCTCCTGAACGATTCAGGAGATTTTTATGAACACAGGCAAGTTGATGTTTAGTCCCAGAGTGTGATGGTTTGGATTAATAATAAAGCGATCTGGCTCTGATTGCCATGTTTTTATAATAAATTCATAAGATGTAAGCCCTTTAAGCGTTTTAAGACGTTTAGCAAAGTTATAGGCATTAACGAAGTCATATAAATGCCGTCTGAGTTGTTGATGATTGTCGTAATAATAACGTTTTACGGTTGCTTCCTTCAGTGTGCGGTTCATGCGTTCGACTTGTCCATTTGAATTTTATAAGGAATAGCCTTAATAAGATTGCGTAAAAAATGAGCAGCTTCTGCTTTTCCATACTTTTCTAACAGCTCCCCATAAACAACCTTACTTACACGATCAATAGCTACAAAAAGATAATGTCCGAGCACCTGTGTAAAATGACTTGACTTCTATCTTTCTTTTTTTCTAAGATTCCTTTAAGGTTATTGGAAATGAAAGGAGATAGCTATGAATAATATTGTTTA
This sequence comes from Alphaproteobacteria bacterium, assembly GCA_041690915.1. Taxonomy (GTDB): domain Bacteria; phylum Pseudomonadota; class Alphaproteobacteria; order UBA9655; family UBA9655; genus UBA9655. The sequence continues at coordinate 10,040 of JBEPVR010000051.1, forward strand.
TAATTCTTTTGCCGCTTCTCCTTATTGGCGTTGGTGGACCTATTCTGACTTACGAATATCCCATCAACTTATGCCAACGAGAGAAAACAATGACACTTTTAAAACAATTTCAAAAAAATCTTAAAACATTAGCCCTTTTTATTAGTCTTATTTATTCACCAGCCCTTTACGCTCACAAAACAATTGGAATGACTCAGATCGTTGATCATCCTTCCCTGAATGCCATTCGAGAAGGAATAGTGGAGGGCCTTGCTAAAGAAGGATTTGTGGAGGGTAAAGATCTTACTATCATCTTTGAAAATGCTCAAGGAAACCCTACAACAGCAGCTCAAATCGCTCAAAAATTTGCTGGTCTTCCGCTGGACGTTATCATTCCTATTACAACACCTTCAGCACAAGCCATCGTTCAACAAATTGAAAAAACCCCTATCGTCTTTGCCGCCATTAGCGATCCTTTGGCAGCAAAGATCGTCACTTCCCTCACCCACCCTGGAGGGAATGTAACGGGAGTTGCGGATATTCCTCCTCTTCAAGAACAGCTGAGTTTTATGGAAACCTGCGTTCCTCATCTCAAAACGCTCGGAGTTGTTTATAACCCTGGAGAGGTAAATAACGTATCTTTTCTTGAACAACTTAAAGAATTAAGCAAGGAAAAAGGCATTAAGATTATCACTGCCGCCGCTCCCAAATCAGCAGATGTCCAGGCTGCCGCTCACAGTCTTGTTAATCGTGTGGATGCTATCTTTGTGGGCAATGACAACACAGTGGTCTCAGGGCTTGAAGCCTTGGTAAAAGTGTGTTTAAACGCCCGAAAACCTCTCTTTGTAAGTGACCCCCAATCGGTTGAACGAGGGGCTTTAGCGGCATACGCTTATGATCAACGTCAAATAGGTCAGCAAGTCGGGCAAATGGTTGCTAAAGTCCTTAAAGGAAAGGCCCCAGGCGATATGCCTGTAGAAAAGCCGCATGGTCTTAAAATATCTATTAATCCTAAGACTGCTGAGAAAATAAAAGTCACATGTGCTCAAGCCCACTAACTATTGGAGGAAAAATGCGCTCTTTTTGGAGATGGTTTTTAATTGCCCTCTTGGGGTGGAGTAGCACTGCGTATGCCCTCGAAAAGGCTCATGTCGCTGTTGGCCAAATTGTGGAACACCATGCACTCGACACACTCCGCAACAGCTTAAAGAAAGGCCTTGAGCAGAAAGGATATGTGGAGGGGAAAAATTTAACATGGACTTATGAAAATGCCCAAGGTAACCCTACGATAGCCGTACAAATTGGGCACAAACTCACCAGCCTTAACCCCAGCGTCATTGTGACGCTCTCAACCCCCATGACACAAGCTGTCGCAACAGCAACAGCCACAATTCCTATTGTGTTTGGAGCCGTGACCGATCCTGGAGCAGCAAAACTCACCGGGCTTAAAAATGTCACTGGCCTTACGGACTTTGTTCCCTCTAAACAACAAATTGATCTTGTGAAGGCTTTTGTCCCTCAGCTCAAAACCATTGGGATTATTTTCAACTCAGGCGAAACCAATTCCCAAAAACAAGCCCAAGAAATTAAGGTTGCTGCGGAACAACAAGGCCTTAAAGTTGTAGAAGTCACCGTTTCCAAAAGTAGCGAAGTTTCAGCAGCTACAAAAACACTCGTAGGAAAAGTGGATGCCATCCTTCTTCCCACAGACAACACCGTTATTTCTAGCTTAGAATCTATCATCAAGATCGGCGTCCACAATAAAATTCCAATTTTTGGAAGCGATGTAGATATCGTCCGTCGGGGAGCTGTTGCTGCTTACGGCGT
>JBEPVR010000052.1:0-11784 GCA_041690915.1 Alphaproteobacteria bacterium
CCATAAAAGTCCCCTTCTCCAAGGTATTTTTTATCGATTATTGATGGCATTAACTATTTTAGCAGGTTTGTGGGTGGGCGTTCTCTGGGCTCTTTAAAAACCATGAACCATCCTCGCTCTTCCTTCTTTTGGAGACCTTTTAAAGCAAATCATAGGACAATTCATTGTATACCGGAAGAACGCATTAGCATTGATCTTCAAAACCTTGGTATTTCTTATACTCGGAACACAATTATTTCAGATCTTTCCTGTCATTTAGAAGCTCCTTCTCTCTGGGCTATGGCGGGCCCGAATGGGGCAGGGAAAAGTACTCTTTTAAAAACACTTTTAGGCCTTCAAAAGCCGGTTAAGGGGAAAATAACGCTTCATGGGTTTTGCCCTTGTGATGTGGCCTACCTTTCTCAACAAAACCATTTAGATCGTAGATTCCCCCTCACAGTGGGGGATACGATTGCCATGGGTCTTTTTCGAGAGGTTGGCATTTTTCGACGATATACAAAAGAACAACGAGAAAAGATGCAATTTGCTCTCGACCAAGTGGGACTCTCCTCGTTTGCGAAAACCTCTCTTCAGGCTCTTTCAGGGGGTCAATTTCAACGTGTTCTTTTTGCACGCCTTATTTTGCAAGATGCTCCCGTTATTTTCTTAGACGAGCCCTTTACAGGGGTTGATGGACGAACCATGGAGGATCTGATGGGACTTTTGCACACATGGGTTAAGGAGGGTCGCCTTGTTATTGCAGTTCTTCATGACTTGGATTTGGTTCAAGATCATTTTCCCCACACCCTTTTACTTGCGCGTCATTTTTATAAGTGTGGCCTCACAAGTGACGTGTTAACAAAAGAGAATATGCGTCAAGCGATTGTTGCCTCGCGCCAATGGGAAGCAGAGATGGTGACTGCATGATCGATTTTTTTGTCACTCCCTTTACAGATTACATTTTCTTAAGGCGAGCTCTCATGGCATGTATGGCCTTAGCGTTGGGGTGTGGCCCGGTGGGTGTACTTTTGGTTTTAAGACGCATGAGTTTGGTAGGAGACGCTTTAGCTCATGCCATTCTTCCAGGAGCAGCTCTTGGCTTTTTATTTGGAGGACTTTCTTTGCCAGCCATGGGATTAGGAGGCTTTCTGGTCGGATTTTTCGTGGCGCTTTCGGCCGGAGCTATTTCTCGTTTTACCATTCTTAATGAAGATGCCAGTTTTGCCGGGTTTTACCTTATTTCTTTAGCCCTTGGGGTTTTAATTGTTTCAACTCAGGGAAGTCAAGTTGATTTGATGCACATTCTTTTCGGAACCGTTCTGGCTGTGGATAGCGTGTCCCTCCTCATGGTAACGGGGATTACAACCGTCACCCTTTTTATTTTAGTACTTATTTATCGCCCTCTTTTGATTGAATGTTTTGATCCCGGCTTTTTACGTGTGATTGGGGGGTGGGGGAGTCTTTACCATTTTATATTTCTTATTCTCGTTGCTCTGAATCTTATTGCAGCCTTTCAAGCTTTAGGAACATTGATGGCTTTAGGCATGATGATGCTGCCCGCTGTTTCGTCTCGTCTTTGGGCCCAGCATGTCTGGACGCTTTTTTTACTTTCAAGTTTTTTTGCCGTCATTTCTGGATTTTTTGGACTTTTGCTTTCTTATCATCTTGAGTGGCCTTCAGGCCCCTCGATTATTTTAATTGCGGGCTTAATTTATGGAATTTCTATTGTGTTTGCTCCTTTTGGAGCCTTGAAACAACAACAAGGCATGGCGTAATGCGAATTTTCCTTATTCTTTTAATACTCTCCACTCCCTCTTTTGCAAAACCTCTTGTTATTACGTCTTTTAGTATTTTGGGAGATATCGTTCATGAAATTGGGCAGGACAAAGTTGAAGTTAAAAACCTTGTTGGTCCTGATCAAGACTCTCATGTCTTTGAACCACGCCCTCAAAATGCTAAAGAATTGGCGCGTGCGGACCTGGTAGTGGTGAATGGCCTGGGGTTTGAAGGATGGCTTGATCGATTGATTGAAGCTTCTGGATTTCGGGGAAAAATTCTTGTGGCTACAATAGGAATTCAACCCTTAGCCCATATGGTTAATGGAAAGACAATGGTTGATCCCCATGCCTGGCACAGTCTTAAAAATGCGAAAGTATATGTAGATAATATTGTGAAAGGGCTTACGAATCTTTTACCGGAAGAGGCATCCTTCTTTAAAGCGCGTGGGGAAGTATATAGCAAGGCTTTAGAGACCCTGGAACAAGAGATGTCTCAAAAAATAGCAGAAATCCCTCCAGAAAATCGTAAAGTTATTACGAATCATGATGCGTTTGGATATTTGGGAAAAGACTTCAATATTACTTTTTTTGCACCTTTAGGAATAAGCACAGAGTCAGAGCCTTCTGCAAAAGCTATTGCAGCCCTTATCAAAAAAATCCGGGAAAAGAAAATTCAGGCGATTTTCGTTGAAAACATTTCAAACCCGCGGTTGTTGGAACAAATCTCGTCTGAAACCGGAACTCATATTGGCGGTGTCTTGTATTCGGATGCTCTTTCCCCTGCAGGAAAGGAAGCCGATACATACTTTAAAATGATGTCTTTTAATCTGTCTTCTCTTATTCGAGCTATGGGGAAGAAGTAGACTGGAGAATACCCCTTATTATAGAAGAGCTTAATCCCCAATGGCCTGGCATTTTGGCTATCGTTCTATATCCCATTTTTGACTTTTATCGCACCCATCGTTTTCTCAACGGTTGCTTTTCTTAAAAAGCGCGGCTAAGCTACGCTATTCTGTTTTTCCCCCATTTTATATTTTATTAACATAACTTGAGAAAGCTTTGTGATGTGTATTGATCCACTTTTTTGTATTTTAGCTAGTCTTGAATCCTTTTATTGGAGCTATGTTGGTTTTACAGTTGTGATTGCAGCGGGAATTTATTTTTCTTTTCGGTCGGGATTTTATCAACTTCAAGTCCTTGCCCATCCGCTACGGACCATTAAGGCCGTCCAGAAATCTTCTGAAGGAGGGCAAGGCCTTAGCCCTTTCCGCGTTTACTTTGCCTCGGTGGGGGGGATGGTAGGGCTAGGAAACATTGTGATTGTTCTTACAGCTGTGATGGTGGGGGGGCCTGGCGCCCTTTTTTGGCTTTGGCTCGCCGCCTTTTGTGGCACTCTTATTAAATATGCTGAAATCTATTTAGGAATGAAATTTCGGATTGATGATGGCCTGGGGGGCCATCATGGTGGCCCCATGATTTACTTACGAAAAGCATTTAGCAATAAAATATTATCGCGCATTATTCCCATTATTTATTGTTTTCTTTTGGCAATTTATGGTGTGGAAATTTCTCAGTTTGTGATTGTTGTTGATATTTTATCCGATATCATGCCTGTGGATCGTTTGTTTATTCTCAGCGGGGTTCTTATTTTAACTCTTTATGGTGGGTTTGGAGGTATTCGGCGCCTTGCCAATATTTCAACGGCGCTTATGCCTCCTTTTATTATCATATACATCGCTTTATGCCTTTACGTTATTCTCCTTCATGCAACCTCTCTCCCCTCTATTTTCATGGATGTGATTGTCTCTGCCTTTACAGGCCATGCTGCAATCGGAGGATTTGCGGGAAGCAGTATGATGATGGCTCTTCAATTGGGCACGTCACGAGCTGTGTATTCGGGAGATTTAGGCATAGGCTATGATTCCATCATTCAAAGTGAATCAAAGGCGAGAGATCCTGCGGCACAAGCCTGTCTTTCCATTTTCGGTGTCGCAACAGATGCCTTAATATGCACCATGAGTATTCTTGTGGTTCTTGTTACAGGCATATGGAAAACAAAAATTGAAGCGTGCCATGCTGTTTCTCAAGTTTTTTCTCAGTTTTTTCCCCATGTGAATATTTTCATGGCTCTTCTTATCTTTATTGCAGGGTATACAACGTTGATTGCTTATCTTGCGGTAGGAGAAAAAGCAATACAATGGCTTTTCCCAAAATGGGGTCGCAGAGCCTATTTTCTATTTGCAGCTTCTGCTTTTATCGGCTTTTCCTTTCTTGACCAATGCAATGCAATAATTGTTATGGGTCTTTCAGGTGGATTTTTAGTCCTCACAAACCTTTTAGGAATTTGGAAATTGCGGAATGAGATTATCTTTAAAAAAGAACTTATAGAATCTTGATGACACTTTGGGAGTAGTTCAATAACTCCAGATGCGCTTATCCTCTCGAAAACATTTATGGATTTTTTATTATATTGCAGACTTTGCTTACTTGTTATAATGAATTTATCTATATTTGTAACAATTCCTCAGAAATGAAGGTGATTATGCGCGCAGAAATTGAAGCCCTTGTCCATGATATCGAGGAAGGCCTCGCCCTCCTAAGGAGGCGGCTTTGACTGGGATAAAGCTCAAGAGCAGCTTCAAGAATTAGAAAAAAAAGTTCAAGACCCTACGCTTTGGGAGGATCCTCCGCGAGCTCAAAAAATAATGCGGGAACGCGAACAACTTACCCAAGCTCTGAGACATATTGATAAAATTGACCAAAACCTCAAAGATGCCCTTGAGCTACTGGAGTTTGGAGGGGCAGAAGAAGATCAAGAAATTCTGGAGGCAGCAGAAAAGGATATTGAATCCCTGCATCACAAAATTCAACGTTTGCGTCTTGAGACTCTTTTGTCTGGAGAAGCGGATATCAACAATTGCTTTATAGAGGTACACGCAGGGGCTGGGGGAACAGAAGCCCAAGACTGGGCCTTAATGCTTGCGCGTATGTATACCCGGTGGGCAGAGACAAAGGGGTATAAAATAGAATGGCTTGAAGAAAGCGCTGGGGAAGAAGCGGGTCTTAAATCTGCAACTTTTAAATTAAGTTCTTATAAAGACGCTGACCATCCTTACGGGTGGCTTAAAGGAGAGAGCGGCGTGCACCGTTTGGTACGCATCTCTCCTTTTGATGCTAATGCGCGCCGTCATACGAGCTTTGCGTCTGTGTGGGTTTATCCTGAAGTTGATGAGGCTATTGATATTCAAGTGGAAGAAAAAGATCTGCGGATTGATACTTATCGAGCCTCAGGAGCAGGCGGCCAACATGTGAATAAAACCGATAGTGCCGTCCGTATTACCCATCTTCCAACAGGAGTTGTGGTTCAATGCCAAAATGATCGATCGCAACATCGTAACCGAGCTCAAGCCATGAGCATGCTCAAAGCTCGCCTTTATGAACTTGAACTCAAAAAGCGGGCTGAGGCTGTTCAAGCTTCTGAGGCTACGAAATCAGAGATTGGATGGGGTCATCAGATTCGCTCTTATGTTCTCCATCCCTACCAAATGGTCAAAGATTTAAGGACGCATGTGGAGAAGGGAAACGCTCATGGCGTTTTAGAAGGTGACATCGACGCTTTCCTAGAAGCCACACTCGCCCAACAAATTAGTCAGTAGCTGTACTTTGAAGCATCCACGCTGCTTTTTCCAAAAAAGTTGCTTTTGCTGTCATCATATCTGTTGTAACACGGTCTCCTTGGGCGTCAGCAATGGACCCGACTTCATATGCTTTTTTTGCTAAATGAGAGTAATCCTGATGTAGAACTTTTACCATGATATTGTTTGCTGGTGCGGCTTCGATTTCTGTGAAAGTGGCGATTCTTAAGAGTTCTGTCAAACTGGAGGGCGTTTTTTCTCCAAGAGCACGAATTCGCTCTGCAATCTCATCCAATGATTCCCAAAGTTCTTCATAAAATTTTTCGAGCATAAGATGGAGGCCATAAAAATTTTCCCCTTCTATATTCCAATGAAACCCATGAGTTTTAAAATAAACAACAGCTGTATCCGCAAGGTATTCTTTTAAAGCGGTGGCAATTTGATGGTGAGGGGCGGGTGAAATATGATCGTGCTCGGCCATGGAATGGTTCTCCCTTCGTTAATTAGCGGATTTAGAGGCTAATTCTTTTTTAAAATTTTTTTGATCTCTCTTATCGCGAAGGGCTTCATCAACTTCTCGCCCGAGAAAATAACTAATGACGGTCCTTATCGCCACAATTGTGGCAAGAACAATCAAGTCTTCACGAGATGGCTTAATAAAGGTATGAATGATATCGCCGGCAATCATAAATTCCAGACCAAAAAGAATATAGGTACCTAAGATAGCCCGGATCTCATTCGCCTCTTTAAGAAAAAAAATAACCTCATGCCGATGAAGTTTCATGCGAATAAAACTGATAGCCGCCACAATAAATCCCCAAAATACGACCATGATGCCGAAAAGATTTATGAAAATGACAACCATATTTAAGATCTGATAAAGTGTTGATTGAAGTTCCATATTAAAAGTTTCCCTGTCGCCGCTTTAAATGTAACAGATTGTAGAAACACCATTATCATATTAACGAGAGATAGCCTTATGATCAAGGGACTTCCTCTCGCGGCTATTGAAAAACCCTCTATTCACCTACGCCCATTTATTATAAGATTTTTAAAAATACGCATACACTGTATATGCTGAGAAAAAATAGAGGAGGTTTTTGCCCTATACAGTTTTGCCCTTTCTCGTGGGCACATTGATATTTTCCCCCGCCTTAAAGGCGTTTGCGGCAACAGAAAATTTAGAAGCGCACAAATTCACTGATCCAGAAGATTTAAAGAAAGTTCATCAATATAGTGATATTTTTGATGATTACCAAATGGGGTCGACCCCCTATCAACCCGGTGAGGAAGTCAATCAGTAGGGGTTTTATACGCTGAATTGCCCGGTCCCTTTTTTGAACTCATTTCCGAGATCAAGGGGACGTATTGCGTAAAAGACAAAAGATTTTTTACAAACCCTTTCCATCATATGAGTACCCTATATAATAGCGAGACGTGACTAAAATTTTTTCTTGTCTATAAAAAAAGAGGAACTCATCATGCCCTTCCCCTCTCTCAACCCCATTGCGTTTCAGATCGGCCCTTTCGCAGTCTATTGGTATGGGCTTGCTTATGTGGTCGGGATTTTAGGATGGTGGCAATATAGCCTCTGGCTCACCAAAAAATTTCCTCTTATTGATCGCAAAATGGTGGATGATTACCTTGGATGGGCCATCATTGGAGTGATTGTTGGCGGACGGCTTGGGTATGTGTTCTTTTATACCCCTTTTAAGTATATAGCTAATCCCATTGAAATCATTCAAGTTTGGAAAGGAGGAATGGCTTTTCATGGGGGGCTTTTGGGGGTTGTCGTTGCGACAGCCATTTATACTTATCGACGGGGGATTTATTTCTTAAACTTTTCTGATCTTGCGTGTTGTGGGGTTCCCATTGGTCTTTTCTTTGGCCGCCTCGCTAATTTTATTAATGGGGAGCTTTATGGCCGCGTAACGGATAACTCTTGGGGAATTATCTTTCCTCACGGGGGAAGTTTGCCCCGTCACCCGAGTCAACTGTATGAAGCTTTTTTGGAAGGGATTGTTCTCTTTGTCTTACTCGCTTATGGGGCTCTTCTCACCCGTTGGCCTCATCGACGAGGACTTCTTACGGGAACTTTTTTAACAGGCTATGCGCTGGCGCGCATCGTCGCTGAGTGGTTCCGTGAACCGGACTCTTTCCTAGGATATTTTGCTGGTGGATTAACGATGGGACAGATTCTTTCTTTTCCTCTTCTTGTCTGTGGTCTTTTCTTGATCTGGCAGGCTGGCCTAAGGAAAGAGAATGCTTGAAACTCTTATAGAGCAAGAGATTCATGAAAAAGGTCCCCTTTCCCAAAGTCGCTTCATGGAACTGGCCTTACACCATCCCCTTTATGGGTATTATCGATCCCAGGAAGCGGTGGGACATGATTTTACAACGTCTCCTGAAATCAGCCAGGTATTTGGAGAGCTCATTGGCGCCTGGGCGATTGATTATTATGTAAAGCTTAAACAGCCACAAACGGTATCTTTGATAGAACTTGGCCCTGGGAAAGGAACCTTAATGGCTGATTTCTTAAGAATAGCGAAAGTATCCCCCTCTTTTTCAGAAGCTCTTAATATTACCTTGGTGGAAATGAACCCCCTTTTGAAAGCAGCTCAACACAAAGTTATCCCCTCTCCCGCAACGTGGGTTGAGCGATGGGAAGATATGCCCCTCTCATCATCCCCTCTCCTTATCATTGCCAATGAATTTTTTGATGCGCTCCCTAGTAATTGCTATGTCCTCAAAGATAATGTGCTTTATGAAAGGCGAATTGGCGTTAAAGACGGTAAGTTTCTCTTTATACCTGTCATACTCCATGAAAACCAAGGACCCGATCAAATATGGGAAGAAAGTGCCACGGCTACGATTCTTATGCATGAGATTTGTACAAGACTTTTAAAACAAACAGGCGTTTTTCTATGCATCGATTATGGGTATGAAAACGGAAGAGGAGAAAGTCTCCAAGCTCTTTTTAGAGGAGAATTATCTGATCCTCTCGCCCATGTTGGAAAATCAGATTTGACGTGTCATGTTAATTTTGGTCAACTTAAACAAATCGCTCTTTCACAAGGGCTTGGAGTCTTAGGCCCTTTTCCTCAAAGACAATTTTTAAAGACCCTCGGTTTTGAAACAAGAATAGAAATACTAAAGCGTGAAAACCCCTCCCAAAAAGCAAGTTTAGAGGCAGCCGCAACCCGTCTCACTCACCCTCAACAAATGGGGTCCCTTTTTAAAGTCATGGCGATCTTTTCACCGCCCACCATAATACCAGCAGGATTTGAACAATGAAACTTAAGTGCCCTTATCTTTCAGAATTTTCTTCTCTTAAACATGCTTTTTTTGAATCTAATCCTGCGATTCTTTCCTCTCGAGGTGATCAAGTCCTCCCAGCCATGGCAGATCATCCTCTCCCTTTAGTGACGCTGAAGCAAATTCATAGCAACAAAGTCCTCCAAGTCACTGAATTTTGCAATGAAAAAAAAGAAGGTGATGGATTAGTCACAAATATCAAAGGAATTGCATTAGGAATTCTAACGGCCGACTGTGGGCCTGTCCTTTTCTATGATCCAAAAGCGAATATTATTGGAGCGTGCCATGCAGGCTGGCGAGGCGCTCAAGGTGGTATTCTTCAGGCAACACTTGATGCTATGGAAGAGATCGGAGCTAACCGCTCTCAAATTTATGCAACTTTGGGACCCACGATTCAACAAGAAAACTATGAGGTTGGCTCTGAATTTCCGGGTCTCATCTCTGGACTCTACGATACATATTTTTATCCTTCTCACAAAAAAGAGCACCACTATTTCAATTTGCCTCTTTACATTTGCCAGCAACTTTTAAAGGAAGGGGTTGCTGAGGTCCATGATATGAAATGCGATACATTTTCTGGAAATTTCTCTAGTCGCAGGCGACAACTGTCTGAAGGTAATAAAGGAATCAAGGCTGATAACCTTTCTGCGATTGCAATTTCCTAAATTTTATGCCACACTTTTAAGCGTCCGGTTGAAACCCAATGAATGATAACGAGGAAAGAGTTTCCGGCAACTCTAACTAAAGAGGAATAAAAATGAAATATACCTTGTATGCAGCCCTATGTGCGGCTTGTGCTTTCACTCTTGTAGCTTGTGGAGAGAAAAAATCAGAAGAAATACCTCCACCTCCCCCTGTAGAATTAACTCCAGCACCCGAGGTGGCTCCAGTGCCTGAGGTTACCCCACAGGAACTTCAATCAGTACCAGAGGCAGCTCCACATGAGGTTGAGCCGACTCCTGAAGAAGCTCCAAAGAACTAACATTTTTATATATTTAATAAAAAACCCCCATGGATTCCGTGGGGGTTTTTGCTGTCTGGGTATAAAACATCCTCATGTGTACGAGGATTAGGAGAGGCCTCCCTCAAGAGGCGGGGAGCATATCCCTAACAAGATAAAAACCCCCACTGCCTAATGAGGGTTTTTGTAAAATTAATTAAAATAACAAAATATTTTTATTTTGAATTTTAATTAGAGACATGGGTGTCAGAGTGAGCAACTCATTTTTGCTGAGATAATTGGTCGAAAATGAGGTTTAAATTTTTTCTAGTCCTTCTTCCCAATGATTTTTTGCGGTACTTCTTTCCATTTATTACTGTACCTTCTCGATTTTTGGAGTCCGTCCACTCTCGGGAGGGTGGGGTGTTCATTTTCCAATCTATTAACTTTTCCACTTCAGTTTTTCTTTTTCCAGCTTCAACTTTAGCGTTGAAGTTCATACTAAAAACCAAAAAACTCATACATAAAACAATATTTTTTACCATTACATAACTCCTTTATTGTAGGCGAGACGAATCTAAAATCAAATTTAAATTAAAGCAACAAGTTTCAATTAAAATTTTATTTAAATTTTATTTAAAATAATAAAGACATTTAATTAAGGATAGACGTTTAGACTCTGAGCCCTTATCTCAACCAAATTATGAAGGATGCAAAAACAAGAAAGCGGGCAAAGGGAAAGGGTTTTTATCAAAGCGTTAGAATAATAGGTTTTATCTACAATAATATTGGCCCCACAAATCTAAGAGTAAGCGTTGAAGCTTGTGTGATGTCATGTCTTTGATCAGCGTTAGGGAAATTTAAGGGCCTGCCAGAACCCCATTGATGGTCGCAAGTGTGTCATTAGGATAGAGCATGGTCAGGCCCATCATGAGCGGTCCTCCTTCAGAAGCATCTAGCAAAACAAGTTTCCCCTTAAGTGATTCATTTTTTAGATAATTTATGACTGTTTGGAGGTCTTTAAGTCTTCGCATGCCATTGTAATGGTGCCAAAATTTATCATCATTAATCTGATTTTCATCAAAGTCCCATTGTTTAATGATCATAACTGCTCGGCCCAATTCCCTGTCTTTCTTCTTAGTTTACCTCCCTACATCCTATCTTATTTTCGTACATCATTAAATGGGCAACGCTATAAAACGTTGGGCCTGTGGGTGCCTAAAGCTCCGTTCCGACGACCTGCTCTACTAAAGGAGTGGGAAGTAACAGCCTTGAATGGTTCTTCCTTATCTGTACTTGAAAGGTATATCGTCAGTTGACTTTTCAGAGGTGATGCCATTTTTGCTTGGCAAGGATGACACGAGGTGGGATGAATCATTACACTATTTTCTCAAAACCGGAGGGAATCTAAGATCTTCTCTTGCATAGGAAAAGCGAATGGGATAGGGATGATACGAGTCAACTCCTCTTAATGGTTGAGTGCCCTGGATGTCCACACCTCTCCCCTTGATTCTTGATTGTGATCCTGGCATTGATGATTTCATTGCGATCTTAATGATTCTCGCTGCTCCTGAAAGATTTAACCTTTTAGGAATTACGGTGACGGGAGGGAACGTTTCCTTAAAAAACACGGTACAAAACGCTCTTAAAGCCTGTGAACTTACAGGAAACCCGCATGTTAAAGTCTATGCTGGATGTCCCGAACCTATACTGCGAAAGCTTGAGGTTCAAGATGACGTTCATGGCGAGACCGGCCTCAAAGGAATTGACCTCCCTCTCTCAACGATACCCTTGCAAACGACTCATGCCGTGGATTTTCTGATCGATTCCCTTATGAATTCTTCTTATAAAGTAACCCTTGTCACAACAGCTCCTCTTACCAACGTAGCTGTTGCTATCGTGCGAGAACCCCGGATTTTGAATCATATTGAAGAGATCGTAACCATGGGTGGGTCCATGACTCTCGGAAATATTACTCCTGCTGCTGAATATAATTTTTATGCCGATCCGGAAGCCGCTCACATTCTCTATACTTGTGGAAAAAAAATCACAACCATAGGACTTGATGTCACTCATCAAATGATTACATCTTTAGAATGGTTTTCTCGCCTAGATGCTTTAGAAAACTCTGTTGCCC
>JBEPVR010000053.1:0-11593 GCA_041690915.1 Alphaproteobacteria bacterium
TAGCTATGTATGGACGGGATAACCGCTGAAAGCATCTAAGCGGGAAACCCACCTCAAAACTAGTTCTCGCATTAGAGCCGTGGTCGACCACCACGTCGATAGGCCGGGTGTGGAAGAGGCGTAAGCCTTGAAGCTAACCGGTACTAATCGCTCGATTGGCTTGATTCGCATTCAGTTGATTATCAAAAACAAAGTAAAAGTATTCAGTGTTGCAGTATGGTAGAATGAAGAAGTGAAATTTATACTTCATAAATTTTAAAATTCTGTTACGCTTTAAAGAAGAATCAGTAAGCTGGTGGGTATTGCGAGGAATCCACAGACGATCCCATCTCGAACTCGACCCTGAAAGTCCTCTGCGCCGATGGTACTTTGGCTTAAGCCATGGAAGAGTAGGTCCCCGCCAGCTTTCTGGTTCTTCATAAGAAATAAAAGTCTTTCTCTCTTCAATATTATTTTCCTGACAAAATTTTATAATTAAGCAACTCCGCCATTTTCTGGATGGCTCTTCCTTACTTTTGCGGGGGTTGCAATACGGCTTCAGAAAAACAACTTCTTATTCAAAATTCAGCTTAGATACAAAAATATAATTTTTTAATTGGCCATTCCTTCACAATTTCTTGCTTTTCTAAATACCTTTATGAGATTCTGTAAGTAGATAATTTTGGGAATGAACCCTACGGCCCTGAAGGGCGGGGAAAGAGTTTTCAGAAGTATCGGGTGTACAGATCGCGCTTTAAGGAAGCCTAAAATCTGTGGAAAAGATCTAAAGCTAGCTATATTCCTAGATTTTTTTCTTAAGGTCAGAGATGTGCACTCAAGATGAAAGCAAGGTGCTGGTCTCCTGGTCCACTCACTCTTACTTTCTTCTGAAAAGGGACCCCGGGGTCTTCTTTATTAGATTATTAAAAGAAGGGAGTATAAAGAGAAATGGAAAGAGAGCGTGCCATGTGAAAACCTTTTGTTTTTTCCCTTTTGATTTGCCATAATGTAAACTCTGGATAGGTTTAAATACGTTCCTAGGAATTCATGCTCACACCTTGCGAAAATTTAAGACTTTTTGGCCATCGTCTCCAGCGAGAAGCCTTGTTAAATGCTTTTCATTCTGAGCGCTTTCCTCACGGGTGGATTATAGGGGGGCCCGCTGGCATTGGAAAAGCAACCTTTGCTTTTCATATAGCACGTTACATTTTATCCGCAAGACAAGATGGAGAGACAAATTTTGATGAAAACGAGCCCTTTCATCGACGTATTGTGGCTCAAAGCCACGGCGATTTGTGGATATTAGGAGATGAGGGAAACCGTGAGATTGGTATTGAATCGGTTCGAGAACTGAATGGTTTTTTAAATCAAACCTCAACGACGGGGGGATGGCGGGTTGTCATTATTGATGGGGCCGATAGGCTGAATCGAAATGCTGCAAATGCGCTTTTAAAGCGTTTGGAGGAACCGCCCCCTCTAACGGCTTTCTTTTTAACCACGTCTTTTCCGGGGCGCCTTTTGCCGACGATTCGGTCGCGCTGTCAGCAGTTAATCTTACATCCTTTGAATGAAGAAGAATGCCAAGAGGTTCTTCATTCACAAGGATTTTCTCCCCCAGATTTTCTCGCAATAGCTTACGGAAGTCCAGGGCACTTAATGCGCCTTATGGAAGGGGAGGGGGCTCAAATTTATGAGGACCTCCAAAAAGTCCTTGCTGGAGGATCGCCTGCATCCTTTATCCATGCTTATGGAGGAGAAGAAGCGTCATATGCGCTTCTTGAGGATCTGTTAAGAAATTTCCTTCATACTCATCTCTTGGCAAAGGTTGAAGGAAAGGGGACTTTTTTTGAAAATGTCTCCCTTGATCAGGCGCTTAACGTATGTCAGAAAATAAAAGAACTCTTTGATCAATGTCGTTTCGCCCAGCTTGATAAAAAGGCAACATTAACATGTGCCTTTGCAAATTTAGAAAATAGGAATTCGCGATGACAACTCGCTATATTACAACACCGATTTACTACCTCAATGGAGAACCCCATTTAGGTCATGTTTATACCACCATTGCAGGAGATGTCCTCGCGCGTTATTGGCGTCTGGCAGGAGCTCACGTAAAATTTCTGACAGGAACAGATGAACATGGTCAAAAAGTTGCCCAAGCTGCTGCAGCGGCTGGAGAAGATCCAAAGGCTTATACAGATCGGATGGCTGCTCTCTGGCTTGAAATGACGCAAAAGATCAATTCATCTCAAGACATTTTTATCCGTACAACGGAAAAACGCCATCATGAAGCGGCTCAAGCTCTCTGGAAAAAACTGGAAGACGCAGGGCAAATTTATAAGAGCTCTTACAGGGGCTGGTATGCGGTACGTGATGAAGCGTATTATGAAGAGTCAGAACTCCTGGATGGAAAAGCTCCAACTGGGTCTCCCGTTGAGTGGATGGAAGAAGATTCTTATTTCTTCCGTCTTTCCGCATGGGAAAGGCCTCTTCTCGATTATTATGAAGCTAATCCTCAAGCCATTGCTCCTATTGGACGGCGGAATGAAGTTTTAAGCTTTATTAAGGGGGGACTCCGGGATCTGTCCATCTCTCGTACCAAATTTAGTTGGGGCGTTGCTGTCCCCAGTGATCCTCAGCATGTTATGTATGTTTGGATTGATGCATTAACAAATTACATTACGGCCCTTGGTTATCCAAATGTAGAAGGGGACGAGTTCCAAACCTTCTGGCCTGAAATCATTCATTTGATAGGAAAAGATATTCTTAGGTTTCATGCGGTGTATTGGCCAGCCTTTTTATTAGCAGCGGGTCTTCCTCCGCCTCATCGCATATTTGCTCATGGGTGGTGGACCCATGAGGGCGAGAAAATGTCAAAGTCATTGGGAAATGTGGTTGATCCTTTTAAGCTTATTGAAACTTATGGGTTGGATCCTGTGCGCTATTACTTGATGAGGGAAATTCCATTTGGCCAAGATGGAGATTATTCGGATATGGCCATGCTTCAACGGGTGAATAGTGATTTGGCAAATGATCTTGGAAATTTAGTTCAGCGGGTCTTATCCTTTATTCATAAAAATGCAGAAGCACAAATTCCTAAGGCTGATGAACTTTTAGGAGAAGATCGGGAAATGCTAGCCAAAGCAGCTCACCTCCATGATATTTTACGAGATGATATGAACGCTCAAGCTCTTCAAGCTTACTGCCAACATATTTGGGAAGTGGTGGGAGAGGCTAATCGTTACGTGGATATGCAAAAACCTTGGGCATTAAAAAAATCATCTCATCCTCAAGACCATCGTCGCATGGAAACAATTCTTTATGTTTTGGCAGAGGTTATTCGCCATGTGGCTATCTATGTGCAGCCGCTCATGCCCGAGTCCGCTTCCAAAATCCTTGATCAATTAGGCCAAGAAGAAAGAACCTTTGAGTCTCTTAAAACACCCCTGAAAGCAGGGACGCCTTTAGGAGAACCTCAGCCTGTTTTTCCAAGGGCGGAGAGAGAATAATTTCATTCACTACTCATCATGAATGAAATTTAAGGGTTTCGGATTGCTTCGTCGGGACTATGTCCCTTCTCGCCCATTTCCGTTATTAAGGGTGGGAGAACACTTATCCCCCTCGGTGCTCTCATTGGGTTGCTCTTCTGTTGTTTGGGCCACAGAAATGATTCGCGGCTGCTTACCTCTAAAAACTGCAAGTGCCTATATTTTTTAATACTTCTTCACTAAACATATAAATGACAACACGTTTATAGGAGAATCTCCTATCTATCTTCTTTTCGATGTTTATTCCCAACTGAGGAAAAAACTTTTTCCATAGTACATTCTCTTCTGACAAAACTCTCCACCGTTGGCACACACCGCTTATTTTTGAAAGAGTTACTGAATTAAAATTATGAAAAATATGGAGCAACACTTCATCAGTAAGCAAAAGAGTCCCTGTTTGTTGGTGATCATCCTGCTCGTTTTCTATTCGATGCAAAGTTGAGGAAGCTCTTTAGTTAGCCTGAGTTTTAGATAAGAGATAAATTTTATATTACATCAAAATTTGGGGATTTTTTTTAAGTGGCTCCTCCATATTGAATTTCTATCTCTCGCTCCTCAAGGAGCTTGAGAAAAGGAAGTCCCGGGACTCAGACCTTTCTCCATCCCTTTACTCTTATGTAAACAAATGGAACTGCAAAAAGAGTAAAGAAAGTCCCGCCCAAAAGGCCCCCCACGAGAACCCAACCTATTTGCTGCCGGCTTTCCGCCCCGGCGCCTGTGGCAAGAGCTAAAGGAATAGCCCCAAGCACCATAGCCCCCGTTGTCATAAGAATGGGTCGGAGCCGCATGGAAGTAGCTTTGAAAACGGCTTCCTTAACGGAGAGGCCTTGGGCTCGCTGTTTATTTGCGAACTCAACAATCAAAATCCCGTGTTTCGTAATCAAACCGACAAGGGTAATCAAACCCACCTGGCTGAAAATATTAAGGGTTCCACCTGTAAGATAAAGGGCTAGAAGGGCCCCTGCCATGGACAGAGGAACCGTTACCATAATCAAAAGCGGATCTAAAAGACTTTCAAATTGAATCGCAAGAACGAGGTAAATGAAGAGAAGGGCTGCCGTAAACATAAGATACATCTCTCCTTGGGACTCCAAAAACTTACGTAAGTTCCCAATTGGCTCTGATTGCAGGGAACCGGGGAGATCCTTTTTGATAGCAGCTTTAACAATAGATAAAGCTTCATCCGTCCGGCATGAAGGCACAAGGTCGGCGTTAAGCGTTGCCGATCGCATTTTATTGAGATGTTTGAGCTCTGAGGGGATAGCTATTTCCTTAAGGGTTATTAAATTGCTAAGAGGGACAAGGTTTTTTCTATCCTCTAATTTTCCACCTTCGTTTTCAGGATTTACAAAAAAGTTGCCAATATCAGCCAACTCTTTTTTGTGTCCTTCAGGGGCTTGAACAACAACATCAAAATATTTACCTTCTTTTTCAAAGGTCGTTGAATGAGACCCCCCCAGCATAACTTCTAAGGTGCGAGCGATATCCTTAACACTTACCCCTAAAAGAGCAGCCTTATTGCGATCAATCTGGATATTGATTTGAGGGGTGGCCAGAAAAAGATCGTGGCTAACGGACTCAAAACAGGGAGAGTTTTTAAGACTTTTGACAAGCTTATCCATTGTTTTTTCTAAATCAACATAAGTTCCTGTGGTTTTTATGGCCATTTGGAGTCCGGATTGTCCTCCCGTGAGAAGGCTTCTCATAGGAAAAATAGAAACTTCAACCCCCGCAATTTTTCTCGCCTTTTTACGAAGTTCATCAATGATTTCAGATTGGCTTCGATGACGCTCGTTCCAGGGTTTAAGAGTGATACCTCCAAAAATCCCAGATCGTTGAGTTCCTGACCAGAGACCAGAGTGTTCAGGAACAGAGAGGAAGAGGTCTTCCACCTTGAGGGTATAGGGAAACATGGAGTCCAGCGTCGCTCCTTCAGGACCTTGAACCCACGCCATAAGAATTGACTGATCTTCTTGAGGGGCAAGTTCAGCAGGAATTTTGTAAAAAAGAAAAATACCTCCCACGAACACTACCATTAAAATTCCTAATAAAAGTTTTGGAAAAGTAAGCGCTTTTTGGAGAACGATTTGATATCGTCGATCAAGAGTTTCAAGAAATCCTTCTATCCCTCTCGAAATGCGATTTTGTTTTTCAAGCATCCTGGGTCGTAAAAGTTTGGAACACATCATAGGCGAGAGGGTTAAGGCTACCACTCCCGAGATAAGGACAGCTCCTGCAAGGGAAATCGCAAATTCAGCAAATAATTTTCCCGTTAATCCTTGCACAAAGGCAATAGGAGCATAAACACTCGCCAGAGTTAAAGTCATTGCAATGACCGCAAAACCCACTTCTCGGCTGCCTTTAAAGGCAGCTTCCAAGGGTTGAAGTCCCTCTTCGATATGCCGGTGAATGTTTTCAAGAACGACGATGGCGTCATCTACGACAAGACCGATAGCCAAGACCATGGCTAAAAGTGTAATCGTATTGATGGAGCAATTGAAGGCATATAAAAAGACAAAGGCTCCAATCAATGACACAGGTATGGTCAAAAGGGGAATAATGGCGGCTCGAGGGGAGTGCAAAAAGAAAAGAATAATGAGGAGAACGAGAACAATCGCTTCAAAAATGGTTATTTTAACCGCCTTAATGGACGCTTCTATGAACATTGAAAAGTTATAACCCACCTCTAGATGCATTCCTTGAGGAAGGGTGTCTTTTATTTTTCCGATATAATTTTGAACAGCAGTTGAAATGGAGAGCACATTTCCACCTGCTCTTTTTTTAATTCCAATAAAGACAGCTGGTTTTTGATTGAAACGGGGGAGCCATTGATTCTCCCCCGTATCCTTATCAAGAGAAATGATGGCTATATCTTTAAGGTGGATTACATGATCCTGGCTTTTAGCAACAACGAGTTCTCCCATTTCTTGAGGGGTATTAAGGCCAGCTTCTGTAACAATATTGACATGACGCTTGCCCTTAGTAATGTTCCCTGCGGGCAACTCTTGGCTACTCTTTTCTATGATATCCAGAACCTCGGTGACAGCTATATTATAGGCTTTTAGTTTTTCACGATCGAGAAGGACCTGCATCGTAACGGCATTTCCATAAATCTCAACTCCCCCAACGCCCGGGAGAGATTCAAAAGGACCTTTAAGATTGCGTTCAGCATAGTCGTCGAGTTCGAGTTCATTATGATTGCGACTGGTCAATATAAGGAACATAAACGGGTCTTTACTTGCCGTCGTTTTGATTACTTTTGGATCTTTCGAATCCTCGGGTAAACTATCGCTGACTTGAGCAATACGTTCACGGATATCGGAAGCCGCGTCACTAAGGCCCGTGCTTGGCCTAAAATAAAGGGTTATTCTGCTTTGTCCCGTTTTACTGGATGATTCCATATAATCCAGGCCTGGAACCCCAGCAAGGGCATCTTCAAGCACAGTTGTGACCTTGGATTCGACAATGCTTGAGGCAGCTCCAGGATAATTCGTTTCAACGTTAATAACCGGCTCTTCAACCTCTGGGTACTGTTGCA
This sequence comes from Alphaproteobacteria bacterium, assembly GCA_041690915.1. Classification (GTDB taxonomy): domain Bacteria; phylum Pseudomonadota; class Alphaproteobacteria; order UBA9655; family UBA9655; genus UBA9655. The sequence goes on from JBEPVR010000053.1 coordinate 7,063, forward strand.
AGCTAAGATTCATATAGGATAAAAGCCCAACAATGATAATCATCAAGCTCAGCGCAACTGAGAAAACAGGACGTTTGATGGCGATGTCAGTGATAAACATGAGTTATATCCAATTTTTTATAGAAAACATTCAATCGTCTTCTCTTCTCAATCTTATTCTGGATCTTCTGATACATTTTATTAATTTATAAATAATTTTCTAACTTTTAAGTCGAACTCAAACTAATTACTATTTACATTAATTATAGATCCATCGCGGAGTTTGTCTTGTCCTTCAAGGACAATTTGATCGCCTTTTTTTAAACCAGAAAGAACTTCAGCTTGATCTGCCGTTCGTGTCCCTAAAGTAATCTTTGTTAAGGCGGCTTTTTCTCCTACTTTTTTGTATACATATATTCCTTCAGGACGCACGACAAGGGCTTGTTCTGGAATATAAAGAGAGGACGATGTGTTTAAAGAGGTCTTGAGTTGAGCACGTCCATAAAGTCCAGGAATCAATAGCTCCTCCTTATTTTCAAAAGCTGCATAAACAGTTACGCTTCGCGTTTCTTCATTAACAGAAGGCTCGATCGCTTCTACTTTTCCCTCAAAGATTTTGTCAGGGTAAACATCTGTTGAGGTAGTGACTTTATCTCCTACTTTTATATTTGGGATTTCCTTTTGGGGCACCTGAAAGATCAAGCGAATAGGGGTGAGGTCTTGAATCCTAACCAGCTCATCTCCATTTTGGACATAAGCCCCCTTACAGACCCGTCGCGTAGAAAGAACCCCATCAAAAGGAGCCACTATTTCCGTTTTTGCTAAGGCTTCTTTTGAGAGTGCAAGTTCAGCCTCCTCAGACTTCATTTGCGTTTCAGCCTTTTCAAGATCTTGAAAGGTCGAAAAACCTTTTTTGTGAAGCTCTTCCTTCCGCTTAAATATATTTTGACTGAGCTTAAACGAAGCTTCGGCTTTTTGAACTTTTGCAATCTGCTCTTTATTGTAAATCGTAAAAAGTTTTTGGTTAGATTGAGCACGATCCCCTTCTTTGAAATAAATACTTTCAATCCGGCCGCTTGTTTCTGCTTTTAAAATAACATCGCTATAGGCTGTGAAAGTTCCCACACCCATAATACAGGGGTTTAAACAACTCTCTGTTACAGTTGTAATAACGACAGCTTGAGGAAGTTCATCGGCGTTTACAGGCGCGATGAATAACAACAACAAAAGGATGAACCTCGACATTTTTATATCCTTTAAGGGAAGAATTTTGCGTGTATACTATATAAGAAATTAGCAAAAGGAAAGACGCATGTTTCTGATAGATAGTCATTGTCACTTAGATTATGAGCCTATGGCTGGCGATATGGAGGGAATGTTGAGGCGCGCCAAAGAGAAAGGGATCCACGGCTTTTTGACGATTTGTACGGATCTTTCCAAAGTCCCAGTTGTTATGGCCATTGCAGAAAGTTACGAGGAAATATTTGCAACGATTGGTGTTCACCCTCATGAGTCTCAAAAGACACTTCCTGAAAAAGAACTCTTTAAGATTTTAACAACAGAGGCAAATCGTGCCAAAGTAGTGGGTTTTGGAGAAACAGGGCTTGATTATTATTACACCCATAGCTCTCAAGAAGATCAGAAAAAGGTCTTTAAGGCTCATATTGAAGCCGCTCTTGAGTGTGATTTGCCCTTGATTATCCATACGCGAGAGGCGGAAGAAGATACGCTTGATTTTTTAGCGACCTATGGACAAGGGAAGGCGAGGGGAGTCATTCATTGTTTTTCGGGAAGTTCTTGGCTTAGAGATCAAGCCCTTAAGCTTGGCTTTTATATTTCTGTCTCTGGAATTATAACTTTTAAAAAAGCAGAAGCTCTCCGTGACATTGTGAAAGAAGTTCCCTTGGATCGGTTGTTAGTGGAAACGGATTCACCCTATTTAGCTCCTGTGCCCTATCGCGGAAAATCCAACGAACCTTCCTATCTTGTCGAAACCGCCAAAAGGTTAGCAGAGCTGAAGGAAGTAAGTTTTAATGAGCTTTGTACCCAAACAACCCAGAATTTTTTAAATCTTTTTTCAAAGGTGAGGCTCACATGCGCATAACGGTATTAGGATGTGGAGCTTCCGAAGGCGTTCCAATTCTTACAGGCAGATGGGGAGAATGCGATCCCTTAAATCCCAAAAACCAAAGAAGTCGAGCTTCTATCGCCGTTGAAAAAGAGGGAACAACTCTTTTAATAGATACATCTCCTGATTTACGAAGCCAATGGCTAGCCTCCGATCTTCAAGAACTTGATGCAGTTTTGTACACCCACGACCATGCAGATCATACGCATGGAATTAATGATCTTAGGCCTTTTACCTATCATAGCAAAATGCCCCTACCGGTTTATAGTAATGCTGAAACAATAAACTCTATCAAAAAGAGATTCTATTATGCTTTTCCTTCTCAAGAAGCAGTACCAGACATTTATCGTCCCTTTGTCGTCGCTAATATCGTTGAAGGGCCTTTTCAGATAGGGAATATTTCCATTACGCCTTTTGAGCAAGCCCATGGCTATTCGGCCTCTCTGGGGTATCGCTTTGAAAAGATGGCTTATTCCACAGATGTGGTTGAGTTAAATGAGGCTGCCTTTCAAGTCCTTGAAGGAATTGACGTGTGGATAGTGGATTGTATCTCGAGAGACCCACGGGTTAGTCATTCTCATCTTGCTAAAACGCTCGAGTGGATTGAACGAGTGCGCCCCCGCCAGGCTTATCTGACTCACATGTCGCTTCTTCTGGACTATGATACTCTTTTAAAAGAGCTCCCAATAGGAGTTGAGCCCGCCTATGATGGTCTTGTAATCGAGGTTTAATCCCCCCCCGGTGTTGGGGGGACTGAATAAAAGAAATGCAGAGTGTTCTAGGGGGGCCAGAGACCCCTCCTCTTGAAGATAAAAAAGATGAATTTTTTGATTTAACATCGCAGTTTCTTTTTTTTAAAGAAATTGAATCTTTTAAAAAAGGGCATCCTGAAATGCTCATAACGTTAATTCGAGATGATTCGATGCCCCCTTTTTTTAAAGTAGGGGATTATGTAGGAGGCCCTATTTTAGAAAAATCGGCCTATGGGCGAGAACAAGGAAATATTTGTATCGTTGAAATTGAACAAGGCGAGATCGTCATTCGGCAATTTTTTGTGAGAGAAGAGAACAAAATTCTTCTTCTTCCTAAAAATTCAGAGGCGGGACATAACTTTATCCTACTTGAGAAAGAGCCTGCAAGAAGGATTGAAATTTTATCTTGGAGAGGGAAAAACAATTGAGAAATATAAGGAAGCATCATCCCTGTAACGAGGAAGTCATATCCTTCAAGCATATTACAGATATACGCAGACAGAAAAACTTTACGAGTTGGAGAGGCGTCAATTGTATTTTCAAGAGGGGACTGGATCGTTAACGTTGTCATGCTTATGGCTCCCTAAGTTTCATAAGAATAAATTATTTTTGGGAGGTGGAAAACAAAGTTTTTATGGCAGAATACTGTATAAAAATCCATAAACTCCCTTTAATTGTTATATAACTCACGTTAAATATATCTAAGACACGATGTCAATAAGAAATTATAAAAAAAATATCACCTCTATATAGAGCATTATGCTCCTGGAGACATTTCTTCTATCTCAATTTGCAATTACAGCATGTTAGGGATTGGAAAAATATTTGTATATCTTTCATTAAGTTGAAAATCAATTATTTATTTTCCATAATATATATTATGCGACATTATGGGAGAGGTGTGTAGTAAGATAAAAAGGTGAATTTCACCGCCTTTTTGGTTCTACCCGCTAACCCGCTTTAACCCGTTCACACAAGCTATCTCCTTCGAACTGTGAGAAATACCCGCCAGAAAAGATGTCATTGCTCTCCCTGTCGCTGTAGGAAGGTCCAATGCTTCTGGAGAGAAGCCAAATTATGGGGAACGTTCTCACTATGGTGAGACTATTTCCACAGCGTTCGCAGAATCAACTATAAATGAACTTATCAGCAAAAGGGTGGTGAAAAAACAACACTGGGCTTATTTACTTCTTCAAGTGCGTGTTCAGTCCCTGAATTAAGAACTGAAGCCGGCTTTTGAAAGATGGTACCCAAAAAATGCAGCAAGAGAATTCATCGTCTCTTCCTTTAGCTGCATGAGGACTCCCCGGTTTTAAAGGGGCTGAGGCTTGATTACCTCAAGATTGTTAAATATGATCGTGGTTCCGACCCTTTTATTATCGGCTGGAGAAATGGAATGACAGACGCCTTGCAGAAAATAAACCTTTTATAGAAAGATAAATAATATTGAAAAATAACACAGTCTTAAATCCCATGAGAGTAGAATGCGTGTTTCTGATCTTGTGGATGGAGAAGTAAATTGCAGCATTCGCCACCTACCGAATGCTCTTTAAGCAAAGTTCCAGAAGTTACCCTATTATTCTGGATTATGAAGATTGCCGCAACAACCCTGGGAGAAACAGGTGGTGATGCTGTATCAATGTCCTTGGGGCTAGGATACTTTAATGCTGTC
>JBEPVR010000054.1:0-11527 GCA_041690915.1 Alphaproteobacteria bacterium
GTTTGAGCTTGTATCACCGTTGGAACTTTCATCCCCCTGTGATGAAGACGACGACGATGTTGCAGGAGCGGAAGCTCTTGAAGAAGGGGGAGGTGTGGTTGGTGAAGGGGTTGAAACACTTGGGGTGGTTGAAGAAGTTGCAGCAAGAGCAATCCTTCCGCTTTTATAAAGAGTTTGCCAATCATTAAACCTATCTTCCACATGAGCAATTGCGGGGTCTTCCCCCATTTTGCTCTTGAAAATTTCGAGATGTTTTTTCGCGGTTTTAAAGTCTCCCAGAGCGGCATAGATAATTGTAGCAGAACGATGGATAAGGGGATCATTTGGCTTAAGTTTTTCCGCTCTATCAATAGCAGAAAGAGCGGTTTTGATGTCGTAGGCATAATAAGCAGCAGCAGCGAGTTCTTGCCAAAGATCTGGATCATTTGGTTTTAATAAGAGAGCATTAGCAAAATGTTCTTCAGCTTGATCGTATAGTTGCTCTCGATATTTTAACTTTCCTAACTGGATAATGGCCAAAACATTTGAGGGATCAAGGTTCATCGCATTTTGATACCCCACAGCCGCAAGCTCGTTGCCAGTAGCATCTCCTTTTTCAGCCAATTTTTCGTAGGTGAGCCCATTAAGCAAATGTAAAGTGACACTCTTGGGTTGGGCCTGAAGGGCTTGGTTGATTAATAATGAGGCTTCAGTGTATTTATCTTCTTTCAAGAGCAGTAAAATGTGGGCAATAGCAGGGGAAAGTTCTTTTTTAGAATCAAGGGATGATAACGGTGGTTTTGCATCGAGAGTAGGTGGAGGAGCGGTTGTTTCACAACTTGAAAGAGTAATGCCTGTTAAAAGTGTTCCTATAAGTCGTTTGTTAAAGAGCACTTCGTTTCCCCTATTCTATATTATTTGATGGGAGTTTAAGTTTTTTTTGTGAAAAGTAAATCCCTATCATATGATTCACAACAAAAGAAAAGAATGACCTATCTTTAAGAGCGACCGTTAAGGTTTTTTCTGTCTTATTTATAAAGTGGGGTTTTCAGCTTTTTGTTTGACTTCTTTTTATATTTCTTAGAAAATAATAGTATTAAAAAAAACAAATGGTAGACATGTTACAGGGTAAGCTACGGACTTATTTAAAGACACTTTTAACGACCCCTGCTCCGTTCCAGGGGTTAGGGCGTATTGGGACGCTTTGTATCATAAATACAATTCTTGTTGCCTTTCTGGGGGGGATAGTAATGCTTCTTTCAGGTTGGGGCATTATTTTTTTTATTACTTTTACAATGATTGTCAGCGCGGGAGCTATAGTCTTTCTATTGCTCATTAAACTCCAGCAACTTAATTACACCACCCAAAAACAACAAGTCGAGTCAAGGGCTTATGAAGCCATTCACACTCCTCTTCTCATTTTAACACCGGATCTTCACTTTTGTTATGGGAACAAAAAAGCCCGAGAGACATGTTGGTGGGCGGATAGCATCCCTTTTTTAAAAAAAATCCTCTCTTCTCCAGAAAGCCGAGCTGCTCTTGAACGTCTTATCGAGAGTTTTCATCAGAGCGAAATGAAAGTTGAGACCCTCTACATAAGAGGAGAAAAAGGAGAGGAAGCTTGGCATATTCAATCGATTCCCTTAAAAGAAAAAGCTCTTTGGCATTGTTCTTATGTAACTCAGGGAAAGAGTGAAGGGGCTAAGTATCTTACTCAACTCAAAACGTTAACTTTGTTCTTAGATCATGCAGCGGAAGGACTTTTTTCGCTGAATGAGAAAGGAATCATTTTATTTTGTAATGAAAAGTTCGCGAAGTGGTTGGGATATTCGCGGATAGAAATTGTTGGAGCTTCTCTTTCAAAATTTATTGTCAAAGTTCGGGGTCAAGACCCTCTTAAACTTTCTGAAATTCAAGGGAAATGTGATTTTATAACATCCTCTTCACGTATAAAAAACGCTTTTCTTGAACAAACATTAATTCCAACTGAAGATGGATTTATTACTCATTCTCTTCTCAATCTTTATACGCCTTTTGCCAATCAAAGTGACATGAGCAAAATTTTAGAAATGACACCATTGCCTGTCATTTGCTTGGATGAGAACGGGCAGATTCAAGATTCAAACATTTTATTCCGAGAGAGATTTTGGCTTGCAGGTACGCCTATTCGAGGGGCTTCATTTTTGAACCTTGTCGCTGATTTTCAGCAGGAAGAAGTTAAGAATGCGCTTCATAATTTTTTTAATGGCAACAATGAAGGAACCTTGTTAGAAATTCATTTTAACGATGGACGCGAATCTATAGTTTCTGCTTATTTTGCTTCTCTCCCTGTAAAAAATCAGAGAGGTTGTTTTCTTGTGTTACATGATATCACAGAGCAGAAACGTTTTGAAACTCAGCTTATTCAATCTCAAAAAATGCAAGCTGTGGGCCAACTGGCCGGGGGTATTGCTCACGATTTTAATAACCTTCTGACAGCTATGATTGGTTTTTGTGATCTGCTCTTACTCCGCCATATGCCTGGAGATCAATCTTTTACGGATGTTATGCAAATTAAGCAAAATGCGAATAGAGCGGCTAATCTTGTACGCCAACTCTTGGCTTTTTCTCGTCAACAAACACTGCAGCCTCAAGTGCTTAATATAACGGATTGTCTTGCCGAGCTTTCTGCTCTTTTGCGTCGGCTGATTGGATCGAACATAGAGCTTAAAATGAAACATGCGCGAGACTTAGGTCTTGTTCTCGTGGATCAAGGGCAATTTGAACAAGTCATCATCAATATGGTCGTCAATGCACGAGATGCAATGGAAGGTGCAGGCACGATTTCGTTGACGACCGAAAACTGTGAATTAAAGAAAGCCAAACGTTTAGGTCCTGATGTGATTCCTGCGGGCTCATACATTCGCTTAGAAGTTATTGATACAGGTATGGGCATTAAACCAGAAATTATTGACCGTATATTTGACCCTTTCTTTTCGACAAAGGAGGTGGGCTCTGGTACGGGGCTGGGGCTTTCCACTGTTTATGGAACTGTCAAACAGACAGGTGGTTTTATCCATGTTGATTCAACTGTTGGGGTTGGAACAACTTTTAGTATTTACCTTCCCCATTATGCTGCTGAATATACCGCTCCCCCTAAAATCGAAAAGCCAGAAAAAATATCTTCTCCTGATTTAACAGGATCCAGTACCATTTTGTTGGTTGAGGATGAAGATGCTGTAAGACTTTTCAGCGGTCGTGCTTTGCGCAGCAAAGGCTATCATGTGCTTGAGGCTATGAATGGTGAAGAAGCTCTTACCCTTATAAAGTCGAGTAAAGATAAAATAGATCTTGTCATTTCTGATGTGGTTATGCCTCTCATGGATGGACCCACATTTATTAATGCACTTAGTCAGCTGAAGATAGCCCCCAAAGTTCTCTTTATTTCAGGATATACGAAAGATACATTCCACAATCGGATCAAGGATGACGCACAAATTCAATTCCTCGCCAAACCTTTTAGTCTGAACGATCTTGCAGTTCGGGTTAAAGAAATCCTAGATGAGGATACAACCACTTTAAAGAATGTCTCTTAGCTTTTATCCCCTTTTCTCATTCCTCCAAAGAAGGAGGCTCATTACACAAACTTCTTCAATTGAAGAAGAGAAAGAGGCGTTTTTACGCCTTCTCCTTGGATTTTCAGTTGTGGGATTGTAAGATCAGGAAGCTTTAGCCAATCCGCAAGATCTTCAATAACTAGCTTTTCTAGATCTTGCCGTGCTACTTTCATTTGTTTTTTTAGCTCCAGAACTTTTTGTTCTTTTCCTTTTTCGTCTAGCTGCTTAAGGTCTGTTAATTTAAAAAGATCGGTAGTTTTAAGTATGATTTTACCTTCTTCTATGTCTTTAGGATTCCAAAGAAGGCGGGCCTGCAAATGATCAATAAAGCTTGCTGCGTTAAGATATCCACTTTCTTTCACAATTTCTTCTGCAGTCCCAGTGGGATTATCTCTCAAAGCTTTGAGTATAGGAAGGGGATCTTTTGTTTCCTCTCCTCCTAACTTCACGGGCTCCAATACACCAAAGGGGCCGCTAATATACGTATCTTCAGATACAGCTTCGGGAGAGAGAAAGATCTGTTGAAGTGTTCCTCTTCGCCAAAAATATTCATATTTTTCGAAAAGTGTTTCATATCTTTTAATTCTATCTGGCACAGTATCTTGATCAAACCCCATATTTAAAAAAACAGATTCTAGGATCTCACCACTATGAAAAAGACGCCTTATAGAATCCTTATTTTCAACAAACCCAGCTCCTATATATGCAAGAGTGTTTTCATCCCCTGTTTGTGTATTTCCAAAAAGGAACATATTTGTTGAAGCTGCTCTTAACTGATAGGTTCTGGCAGTGTCAGGCGTTAACGCATCTTCCACGTAAGTATTAATAAAGCTATTGATGGGGGAGTCGCCTTCAGAAGGTTGAAACAATCCATCAAACATACGGGCAAAGCGCCTTTTGTCAGGATAGGGAGCTTTGATCTGAATAACTTGACGCATAAGATCAACGAGATCATAGGCAAAATTGTGGCCAGACCTTAAAGCATTATAAAGCACAAAATAATTAGAGTGCTTTCGTTCATTTTGTACAATTTGAGAAGCTTCTTCTGAACTCATAAAAGAGCATCGTGAAGGAGTAAGTCTCATAAATTCACGAATATTATGATCAGTATCATTTTCAACATAGGACTCCCCTAGAGAAGGAAGCATTACTTTAAGGTAGGCCTCCGTCTGAGTATAAGAATAGAGAGGGGCCTGTTCTTTCTCTGCTGGCTTTTGAGAAGATTTTCTAGATTGTTTAATACGCGTGTTGGTTAAGGCTTTTGCTGCTATGGCTTTCTCGTCTGGCTCATCGAGCTTTCCAGCCATAGCGGATTGTGAGGCTGCGAGAAGTCCTAAAAACATGAGAGTAGAAACAGATGACTTTGAAATAAATTTAAACATAATATCACCATTTTGTACAAATTAATAAAACACCATTATATTATAAGCATCATATCATGAATTGGTTAATTATTCAAAAAAAAAGATGGATCACCCTTTACTTTACAACTGTTTCGATAGAAACAATGCGGAAAGCTTATTGTCTTTCATTTTACTTCCACGAGAGGATCCAAACTCAAAAGCGTAGGCATCCTTCAGGCAGGATCCAAAGATCCCTGCAATCGTTGAAATAATCCCCACGGCTTCTCCGGGAAGGTTGGTTCGATAAAGAGTGATCATCACTAAGCATGAAATGAGGCCGAAGGCTGCCGAAACAACCATAATATCTGCCCGAAGATTACTTCTTCCGGCTTGTGCTAAGGCAATATCTCTAAGGCGCGCGCTATCTCGATCTTTATAACCTGCCATTTCAAGCGCATGGTTCATCTTTAGGGTGGCTTGCTGAAATTCGGCAACGCGTTTGGCATCTGTTTTTAAAGAGTGAAGGACTCGGAGAGGGTCCTTTTCTCCGGTAATGGATTGAGCGACATCGACTACTTTATGAGCCGTCCTTTCACCTTCTTCTCCTCCTAGCCAACGGGCCATAAGAGGAGCGAATTCGGTTAAAGCATGAGCCAGAGTTAAAATATGAAAACTCATGCTTCACCTCATTCATCAAGCTTATAAAAAATATGATTTCCCAAACGAAGCTTGATTTTTCCGCTTTTTGACCAGTATGGTTTACATGATGTTGCATGATAATGATCACTGTTTCGCGTCAAATCAGGCCATATCCCTTGATTGACTTTATGGACAACCTGTTGACAAAATTTAAAGAGGGGATCTTTTATAAGGTCTTCTTGCTGGAGGAGAGAACGGTTGGGATCGCTAGTGTTCCAACAAGAAAATTGACGTGGCTTTAAACAGACTTCTATAAATGTCTTGCCGTATTTTCCTCCTCTTTTAAGGCGGTTCAAGATGACGTTTGCAACGGCGATAAGGGAGGCCGGGCCACTTAAGGCATACTCTCCACGCGCTTCTCCATAAAGGGTGCGGGCAAAAATATTAAGATCATGGTCTGTCATACTATGTCTCCTTTCATTAAATATTGCCATGTTTTTCCAGTAAAAATGATAAGATTTGGTCCTCCTTCTCCTAGTAAAATTGCAAGCTTTCCTAGGTTGTCTTCGTCCGGTAAAGTTGATTTTTCGTACAGAGGAAGAAAGGAGGAAGGGGAAGTCGGAAGGGATAAAACCTCTTGCCAAAAGCTATTGTCTTCTTTCCAAAGGGTGCTCCTATGGTCCCTTAAACAACAATAAAGGGCTGACTCATAGGTTACCATATCCAGCTTCTGATAAAGAGCTTGAGTATCCCAAGTTCCTTGAAACCGAAGAGTAGCTTTAGGTAAAGTAAACAGTCCAAAATCCGTTCCAAAGGTTCCTGTCAACTTTATTTGATCTCCTTGGACCTCAATCTTTCCAAGGCCTTCGCTGGATTCTGGATGGTCTTCAAGAATTTTGAGTCGCGTTTCTAACTCTCTGAAATTTCCATCAATTTCTTCAGCGGCAAGCGGTGCTCCTTTTTCAGCACGATAAATGATAGGCATGAATGTCTCCTTTTAAGGTCTAAAATAAAGGTTCATAAGATTGTTATGGCCAGGGACAGACTCGCCTAAGAAAGAACGAAACACCGTTGTACTTCCTTCTATACAGACTGAAAGGTGCGCATACCCCGCTGCAAGAGCGCCGGGGAGGGTGAGCCTTTCTTCTTCTGGTAGAGAGTGAAATATAATATTTCCACTTCCCCCTTTTCCCCCAAGAGGCGGAGGAGTGTGCTCAGATTGGAGTTGGAAAGAGCTAAAAAGTCTTACCCGTGTTTGGGAATGGGTTGAGGTGGGAGTATAATATATTTGCTGGATCTCATCGAGAGTCACGCCTTCTTTGTAATAGCCCCCATATCCTCTCAACACACGGGTATCAAGCACCCCCGGCGGGGTGGTAAGACTTTCTCCAGAGGGGAGGGTGGTTAGGCGTTCTTGGTAGTTTTCAGATTCAATTTTAAAAGGTTTAACATAAAGAGGCCCCTCTATTTCTAACTTTCCCATGGGCAATATTTTGTCATAAAAGACAAATGGTGCACCTTGAGAAATACCTTGTCCAATGCCCGTATAATCTAAAGCAATTCCTTGCCATTGGGACTGCCCGACTTCTCGTTCATACCCATAGACAACGGATTCTTCTTCATAGAGAGGGGTGCTTTCCAGAATATCCCCTTCAGAAATCAGCCGGATACGTATGGTTTTATTATCGAGCGGAATCGGACGTATGCGACACCTTAAAATCAGTGTTTCAGCAACAAGTTTAGATTCTTCTCGTAAGATGCAGCCAGAATCGTGAACAATGTCGAGGAATCCCTCTTCTTGATTCAATTCGGGCAATGAAGGTTCATAGCCTTCGTGTAAAGGCATCAAAGGTAAAATGCGCATGGAGGGGGGCCTCGGGAGTCATGTAGTTTGAGGTATCTTCAGGTAAATTAGGTATAAGACATTTCTTGAGTGGCAAGATCTTGACTTAAATCGAGCAAATTGATGGCTTCAACAGTTGAAGAAAGAGGGAAACGTTCTTTTCCCGGGTAGACAATAAAACTTTTGTTTGGATTGAGGTCAGCACAGGCTTGATGAATCCGGGTCCGTTAACTTTGCTCGATCGGCATCGGATTCTAAATCTAAGTAAATTGAAGGTTGATCTTCAGCAATGTGAAGGGCAAGCGTTGTTTTACCGACCTGACGAGGTCCTAACAGAGCAACAGCGGGGCAACGGTTAATGAGGTAAATCAGTTTATGTTGCAGTCGTCTCCTAATCATCCTTGTAATTATGGAACATAATTCCAGAATTGCAAGGATGATTTTCCTTCAAATACCACCCTGAGTCCTGGATATTAAGAAAACCCGCTGCTCCCCCCGGATTAAATCCGGGGTTCGTTGCGATTTTCTTACATCCGGGGGGGTCCCTAGAGAAAAGGTTTATTATTGACGATTTGTGTTGAAAGAAAATCTTTTATTATGAAAGCATTTTTATGTCCCTTTCTCATCTTCTTTTGAACACTGCGGCGGAGCTGACCAAGAGGCAGCCATCTTTACAGCAATGAGATGTTCCATCCTTTCCTGAGTGCGTAAGTCTTTAAAAAACAACCGCAGGCGGGTCGGTTTTTGAGAAAGGGCTTTTTTAACAAGAGCAGGAGACTTATAAGCATACCGCTGCATTTCCTGTTCTTGCTCTTTTGGACCGTTGCTAAGGTCAATTCCTCGCAATAAGGGCCCGCTTTTAAATTTGTTGGGAGGAGTCTGATTCTCATAAGTAAAATAGGTAAGTCCTGACGGGGTTTGGCGAACCCGGTTTTCATAAACTTGGTAATTTGCCTCGGCATATCCTTCGAGAGCGTAAGTGGGGAGGGGGTTGATGATGTGGGTCAGTTCTATTTTTCCCGCTCCTAGAGTGCACAAAAGAGTGATACGACCAAACCGTTCTCCTGTTTCTCCTTTTGCAAGGAGGGCATATTTCACGACTTTTCCGATGATTTTTCTTCCTGGCAAACGAGGATCAGCTAAAGTTATAGATGTATCTGTCGTCACGTCTTTGAGAGAGTCCCACGGCCCTTCAAAAGTGACTTCTAGACAGCGTGCACTTTTAGCGAGAGCAACTTTGGCCCTTTCCATGGCGTGCTCTGCAGCCTGATATCCTCGTTCCGTTAAGAAAAAAGAATCGCGAGCGGGGTTCCCTAAAGGCGTGTGGAAAATCTTTTTAAAGCTCCAAAACGTTTGATCTTCTTCAAAGGATAGTTTGGATGTATGAGCCTCCTTACACTTATATATTTTATTGCGGTAGAATGCCTTTGTCCCATTTCGGTAAAAGTTCTCCGGGCCCCAAGGATAGGTTTTGGGATCTGGGTTAATATTTTGAAGCGTAAATTCTAATTGTTTAACCTCTCCTTCTCCTGGAAGAAAGGGTTGAAAGTCATGAACAAGAGTAAGAGATAAGGTCTCCTTTCTCCTCTGGTGAACTTGCCACCCCACCCAAAGAGAAGGTTTAAACCAATGACGTTGTGCTCGATAAAGTTTCGGCTGATCACCTTCTTCTCCAAGGGGAAGGGGGGGAGAAAAACGAGGATAAAGAGGTGAAGAGGGAAACACAGGTTTCAGCCCACTTTTAATAACCCATATTCCAGATTTTCCTAGTCTTTGCCCGGGTTGCGGCCATTTCTTTAAAAGGGAGTTTTTTGTATATGTGCTCACCTTAAAATGAGGGAAAGCTTTGCGGATAGACGCGCTCACACTTGCAACACCGCTTTCCGATTGAACCCAGTGGGCATGCACTTTGACCGTACATGCCTTAAGGGGCGCTTTTACAACTTTTGTTTGCAAACTCTCAGCAAAAAAATGTTGATGGATGGGAAGAGTTTGCTTTCCTTCAAACCAATCGGACCAGGAAAGTGCTCCCGTTCGTCGGTCACAATACAACGCAGAGTGTCGCACATCTTGCAGATGTTGAAAGTCATTCTGGTGTTCAGAGCGAATCCAAAGCTCGTCCCAATAAGGAGGCATTCGGCTTTCCTTTTGTAAAACCATACTTTTTTCCAGGAAGTCAGGGGGCCTTGCGATCAACTCAATTTCCGCTAAGTCACCTTCCATTTTTATAGGTTTGCCCACAAGAATTCCTTTAAAGAAAGGCTCCCCCGTCTCTCCCTGAATTACTCCTTCCGTTCCGGGCGGGGGAAGGGAAGCAAGGGCATCAATAATAAGATGTGCTTTTGCAAAACAAGTTTCTTCTTGGGAAATATTTAAATCAAAAATAGGAAGATGGGCTTTTTCTTCAATAAAAATAGGGTTCCATTTTAAGTAAATATTCATTTTTTACCTCTTTAAGAAACAAAAGAGTTGACGAAAGAAGAAAGCACGGCTAGATCTAATCCCAGAAACAGTTAGGTTGAGTGCATACTCTTTTATGTCATTGCCACGGGTCCTGTGGGGCCTCGTAATAACAGTAAAGGGTTAGGTAAAACCAGTATGACAACTTGTTAATTATGTGAGGATCTGTCTATGTCATCTCAAAGTTCGTGGTTTAATTCAAAAGGCTATCTCCAAGGAATCTTTTGGATGGCGATCGTCTGTCTCATTAGCAATTCAAATGATATTCTTACAAAACATTTAGGGAGTCGTTTGTCAGGTGTGGAAGTTGCCTTTTTTCGTTGCTTCTTCAGCACCCTTGTTCTGCTGCCTTTTATGGCGATGCGGGGAAAAGCAGCTTTCGTAACGCATTATCCTAAAGCCCAGTGTATCCGGGCTTTGCTGTTAATATTGGCAATGGCTCCTTGGTGTTATGGGGTGGCAGCTCTTCCCTTAACATTAGCCACCACATTATCATTTACCGTGCCCTTTTTTGTCCTTCCTCTCGCTAAAATATTTTTAAAAGAACAAGTAGGCTGGCAGAGATGGGGCGCGACTCTCTTTGGATTTGTGGGGATTTTCGTTGCTTTGCACCCGACGGGAGATGCCTTTAATCCAATGGCTCTTGCACTTGTCGTTTCAACGATTATGTTTGCGACCCTTGATATTATTAATAAAAAGCTTTTAACGGAGGATGAAACTCTTTTATCCATGCTCTTTTATTCTGCCATGGGAACAGCTGTTTTAGGTTTCGTTCCTGCTCTTTTAACATGGCAAACGCCTACCTTTCATGAGCTTTTTTTCCTCTTACTTTTGGGGGGCGGGGGTAGTTTACTTTTGTTGTGTCTTCTCAAAGCTTATGCTGCAACGGAAATTTCCGCATTACAACCTTTCAAATATTTTGAGTTGATTCTCTCTGGAATCTTTGGATTGGTTATTTTTCATGAGTTTCCGACGGTCAGTACCCTCCTCGGAGCCACTATTATTATCCCTGCCACTCTTTATATTGCCATCTATGAAACACGGCAGCAGAAGAAAAAAGCTGTGCGAGTAGAGTTGGAGCTTAAGAAAGCCGCTTAGCAGAGTTCAGTGTAGCAGCGACGCAGTATTTAGAAAAACACGTCATCCCGGAATTTAGAAAATCTTAGCGAAGCGAAGACTGAGCTTTAGATTTTTTTAATATCCGGAACCCAGAAAGATTTTTGAATCCCAGAACGCCCTGGGTCCCGGATATCTAGCTCCTCTATCTCTCGCTCCGAGAGGAGCTCGCGAAGAGGAGCTAGATTCCGGGATGACGGTGTTTTTTGTTACTGCTCTTCTGCTCCCCCATCTGCTCTTCCTCAAGCTCCAGTGACCAACTGACCATGAGAGCATGGTATAAGTCATTTCCTACTTTCAACCCTTCTAATTCTGACACGAGAGTTCTAGCTCTTATTAGATCCAATAGTCTGGGGCGTTAGATTACATCCCGTTAGCTTTGTGCGGGCCCGTTCAACTAAATCTGGATACATCCATCTTGTTTTTCCTTGCTGACTCGATCCATGTGAATGAGGTTTGTGGAGCGAAAAGATATGAGTTTGAATACGGCCCCCCAATTTTTTCATTTTTTGAGCGGTCAGCAAATTTACAAATTCTATGGGTTGGTTTTC
>JBEPVR010000055.1:0-11343 GCA_041690915.1 Alphaproteobacteria bacterium
CAGCGACTCTGATCAAGCTACAGAGGATAATACTTTCCAATTCGCTACAAAGAATATAGGTAAAGAAGCTTTAAACGCGCCATTCGATACAATGGATACAGAAGCTACTGAAACAGAAAAAATTGAAACAGCTTATGATCCACAAATTGTTATCGATTGTTATCTTCTCAGAATAACAGAAGAAGCTATCACTTCAAAAGGACAGAATATTCTTGAAAACCTAGCCGTGACTCTTACGCCAGGAGGCTACACTATGTTCAAAGGAAGCTTATGGGGAAGCGGAACCTCAAAAGGGTTTCGAGGCGATACCGTTACTTTTAATGAGAACGGTGGATTTAATGCGAATCAAATTAATCAGGCTGGACCGCTGGGCAGTGGACAAGGAGGCGCACAGTCCGTTTTTTCCCCGTCAGAAACTGATTTTTCTTTTCAAAACGCTGGGTCTTTGTCGGGACGGGTTTTTTCCGCCGGCCTCACATGGGCAGGGCTGACCTATAGTCTTAATATTGCCAATGCTATTGATAACCGCACGGAAGTTGTAAGTCGCCCTTCCCTTATGACATTTCTAAAAAAACCAGCTGTCTTTTTTTCAGGAAATGAACTTGTTATTGGTTTAACAGGGCAGTATGGAGGAACGCTCGTCAAATACCCCGTTGGGGTCACTGTTGATATTACCCCAGAATCTATGGTGGGAGATGTCCTCACTTTAAATGTTGGGATTGAAGGAAGCCTCCTCACCTCCCCTAATCCAAACCTCGCAGCAACAACAGACGTTGGAAAGACACGAATCGATACATTTGTAAAAATTCGATTAGGGCAAACACTGATGTTAGGCGGCCTTTATGAGCGTGTTGATGTGTCTTCAAAAAATGGTTTTCCAGGACTTCAAGATCTTCCAGTTGTTCAATATTTCTTCTCTAATGAACAAACAAGTAGCTCTCGTAAATCAATTGTCTTTATGCTTACGCCTCGCTCTCCCGATGCCGTTAAAGTCGCTGTGAATAGGGCCATGTCACGTGAGGCTATTGAACCTCATCTCAATGAGCTCATTTCCCGCAGCCCTGATTGGTTCAACTCCCATCCGAACTTGGTTGCAATGTTCCGCTATCTTACAAAAGATCCTATTATTTTTTATGAATTTCGTTCAGGTGATATCCTTCCTCCTAGCTGGGGATGGGAACCAACCTTACGCCATAAGCTTGAGCAACTTGGAAGTTTTCTCTTTTTTTAGCGGGAGAGGCTTCGTGAACATTCATGAGCTTGCACATATGGCCTTCCTTCTATTGAGATGATGTGAATAAAAAAAGAGCCGGGTTAAAAAACCCGGCCAAGTTTAACAGGGAGGCTTTACGTCTTAAAGACGCAGGATCGATAAATACCGACCCCTCGGGCCCGAAGACCCTTCATCTAGGCATCGCGCCCAGATGATATATCAGCACAGGTACAGGGAGGTGTTTCCTGCGCTGATAGAGATGATATAAGACACATTCTTTGTTTCAACCAGAACAATTTTTGCATCGGAGACATGCTAAAAAAGCATAAGAATTTTTTCGTTGATTTTTTTCAATGTACAATTTTTTACCTTTGAAAAACTGTCAATCTTATTTACCCTCCTCTTAAGGTAGATAATATCACCATTATTCAACCTTCCCACAGGGGATAATAATAAGCCCAGAGCTATCCAGGAGGGCTCGTACACTTGATGAATACGCACGATAGAAGCATATATATGCGTAAAGGGTATGGGGGATAATGGATTTATTATAACCCTTCACCCCCATTATGGGAAAAAGCGTCATCCTTGTGAGTAGGTTTATAACTTGATTTTAGAGGCGTTTACCAAGGATAAATAACGTGGAGGAGTTGCCAAGTCGCTTATAAAGCCCTATATAAGGTATAAAGAGTAGAAGAGGGTATTCCCATGAAAATTCAAGATCTTCCTTCCGTCCTTCCTTTATATGCTACCAACGGTATCATTTTATTACCTCGAGCTCAACTTCCCCTCCTGCTGCAAGAAAGAAACGAGAAAGCTATCATAGAATGCGCCCTTCGAGACGGCCAACGGCTTATGGGGGTTATTCAAGCTAACCCCGAAGGGGGGCATTTTCAAAAGGGATGTGTGGGGCAAATTATCAACTTCCAAGATGGAGCCCAGGTTTTTATTGTTCTGCGCGGGCTTTGCCGCTTTAAGATCGAAGAAGTTCTCGAAGAAGAACCTCTCAAGAAAGCAAAAGTTAGTTATCAGGGCTATGAGAGTGATTTAGATAATTCCATTGCTGATCCTTTTGTGGACCGTCCTCGTCTTTTGGGTCTCTTGAAGGACTATTTAGAAGATCAAGATATTATGGCAAATTGGGATGAAATTGATCATGCGAGCAATGACCTTATCATCAGCTCCCTCAGCATGGCTTGTCCTTTTAAACCTATTGAAAAACAAGCTCTTTTAGAAATTTCTTCTCTTTCTGAAAGATGTGATATGATGATTGCTTTAATGGAAATGGCTTCTCCTCATTTAAAGGGGCACGGTCCAATGCTTCACTAACAGGTCTTGCGATGAAGAAAAAAACGCCTTTAAACCCAAAACTTTTTGAAATGCTCGTTTGCCCTCTTACCAAGGGGCCTCTTACCTATGACGCAAACACACACGAACTCATTAGTCTTTGCGCCAAACTTGCCTTCCCCATTCGTGATGGCGTTCCCGTAATGCTCGTCGATGAAGCGAGAGAATTAGAAGACAGCTAATTCTTTAGACGGCCTTTGTTCTTCTCATAGTTTGTCAGTCAAAACTTTAGAAAAGGCTGGCGCGCCCTGCAGGATTCGAACCTGCGACCTGCGGCTTAGAAGGCCGACGCTCTATCCAGCTGAGCTAAGGGCGCATAATGACTCCACCATAACGAAACTTCAAAAAAAGTAAACTGAGATTTCAAATCAAGTTGATAAAGGAGTCAGTCGCTTGAGCTCCTCTTCATTTAGAATCTATCGTGCCCAATTAAGGGAATGAACTCAAGATAAAACCCTTGGGATGGCTACGACCTAAAGAAGCCAGTAAGCAACAAAAGAAAATTTTTGGATTTTGTATTTCAGGTCTTTGAAAAAAGACTCAGCCAAGACTATATTGTAATCAGCCATGATTAGCTCCTCTGGGTTGATCATGGTCAGCGGCACGCAAATGTTGCTGCATTTTTGTGTCGCGCTATCTCACACTGAGATAACGATCTCAAGGGGAAAGTTTTCATAAAAGCCATGCAAGCAGAATTTTAAACAAGAAAAGGAATCCTCTTATGAACCAAGTCTACCCCGAACCCACTGCTTCCTTGCTTTCCTATGGGGAGCCTCGACAAAGCCATAACCCCCATAATTCTCGTGAATGGCCAGATTATATAAAGGAATTTGGTTTTTCTTCGAATGATGTTCCTTATTTAATCCAAATGCTGAAAGACCCTGCCTTTAGAGCTGAAAATTCAAATGATCCGGTTGTATGGGCAGGTCTTCATGCATGGCGTGTCCTTGGGCAATTACAAGCTGTTGATGCCATCCCTGATTTACTTGAGTGTCTTGATTATGATGATGAAAATGAAGTCAGTGATTGGACCATGGAAGAAATACCTGTTGTCCTTGAGAAAATTGGCGTTGCTGCAATAGAGCCTCTCTCTCATTATATACAAGCTACCTCGAAAGGGTGTTGGAGCATTACGGCGGCAGGTAAAGCTTTAGAATGCATTGGCACAGAAAATCCTGAAGCCCGCGAGGCTTGTGTCACTGTAATTTCGAAAAGGTTGGCACGCTATGCCGAAAACGAAGACTTCGTCAATGGGTTCCTCATTTGTAATCTTGTTGATCTTAAAGCTATTGAAAGTTTAGAGCTTATCCGTAATGCTTTTCATGCTAATACAGTCGATATTGGTATAGGAGGGGATGTAGAAGACACAGAAATCAGACTTGGTGTACGCCAAGTAAGATCCACGCCAAAGCCCCATTACCATGCTTGCGGACGTCACTGCCTCCATGATGAGGAAAAACAAGTCTATAAACCTGCCCCCAAAGTTGGACGGAACGACCTTTGCCCCTGTGGGAGTGGAAAAAAGTTTAAAAAGTGTTGTTTGGAATAATCTTTAATTTCTATGCTGTGCAGGGTTAGATGTTTATTTAAACATGGTTATCAGGTCTGTTGTAAGCTACCATTTACGGGAAAGAAACAGAACGTAACAATAAAGGAAATCGATGAACAACGTTTACGCAAAATACCTATGTTGGTTTGCATCCCTTCTCACCAGCTTTCCTTTATTATGTCCTGCTCTTTTCGCTCATAACCTCACCCTCACCTGCCCTCATAAAATAATCACCTTTAAGGTTGAACTTGCCGAGTCTCCTCATGAACAAGCAAAAGGGTTAATGTTCCGCACAGATTTGAGAGAAAACGAAGGAATGCTTTTTCTTTTTCCAAAGCCAAAAATGGCAAGCATGTGGATGAAAAATACGCCTCTTTCCTTAGATATGATTTTTTGTAATGAGGAAGGTAAAATCTTGGCCATTCATCAAAGCACAACTCCTCACTCCTTAAAGATCATTGGACCTGTAGAAGGAACAACCCAAGTTCTTGAAATAAGAGGGGGGACAGTGACCCAACAGGGCATTACGAGAGCTTGTATACTAAAACATAAACATGAGACATTTTTGTCAAAAGCCTTGCTCCTTAAGCAAAATTAAGATATATCAGTTTTGTTCGGGGTGTAGCGCAGCCTGGTAGCGCGCCTGGTTTGGGACCAGGATGTCGGGGGTTCAAATCCTCTCACCCCGACCATTCATAGGTAATTGTCATGTCTAAACCCATTGAGAATCCTCAGTTTTCAAAACTTCGTGACGCCTTTTGGCCCATTCAAAAGAATGAGCTCAAAAAGTTTTTGCCCATGGGCATGATGATGTTTCTGGTTCTTTTTAACTATACTCTTCTCCGAAATACAAAAGATGCCCTCCTCATTACAGCACCTGCCTGCGGAGCGGAAGTTATTCCCTTTTTAAAACCATGGGTGATGGTATGCGCTGTTCTTTTCTTTGTTGTTTATATAAAACTTAGTAACATCTTAAATCGGGCCGCTCTTTTTTATTCGTGTCTTCTTCCTTTTCTCGTTTTTTTTGCAGCCTTTGCTTTTATTATTTATCCCGAAAGAGAATTCCTCCATCCCAGCCCTGCATCGATTTTAGCCCTTCGCGAAGTGTGTCCCAACCTTAAATGGATGATCTCCCTCTATGGAGTGTGGTCCTACGCCATTTTCTATATTCTCGCTGAACTCTGGGGGGTGGTTGTTATTTCTTTATTGTTCTGGCAGTTTGCCAACGAAATCACCCGAACCAACGAAGCCAAGCGCTTTTACTCATTTTTTGGACTTTTAGGAAATTTTGCTCTCATCTCTGCAGGAATTTTTGTGGAATGGCTCACGCAGATAAACACTCAACCTTCTCATGCTGATGCTTGGGGAATGATGATCACCTACATGATGGTCTCCATTATAGTGGTTGGCATTGGCATTATTTCAGTCTATTGGTGGATGAATCATTACGTATTAACGGATCCCCTCTTCTATGACGCCGCAAAAAGTATGGGAAATAACCGCAAAGAGGACAAACCCAAGCTCTCCTTTATGGCAAGTCTGAGGGATATTTTCTCTTCAAAATACCTGGGTTTTATCGCATTGCTTTTGTTTAGTTATAACATCTCAATGAACATCATTGCCGTAACTTGGCAGAGCCAAATTAAAGCCTACCTGCCCAATGCGAATGATTACTTCGCCTTTATGGGGCGTTTCTCCTTTTGGACAGGCATTGTAACAATCCTCTTAATTTTAACGACTAAAGGAGTCGTGAGGCGCTTCGGGTGGTTCACAGGCGCCATTATTACACCCGCGATGATCCTCTTTACGAGCATTCTGTTTTTTGCTTTTGTGCTTTTTCAAGACCATTTGAATGATGTGGTTGCTTTTTTTGGCGTTACATCTGTCTATGTGGCCGTGATGGTGGGCGCTGTTCAAAACATTCTGAGTAAAGGAACAAAGTATTCCCTTTTTGATCCCACCAAAGAAATGGCCTATATTCCCCTTGACCAGGAACTTAAAGTGAAGGGAAAGGCTGCCGTTGATGTTATTGGAGGTCGTTTAGGCAAATCAAGTGGAGGATTTATCCAATTCAGTCTCTTAACCCTTACAGCAGGAAACCAACTTACCATCGCTCCTTATCTTTCTGGCATTATTGTTTTTGTATGCTTCGCTTGGTTGGGAGCGGTAAAAGGTCTGTCCAAACTTTATAATGCAAAGGTGGAAGAAGAGCAGAAAATCTAAGCTATTATCTTTTCAAACCACACCCCCCTTGACATCTTCTCGTCTTCTCTCCATGTGTGTGAGGACTCCTTAACACATAGGGCCATGAAAAAATGAAGGCATTTTTATTTCCAGGACAAGGATCCCAAAGCATTGGGATGGGGCGAGAGATTTGCGAAACTTTTCGCTGTGCACGAGATGTTTTTCAGGAAGTGGATGAAGCTCTCAATCAAAATCTTATGAAAATCATTTTCGAAGGTCCTGAAGAGGAGTTAATCCTTACGGAAAATGCTCAGCCTGCGCTTATGACGGTGAGTATGGCTCTCATGCGGATTTTGGAGAAGGAGGGGGGGCTTAAGCTCTCTCATCACGCATCCTACGTTGCCGGTCATTCTTTAGGGCAATACTCAGCCTTATGTGCAGCAGGTTCCCTAAGTCTTTCCGATACAGCTCGTCTTTTAAAGATTCGAGGTCAAGCGATGCAACAGGCCGTCCCCCTGGGAAAAGGCGCCATGGCCGCTCTGTTAGGTCTCGAGATGCCAGTTGTTGAAAAAATTGTGGGGGAAGCGGCTCAAGGCCAAGTTTGCGAGATTGCTAATGACAATAGCCCCGGCCAAGTTGTGATCAGCGGTCATCTTGAAGCGGTTGAACGTGCCATTGAACTTTCTAAAGAATGTGGAGCAAAGCGCAGCCTTCTTTTAAATGTAAGCGCTCCTTTCCATTGTGTTCTGATGAAGCCTGCCCAACTTCAGATGGAAGACGCTTTTCAAAATATCCTTATCAACGCTCCTTGTCTTCCCGTTATTGATAATGTTTCTGCACAAGCCGTTGAAAAAGGAGAAGAGCTAAAAGCTCTTTTAATCGAACAAGTCACAGGACGGGTCCGATGGAGAGAAAGCATTAATCTAATGAAAACCCTTGGTGTCACAACTACCCTTGAAATAGGCGCAGGAAAAGTACTAACCGGACTGACCAAGCGAATTGTCCCTTCTTTAGAAGCTATTGCCCTTAATACTCCCTATGATATAGAAACATATTTAAAGGAAAGTTTAGCAGCCTAAAGGAGAAATGATGTTTGAGCTTAAAGGAAAAAAAGCTCTTGTGACAGGAGCAACGGGAGGCCTGGGAGCCGAAATTGCACGCGCTCTTCATAATCAAGGGGCTAATCTCGTGATTTCAGGAACCCGTAAGGAAAAACTTGATGACCTTGCCAAAGAGCTAGGGAGCAGAGTAACTATCGTTCCTTGCGATCTCTCTAATATAGAAAATACAAAAAAACTCATTCCAGAAGCAGAGTCTTCTCTGGGAGGCCTTGATATTCTCGTTAACAATGCGGGTCTTACTCAAGATGGGCTCATGCTCCGCATGAGCGATGAGCAGTGGTCCAAAGTGATAGAAGTCAACCTAAGCTCTGCTTTTCGCCTTTCCCGCGAAGCCATTAAGGGGATGATGAAGCAACGATTCGGCCGCATTATCAATATCACTTCTATCGTGGGCGTGACAGGAAATGCAGGGCAAGCCAATTACGCAGCTTCCAAGGCGGGACTCATTGGTCTTTCAAAATCCTTAGCGGCAGAAGTCGCAAGTCGTGGTATAACCATAAATTGTATTGCGCCTGGATTCATTGAATCTCCTATGACAGATATTTTAAATGAAAAACAAAGAGAAAAAATCTTGCATGATATCCCTCAAGGGGAAATCGGTTCACCCCTTGATATCGCCGCTGGAGTTGTCTATTTAGCCAGTAATGAAGCCAAATATGTGACAGGTCAGACCCTTCATATTAATGGCGGCATGGTGATGGTGTAAATTTTTTTATACTCTTGGCTAGCCAAAGAAGAAAGAGTATGGTAGCTACCCATAGTTAAAGAATAGATAAAAACGTTTTTATCTAAAAGATGTAATTGTCAACAACGTAAGGAAGAGAAGTTGAGATGAGTGACGTTGCTGCACGTGTAAAAAAAATAGTCGTTGAACATTTAGGTGTCGATGAGGACAAAGTCATAGAAAACGCAAGCTTTGTGGATGACTTAGGCGCAGACAGTTTAGATACGGTTGAACTGGTTATGGCTTTTGAAGAAGAGTTTGGATGTGAAATTCCAGATGAAGCTGCTGAGAAAATTCTGACCGTAAAAAACGCAATCGATTATGTACAAGAACGCGCGTCTAAGTAATTGTTAATGGTTCAATCTATGCGTCGCGTTGTTGTCACAGGTTTAGGACTCGTCACTCCTTTAGGGAATGGTGTTGGGCCTACTTGGAAACGATTAACGCAGAATGAGTCAGGAATTCGACGCATAGATACCTTTGACACAGAAAATTTAGCTTCCAAAATTGCTGGCCTTGTGCCGCAAGGAACTGAGTTGGGTCAATTTAACCCCGACGATTATCTTCCCCCTAAAGAACAACGGAAAGTAGATGATTTCATCATCTATGGAATGGCCGCTGCTGATGAAGCTTTAAAAGATTCAGGATGGGTTGCCGAAACCGAAGAACAACAAGAGATGACGGGTGTTATGATTGGCTCAGGTGTCGGTGGACTTCCTCGAATTTATGAGGCCTCCATCATATTAAAAGAAGGGGGACCTCGAAAAATCAGCCCTTTCTTTATTCCTTCTTGTCTTATTAACCTTGTCTCAGGCCAAGTTTCTATTCGTCATGGCTTTAAAGGGCCTAACCACGCGGTTGTAACCGCTTGCTCTACGGGCGCTCACGCCATTGGAGATGCGGCCCGTCTTATTCAATGGGGTGATGCAAATGTAATGGTTGCGGGCGGAGCAGAAGCCTCCGTTTGCGAGCTCGGGGTGGCCGGGTTTGCGGCTTTAAGAGCCCTTTCCACAAACTTTAATGATGACCCAACCAAAGCCTCTCGCCCTTGGGATCAAATGAGAGATGGCTTTGTTATTGGTGAAGGCGCCGGCATTGTTGTTTTGGAAGAATATGAACACGCAAAAAAACGAGGCGCTAAGATTTATGCTGAAATTTTAGGCTACGGCATGTCTGGCGATGCCTATCATATTACAGCCCCCTCCGAGGATGGCAATGGCGGCTTTAGAGCAATGCGCAATGCCTTACGAAGCGCCCAATTAAACCCAGAAGATGTGGGTTATATTAATGCCCACGGAACCTCTACACCTATGGGGGATATGATTGAGCTGAATTCGGTTAAACGCCTTTTTGGCGATAATCCGTCTCAAATCAGCATGTCTTCCACCAAGTCTGCCATAGGCCATTTGCTGGGAGCTGCCGGAGGCGTCGAGGCTATTTTCTCAATCCTTGCTTTGAGGGATGGAATTTTGCCACCGACCTTGAATTTAGATAATCCCTCAGAGGGGTGTGAAAACATTGACCTTATCCCCCATAAGGCAAAAGAAAAAAAAGTGCGCTACGTCATGTCCAATTCTTTTGGATTTGGTGGAACCAATGCTTCCTTAGTGATAGGAACGGTTTAAACTTTTTTAGCGTCCTAGGTACTAATAAACATACCACCCGTTGGTATCATCCTGAGCAAGAAATGTTTGCCCTCACCGATCCTTGTGGATACAACTATTCATTATTACAAAGGCGGCGTTCCTCGCCTGGTCCATACATGACACGCGTGGGGGAAAGAGATGAGGCTTTATATGATTTTTTATGAACTTAACAACTCAAGCACTTCATGAAAAAAACTTTTTTTTATACGTTCTTAGGGACTTTAGCCATCTTACTTACCTTCCTCGCAGGAGGGATCGCTTATTGGTTCCAACACCCTCTCAACAACAAAAGTACTGCTATTCTGATAAAAAAGGGGGCCACTCTTTCTCACATCTCCTCTCTCCTTCATCAACAAAAGGTTTTGAACTTTTCTTTTCTCTTTAAAAGTATTCTTTATGGAACAGGCAGCTGGCGAGATCTCAAGGCTGGTGAATACTTAATTCCGCCCTCTGTAACACCGGCCCAATTGATGCACATCTTAAAATCAGGCAATGTTATTCTCCACCCCGTCACTCTTATTGAAGGAGAAACAAGCCACCATCTCGCTCACAAGCTTTTAAAAGACGCTCGCTTTCAAGGGATGTGTGAAGTGCCGAGCGAAGGCACCCTTCTTCCTGAAACTTATTATTTTCCCCGAAATACAAGTCGCCAAAAAATTATTATGCATATGCAACAGTCAATGGAAAAAGCTCTCAATAGGGTGTGGAATGACCGTCTCCAAAACTACCCCTTACAATCTCCGCATGAGCTTCTCATTTTAGCTTCTATTGTAGAAAAAGAAACAGCCCTCCCTCAAGAAAGGCCCTATGTTGCGGCTGTCTTTCTCAATCGCCTGAAACAAGGAATGCTCCTTCAAGCTGACCCCACGATTATTTATGGTCTTACGCAAGGGAAAGAAGAGTTAAACCAGGCGCTAACTCTTCAAGATCTTCAAAATGAGAACCCTTATAATACCTATCTAAACACGGGTCTCCCCCCTTCCCCCATTTCAAACCCAAGCCTGGCTTCTTTGAAAGCTGTCGCTCACCCACAAAATGTGTCCTATCTTTATTTTGTGGCTAATGGCTCAGGAGGACATGTTTTTGCAACCACCCTTGAGGAACATCAAAAAAATCATGCTCAATGGCGAAAGATTCGAAAAAAAAGAAGATAATACCTCTTATGAAAATTACTCTATCTGAATTTGAAACCTGTCTCGAGGAGGAAACCTTTCCTCTTGCCGTCGCAACCTCGGGAGGACCTGATAGTCTTGCGCTCCTCCTCCTTGCTCAGGCATGGGCACACCAAAGAGGAGGGCGTATTATAGCTTTAACCCTTGATCATGGCTTCAGAGTTGACTCAAAAAACGAAGCTTTCCAAGTCCATAAATGGGCTGAAGAGAGAGGCATTGAACATGTTACCTTGGAATGGAAGGGTGAAAAGCCCACTTCTCATCTTCAAGAAAAAGCAAGAGAAGCTCGCTATCAACTTTTGATAAAGTGGTGCAAGGAGAATCAGGTTTCTACCCTTCTTTTAGGGCACCACAGCCAAGATCAGGAAGAAACGTTTTGGCTTCGTC
>JBEPVR010000056.1:0-11295 GCA_041690915.1 Alphaproteobacteria bacterium
GTGCTGGTATCCTGGCCCACTCACTCTTACTTTCTTCTGAAAAGGGACCCCGGGGGCTTCTTTATTAAACGAAAGGATAGAGAGAAAGATAAAAAAAAATAACAAGTAAAAAACAAGTAAAACTCGATAGAAGCTAATTTATATCTCTACTGCTCTTTCTTCACATTTAAGATATCTAAAAGCAAGGACACATCTTGGCCCTTATGGAGGGTATCTTCGACCACTTCTGGAAGAGTCATGCCTCCCCAAGTAATCGCGCGGTGGATAAGATAAGGTGTGGGGCTATGGGGTTCGACACGTTCAAGGTAAGCGGCTACCTCTCCTAGGATGGAGTAGGCTTGCTCTCGGCTTTGGATAGAACTCGATAAATTCTTTTTAGGAGCGTTTGCCTCTCGGGTTTGTTCAAGACTTAATTTTTTACCTTTATGCTTTTCTCCTCTTTCATTCAGAATATGGTGCGCGAATCGTTGAATTCCATCTATTTTTTCGCGGAGTTTATAAAAAGCTGGGGCTTCGCTCTTGAGGTGAAGACGAAGTTCTTCCTCTAATTCACCCATTAGCTTTGTCGCCAATTGACAGTTTTCCTCCGTATAGCGATAAAAGGCTGTAGGCGTTTGGCTGATGCTTAAGGATACTTTTGTCAATGAAGGTTGTCTTTCCGCTGAAGGGGCGGAAATTCCTTGAGACTGGTTTCTTTTTACAGAAATTTCAAGTCGGTTGGCGTCAGAGTAGTCTAAAAATCGATAGGAGGGGGTGGTGTAATCCGAAGGTTTGCTGATGAGGATGCAATGAGACTCTTCGCTGAGGCGGCTGTTGATCCACTCATAGGGCACCATACGAAGTTCGTATCCTCCTTTATTCACTTGAGGATGAATTTCTACCCAAAAATTTCGGGTTAATCCCAACATAAGTTCAAGACCCCATACGAGCCCTCTAACTCCTTCTATATGAAGCCACGCTTCTGTGAGCCAGGCTGCAACCTGAAGATCTTTTGAGCGCGTTTTAAGGGCATCTAGACAAAGGGACGAGACTTGATCCCAGTCAGCTTTCTTTATTTCTGTTTTCCATACCCCTTGTGCAAGGGTTTCATCGTCTTCTCGGCGTGTTTCTCGGATTTGATCATAAACTTCTGTATACCGCAGAGATTCACCACAAGCGTTTTTCCCAGGAATCGGCTCTAAAAGAGAAGAAATAGGAGGTTCTAAAGACTTGAGTGTGCTCATTATTAATTTCTCAAATTGTTAAGACAGGGTGCATGGAAGGGAAAATAAGGCAAATTAACAGGGGTCCCCATCAGTATTTTTTGTTGCTCCATGGGTTTAGCTGCAGCTTCTGGACGAGAATCAGCTTTCTTACGAGGTGTCATCGCTAGAGGGGATACCTTAAGCCGCACAAAGACGGTTGCCTTTGGAAAATCCTCACCTTCTAAGGAACATATGCCTTTGCTTGACACGGTATTTGTTAAAGGAATGTCAAAGCGCAGTGTAATTGGATTTTCATCATTTAAGGAGTCAAAATCAGAGGGGTTTGCTTGGTGCTGGCGTAAAAGGCGGAGAAAGGCCCAAGTTCCCGTATAGAAAAAAGTGGCATTTTCTCCTTGAACATCAAAATTAGGAGTTCCTTCCATTACTTGAGGCTGTAAGGGGCTATTCAAAGCCCAACGGAAGGTCATATTCACAGGATTTCCTTCCTTCCAATAACCCACTTTAGAGGGAGAACGCATAGTAAGAGTGGTATCTTGAGTTGTAAGCTCCCAATCAAGAATTTCATTGGCGCGAATTTCTCTTTCTTTATTGACTCTAAAGAATACATCAAAGCTAAAGCCAGGATAGGGGAGAGTTGAATCAGGTGCCAAATAGTCCCCAAAGAAATTTCGCACTTTTTCCATCTGTTCAATAAAGACGAGAGCGTTTTTACCAAGAGCGCCCAAATTTGTGGCCTGTGTAAGAGAAGCTTTAACATACGTGGCTTGGCTATCAATCATATCAAAGAAAGAACGAATATCCTCAGGATTCGCATCAAGAGTTGTTTCATCCACTTCTTTTACAAAGGGGAATCTACCTGCAAGATTAGCATTAAAAAATTGTGCCAATTGAGAATAGTTCGATACGGACACCTCTCCGGAGAGCTGGACACAACGGTTGTGAAGTTTTTCTTCAAGATCGACCAATATAGTCACAAAGTAATCTTGAGATACAGAAAGTTCGCTCACTGTACCAGCATACTTTTGGCACGTAGCGAGGGTTACCTCATTAAGAGTGTTCATAATAAAGTATTCAAGCTTAACAAGCCCATTGCCGGGTGCTTTTCGTTCATAACCACTAAGCCCATTAAGAATTCCTGCCCATTTTGTCACAAAGGGAAGGTTTCCGGGCATTCCTTCTTTATTAATTTGTTCAAGAAAAAAAACGAGAGGTCCTGCAAATTCACGAGCTAAATAATTAATGCGGTCACGCTGTAACTCAAGATAGTTTTTCAGTTCTGTCAGGTTGGTGACTCCAAAGGCTTCAAGTGCTGCCAAATTTTTACCTTCCCACCAATCGAAGGAATTGTCTTTAATGGCATAAGGAGCTTCCGCTGTTAAAATACTATCAAGTCGTTCTAGGGGAGTATAAGTTTGCGAGGTAAGAAGACTTTTGAGAGTACTAAAAGCGGAGTTTGCGTTATTTGCTTTTAGAGCAAATAAGATTTGCTCCAGATAAGGTGCAGCAGCTCGATAGTTTTGAACTTGGGAAAGAAAAACATCCTCGGGTGAGGTGCTGGAGCCTGTAATTATGTCAGAACTAAAAACCTCAGCATTCACAATAAAACGGACAAGATTCTTTGTGAGATTGTCCCGTCCTACCTTCTGAAGAAAAGGCTGGAGAATTTTTGGCATACTCAAAAGGCGTGAATTCATAAAATTATTATAATCTTGAATTAACTGAACAGCTTCTTGAAGACGTAAGGTGTCCCATAATAAGACAGTCCCTATAGGAATAGCAGTTATAATGGTTTTAGCATCCGTTGCAGCCATGAAATCCTGTGCAAAGAAAATGCTTAAATTCTCTTGGAGCGCAAGGGCTCCATTGGAAGGTTGAGCCAATGCCAGATTATTTTCCACATTAAAAATATTCCCTCCTTTAATAAGGGGAGATGTGAGGCTTGCTAGACTCTTCCGAAATTTCAAAAAATTCTGGTTAACTTCACGGAATAACTCAGTAGTAGTAGAAGCTGTAAAAAAGTTAGATCCGACAATAAGTCCCATGGTGTATTCATATTGAACCCCCGGATTAAATTGATCTGCATCAATCCATTCGAGTCCAGGGTTATTTATAGAAGCTATCGTTTCATTCAGACTGTTGAAGACTTCTCGCAAAAGATCAGCATCATAAGCCGTATAGTTTCGCGCTCCTGAAAATTCGTAAAGACTTGTTACCAAGCCCCCAAGTCCCGGAATCATTTTCTTGGAATCAAAGGTTGCCAGTTGAAATTGATCAAAAAGTTGGTGTAATTTTGTAGAGGCATCATCGGTATAACTATCAAAATCAAAGACCTTGATGGTTGAATGCTTTAAAGCGTCCACATAATAACCAGTGTGGGTATAAAAAGAAGTGGGCATGTCGTAGTTGAATAAATATTTGATGATCTCTGCCACATCCTTCAAGCTCGAGGTCATTCCTAATTCGTTAAATTTATTTGCTGCAAGTTCAAGGGCTCGCACACTAAAAACATAATTTCGAAAACGGTAAAACTCTGTAATCTGAAGAGGATCGATACCATCGCTGACAGTTTCTATAACGGGGATGATGGTATTTAAATCAAAGAGTTTTCTAGCTTTGTAAGCCAATTGACTTGCCATTGATCGAATGATCACCTGATCATAAGCAAGGCTCATCACATATTTAACTTTTGCGTCTAGATTAGAGAACCATGAGGGAGGAATAAAGATAGAGGAAAGCCGATTTATGCTAATTTGAGTTAATGTACTGAGGAGAGCTTGCGCTTGTGCATCAAAGGAGTGGCGACCAATATCTGTCTCTTCACTTTGCCCACTGATTTTCTCTAAGGTCACTTCAATTTGAGTCAGTGCAGGTATGAGATTTATTTTTGCGTTTTGCAAGGTTTCATTAGCCCTCAGGAGGCCCAGAGTTCCCACAATTGCCGCCACCGCAACAGCGATTTTGGCAAGACGCAAGGCGGTGGTATTACCCAAGAGAATCCGCGAGATAGGACGAGCCAGTCCTACTTCCCGGAAAATCTTAGTTTCGAAAAGATTGTCAACGAAATAAAGATTTCTCGACACTTTCTTGTCTTCTTGGTTTGGAATCGAAGTAAGTTCACGAGTGGCTTCTTCGTCCGAGATAAATTTCTCTAGATGACTATCGCCTATAAAATAAATTCCTCTTAAGAAGAAAGATTCATGATAGCCAGAAATTTTAAAAAGATGATCTGTGTAGGTGCGGATGCCGCTCTTCACTTGATTAAGAGTTAAAGGAAATAAAAACACGCCATCGCGTCCGTCGATGGTTTTGCCATCTGCGTAAATTTCTTCCTGAGACTGATAGAGAGAACTATTAATGGAGGAGAAGGCCTCGTCAATCCATTCCGTATCATAAATTGAATCAATAGCATGATTGTTTGACCAACCAAAAATATCACGTCTATTTTGGGAAGGGATGGAGTTACAAAAGCTGTCAAATCCGGGGATAAAATCACACTTTGTTACTACCACATAAATAGGCACTCTTAATCCTGTAAGATGCTGCATTTGCCATAATTTCCCATAAAGATATTCTGCTCGAATGAGAATATCGTCGTGAGAAAGCATGTTTTGTCCAATTATTTCTGTAACTGGAATCGTCAAAACAACAGCATCTAAAGGTCTTTTAGGGCGATGATGTACTAAGAGATTTAAGAAAAGCTTCCACTGCTCTTCATCAGACGTGGCTTGCGAAGAATTTAAGATAAGTTTTCCATCAAGATCTAAAACAATACCATGGTCGTAAAACCACCAATCACACGGAGATTTATCTCCTCCCTCCGTTTCGAAATGAGGGCGACCTATGGGTTTATCTAAATCTACACTTTGAAGAGCCGTACTTTTTCCTGCTCCGCTCGTTCCAAGCATGACAACCCAGGGTAACTGGTAGCGGAACTGAGACCCTCCGATAAAATCATACATAAGTTTTAAAGCATAAGAAAAAGATTGACTTAGCGGGTCTATTGAAAAATATCCAAATCGTGTTAAAAACCTTTTACTTCTTTCTATAAAAGGGGAAGGGGATTCTTGAGGGGTGTCTTCCTCGCCTTTCTTTACGGCTCTTCTAAAAATCAATATGCCAATAACGGCAAATATTATGGCAAGTAAGAGGGCTACCGCAAGACTCCATGGAAAATAATAAGTCAGCCGTGTTAGACGATCGCTTATCATGTTTTCCCTCTATTCACTTACACTGGAGTTAGTGATGATTCTATTTACAATACGGGTAATATCCATGGTTGAAGAATACCAAATAATATAAGAAGCCAGGAGATATACAAGACCAATTCCCCCAAATACGAAATACCAATTTCGGAAAGTTGAAAGCTCTTTTGCTTCATTTCCTTCTAAAGTATGGGCATATGCATCTGGAAAAAGGTGATTTTTTTGTTTAAATAAATAGGGTTCTCTCCGATTAATAAAAGTAAAAAGTCTATTGCGATAGTTTGTTAGCGCCCCCTTATCATCAAAATGACGGTATTTTCCTCGAAAGCCTAGACCCAACGCATTGAGATAAAGTACGGCCAAGTCAATTCGCACAGGATCCTGATTTTGCAGCAAAACATCTAGCCTTTCAAAAAAAACCTGACCTGCGCTATGGGTATTATAAAGGCGTTGTTCGAGTAAGTTTGCTTCCCAATAAGGTTTCCCGGGCCAATCTAAACTTAAAAAAACTTCATCAGCTAGGGCCACCATGATAAATTGCGCTTCAGCATAATAATTTTCTGCAAAACTATTACCTCCAAAGTTTGCTTTAATAGCTTGTTCTTCAAGAAAGGTTTGTAATTTTGAAAGAATAAATTCAGCTGTTGCATTAGGAGAGGCTTCAGTTTCCCCTTTTAATTCTTTCCAAGGTTTTGTGAAAACAAATTGTTTGTGCTTTAAAACCTGTCTATAAAATTCTTCAAAGCATTCCACAATAAAAGTTGCGCGTTCTTTCTCTTTATTAAACCGTGCCACGAATTTTGTTTTCCCTTTTTTATGGAATGTTCCACAACATTCTTTATGCGAAGATATTACTTCTAAGTTAATTTATAAAATTTTATGTAAATTTATGTTAAAATTTAGTTAACTTTCCTCCATGAGCGTTTGTGGTTTTGAATTATAAAGAACAATTTCCAGAGGTCGTGTGAGATCGTCATCAGAAATATTGAAGAGGCATAGGATGCCTTGCGGGTCAATATACCGAAGATCGACTTCAACAGTAAAAAGCTGAACGCCTCTTGTGGCGACGAGGTTCATAGAAATAACTTCAGAGACGATTTTCCGATTTGCTCCTAAGACACGGTTATCCTTTGCAAGGGTTATATATTTATCAGTGACAATGACGCAGTTATTAATCCAGCTTAAAAGATTTTCTGTTGTCATGCCCGGTTGTGCCCTTGCTCCTAAAACAAGACGGTCCCCCACCCAGGCGGATTGAAGTTGAAGGGTAAAAACCCGCTCATTTAAGGTAAAAGGAATGACTGTATAACTTTCTTCAATCTCTCCAAGGATTTTTTCAATATAGGCGATAACCTGTCTAAAGGTTTTTCCGATATCTAAATGGTTATAAGCCTCAAATCGTGGAGGGATCTCACCATATTTAACGCCTGAAATTTGACCTGCCAGGCTACATAACTCACGATAAATATCAAAGGGGTGGGCATTACCAAGCGAAAGAACGGCTTCGAAAGGCAAAAGCCCGGCAATAAGTTTTAAACGTACTTCTTCTATTTCTTCAAAAAAAGGATCTTTTGTGACTCTTTCTTCGACGGCTTGAACCTTTTGTTGTAAGTATCCTAATTTTTGCCGTAAACGCTCTGCAAGTTGGTTGGAGATAGCTCCTATGCCTGATAACGGGTCCGCTTGAACTTGGGGAGGAAGATAGTCGGTTAAGGAAAAGCTTTTGGCATCATAGGTTACTTGAGCAAGAGGAAAAGAAACATAATGTGCGGGAGGTTCTTGCCCAATTTGAAGAGAAAGATTAGGAATAAGCCGGGGAATATCAATGGCTTGTTTTCCGGTGTTGATGTCAACAACATTCGGATTTAAAGAGGAGAGATAGCGCGGTAAGTCTCCACCCACATCCATATCACCTTCTCGCCATGGAGGAACACATAAATAGATGAAAGAAGGAGTGACTTGGAGTTTATCTTGGAAAGGGAGCAAATCTATTTGCAAAGGGGATTTAGTTTCAGGAAGACTTGAGATCACAAGTCCGTCAGGCATAATCACTTCAAGTTCAACAGGTCGAAATTTACCTGTGGTCAAAAGGGCTTCATCAATTTTTAGGCGCACGACACCCCAAAAAAAGGAAAAAACATGAGACATATAATAAGTCATCATTTTTTCCATACGAATGTCTGTTTGTTGAAAATGTTGCGGCATAAGGAGCATACCTTCATGCCACTGGATAGGATTTATATCTACTTTTGCCATTTTTTCACCTTACTGGGTACAGGGTTGACGACAGAGTGTAGAGGGCGGACCCAGAGATTGAATTGTGATGGGCCGTTTTGGAGGTGACCTAAAGTTAGGTGCGCATCCTCCTCTATATCCATTCCTCTGAATCATTTTGGGGCCCCTTTTTTTACACGAATTCGTGCAATCTTTTATGGGTCCAAGTTTTATTTGACAGAGATCCTGAGCATTTTCTTCATTCCATTCTCTTGTCGTATCTGTGGTATTGGATGTTGTGGTTCCTACCCTTACATCGTGGAGATCATACACGGCCAAATTTTTAAGGTCATTTTTCATGAGAAGCACTTTTACAACACCATTTGGTGGCACCTTAATACGATGATCTCCTGGGGTAAGATAGTTAGCAAAAACAAAAGCTGCGTAGGCGTCTCCTTCTTCTTGAGGAGGGTCAAAATTCTGGACAATTTGCCCTGGGACGAGTTCCCAATGCCAAATATCTAAAAGAGTAGGATTATCTAAAAGAAGTTGTCTTGAAGACCCAAAATATTTGGCTGCAGACATGTGGCTTAAGAGTTTTACAAGTTCTTCATCATAGATGATAACCAAGTCAACAGCTGTTGCCGAGTTTTGATTTGCATCTGGTTCTGTATAAATGGAAACAGAGTCAATAGAAAGCTCTGGGAGTGTCCCATTTGAACATGAGATAAGCCCCATTGTCATGCCAATACAGAGGCTCTTTAACGTTAAATTTCTTATGGCTTGGAGTGTCAGGGTTTTATAAGTAAAAGATTTTCCAGCTTCGTCATTGCGAGCGGAGCGAAGCAATCCAGAAAGGCGTTGATATAGGTACATTTTTTCTGGATTGCTTTGGAGCTGGTGCTCCTCGCAATGACGATCAAATATTTGGAGGCTAGAGCCTTGTTGTATCATTCTTATACTCATGAAGCGCTTGTATTTTTTTGAGAGACTTTCACAATGATAGCGCCGGGGATATTTTGTGACGCGAATTGGGAAGCTGCCTCCAATGCAGTAGTATAGTCTTTATAGTGCCCACTGTGAACATAATATAAAGGAGTGCCATCTGGGGCCTTACTTTCAGTTATGTATGAGATAAAGTTTAAGGCTTGCAAATCATTTACAAGAGAAAAAGCATTTTCTTTTGAGGCATAGACTCCCAGCTGAATGGTAAAATTTTCATTTTCTCCTCGAGAGGAAGAAATAGTTTGTTCAGGCGTAGGCATTTCAGAAGGTAGCCCGTGCTGCGGGGTGACCACGGGAAGAGGAGGCTGTTCTAGGGGTAGAGTCGAGGAAGACCTGCTCTGCGGATGGTATGGAGCCCTTCTTTGATATTCTGGAGGAGCAGAGTGTTGGGAAGAGGAAGGGCTAGTTTGGTTTGTCTGGAGATGGATCTGCTGCTGAACTGTGGATCCCAATTGTTGTCCTGCAGTAGATTGGGCTGTGGTAACGAGAGGAACTAAAAACGAAGGCACATTAGGAATAGGGGTATTGGAAATGGTCGATTGTGCTATTTCGCCTGCGCGTCCTGCTAAATTTTGTATAACTTGGCCGTTCTGGGAAGGAATAATAGCATTCTGCGGGGGGGAGGGGGACTGTTGCAGAGGTAAAAGGCCTACGCCCGCAGATTTCTCGTTAATATTAGGTGAAATAGAAGGTTCTACAAACCATATTCCAAGCAAAAATCCTCCTAAAAAGGTAAGAGCTCCAAAAAACATTAAACTAAAAGAGATGCCAAGTAAAGAAAGCCTCCCCACATTTACTGGCATTCCGCGTGTTTTAAAATAACCTTGTGTGTTTGCGCTTTGGATAGGGAGAGGGGGAGGAGATGGTGGCGGCCCATAGCTTCCTCCTGCGGCCATAGGGTGAAGGGGCTGTTGTTGGATTTGCCTAATTTGCTCTTGCGTTTCTTGGGCTGAAGCTCCCGTCATTCCTCTTTATCCTATTAATTTAGGAGAGAGTGTACAAAAAAATCTGAGAAAAGAATAGAAATTTGTGTAACTTCATTGCATTATGGATACAATTAGGCTTCTAAGCAACAATGCTTCATAATTAAAACGAGGATAGGATGCAACAGTATATTGTTGGTAACTGGAAAATGAACGGTACGAAGAATGAAGCACAAAAATTAGCTGCGGGGTTCTTAAGCCGAATTCAAAAAGCTAATCATCCTCTTCCCCATATTGTCTTATGTCCTTCTTACCCTTATCTGACCTCCGTTATAGAAATCCTTAAGAACTCTCCTATTGAAGTTGGAGCTCAGGACGGTCACTTTGAAAAAAGTGGGGCTTTCACAGGAGATGTGAGCATTTCTCAACTGGCGGATATTGGTTGTAAATATGTCATTATTGGTCATAGTGAGCGAAGGCGCTATCACCACGAAAATAGCCCTATCATTCGAAAAAAAATTGAAGCTACTATCAAAGCGGGGCTTCGTCCCATTCTTTGCATTGGAGAAAGTGTCGAGGAGAGAAAAGGTGGTAAGGCTCTTCATGTTATTTCCAACCAGCTTATTTCTGATTTACCAGATAGTTTTGCACCTCACGCGCTTCTTATTGCTTATGAACCCTTATGGGCTATAGGTACAGGTCATGTCCCTACACCTGACGAAGTTGAGGAGGTGATGGGATTGATTAAACATGAGCTTTCTTCACGGATAACAGGAAGCGCTCTCATTCCAACTCTTTATGGAGGGTCAGTGAACGCTCAGAACGCGCCGGAACTTTTAGCTCTTCCTCATGTAGACGGCCTTCTTGTGGGAGGTGTTAGCTTGAAGCTGGATGAGTTTTGGGAGGTGATTAATGCGTCAGAACGGTAAGTTGTTCAGCGACCTAATACTTATTTGAATGCTTATCTGAGCTTGGATAAGGGTTTTTTCTGCGACTTACAGTTGTTTCGTCTCCTTAGGAGCCCTCGCAATGACGACACCATACTGTTTTTTAGGGGTCTTATGGAATTTAGGCTAATATCCATTTCTTAAAAAAATATTTCTTTTTAGTGGGATTTTAATGAATTTTTAACCCTGAGAGTTGAAAGTGGGGGTACATGAAAAATGAATGCATCATTTTTCAATATAATGCAATAAGGAGGAAAAAATGAATTTTAATAAGATAGCTTTACTTGCTGTGGGAGGAGTCTTGGTTTCTAGTACGGCTTTTGCAGTCTCAGCTCCAAGAAAAACAGTAGTTTTTTGTCCAGAGCCATTGGAATTTGATTGGCAACGTAGACAAAAAGGAT
The DNA here is from genome assembly GCA_041690915.1 of Alphaproteobacteria bacterium. Classification (GTDB taxonomy): domain Bacteria; phylum Pseudomonadota; class Alphaproteobacteria; order UBA9655; family UBA9655; genus UBA9655. The sequence goes on from JBEPVR010000056.1 coordinate 10,898, forward strand.
ATGGTAGTGAATGGGTGGGGGTGGCGTCAAATTGGGAAGGCTCCTTAGTTTCACTACAAATACGAAAGCCTACACCTACATACAGGGGAGGAGTGCTTACTTTGGATCAGCACACTGGTTATTCGTTTACTTGTCATTACACAGTACCACACCCTGCAGCGGTGGAACAGAAGGTGATCATGAACTTAACAGGATATCACCACTGTGAGCCGGAAGATAGTATAACAAATAAAGTCAGTTGTTGGTAGGCATTCTTTGTAGATAGCATCAATTTTATCTCTTAGGTTGATGCTATTCAATTTTAATTTTTTTTTGCAAAACTTTTGAATTAATGTATGAACTGAAGAGCTATTTTTATAGCTTGTATCGTAAATTTTCAAATAATAACAGCCTCCTTC
>JBEPVR010000057.1:0-11049 GCA_041690915.1 Alphaproteobacteria bacterium
AGATGGGAAAGAAAGGGGTTAAAAGTCAATGCTGCCTACTAACCGAATGCCATTGCTCGCGGAACCACGTCGAACCACTGAGGATCAGAGAAATTATAGTGCAAATAAGTTACAACGCGATAAGCTTCAACAAGCACAAGACAAGGGTTTCACTGAATATAGTGATGAATCTCATCTGAACTCTCTTATTTCTTCCTCGGATGAACCCAACGTTCCTACTGAAGTTACTCCTTCACCATCACCTATGATTTCAGTTGAGAATGAAATCAACTTAATAAATCGCCAAATAGCGCGTATGGATTATCATCCTTCTCAACAAAGTCATTACGACGCTCTGATTCAGAAGCTTCACCGCGCCCAGGGGCAAGGTATCACCTTCTATCGAGACTTAGACCATCTTGATACCTTACTTTCAACTGCTCAGAGCAATTCAAAGAGAGATATAACGACAACTACGACGACCACTACAACCACCACCCATAAAGTGCCCTCTGGAGTAGAAACGGACGCGCCTTTACTTTTGGTTAAGGATCAAATAAAAGCTCTAGAAATTCGCACAAATCTTAACAGAGACTCTTTGGGACTGCTTGACTTGCTAAAGGAAGCAGCGCGTTTGGGTATTACTCATTATAGAGATTTTCCCGATCTCCATTTACGTGTGAATGATGCGTTTATTGAATCAAGCAGTACAGCTTCTACAGCAGGCACAAATGATGAAGATGCGCAACGCCTAGAAGAGCTAGAAGGGCAGTTAAATGAGCTCAGAGGTGCTGGAGTGAGAGAAGCTGATCTTGAGCCCCTTAAAAAGCTAATAAGACAAGCTAAAGGCGAATAAATAAGTATAGCACAAACAACTTTCTTGAATGACAATGGGGCTTCCTTAAGGAAGCCCTTTTTTTGAATGAGGAATGTTGTCATTGCACCCCCACAAAAGGGACGGGAAGCGCTCCCGTTTTTTCGGTTTTAGATTGCTTGGGTTCCTCCGGAGCCTCTCAATTACGACAAAGAATGTATATATTATTAAAAAAGGACACAACATTCTGTTGTATCCTTTTATGTATCAATTTTTAAGTAAGAAACAATTACTTTGCAATTGCTTCTTTCAAACCTTTACCTGCACGAAACTTAGGCAATTTTGAAGCGCGAATTTGTATTTTTTCACCTGTCCGTGGGTTACGCCCTTCTCCTGCAGGACGATGGGTCACTGTAAATGTCCCAAATCCAACAAGGCGAACTTCTTTGTCAGCTTTTAAACTTTTTGTGATGGATTGAATGACTCCTTCAATAGCCCGTGAAGCATCAGCTTTTGTAAGGCCAGAAATTTCAGCGACTGATGCCACTAAATCGTTTTTATTCACTGGTATTCACCCCTTTGTTATTGTAATAGGTCTGTATATTACTGCCCTGAATTCCCAGGACAATTTGTAAAATCGTACCTGAATCCTTTTATTCCGTCAATGCCTTACAAAACAGACCTTTAAAATTATATATATTTAAATTCAATCACATAACTTTAGTGAGTCGTAATTTCTTCATTTTGAAGTTTGTCAACTCCCTGTTGATGAGCAGCAATAGCCGCCATTTCTTCGGTCCATGTGATAGGTTGCAACGGTTCTTTAAGAGCAATATTAAGAACCTCTTCAATTCTTGATACAGGAATAATCTTTAAATTCTTTTTAATATTTCTGGGAAGCTCTGCTAAGTCTTTTTCGTTATCTTTAGGAATCACAACAATCTTAATACCCCCTCGGAGCGCCGCCAAAAGCTTTTCTTTCAATCCTCCTATAGGAAGAATACGGCCCCTTAGCGTAATTTCTCCCGTCATAGCTACGTCTTTACGAACGGGTATACCCGTTAAGACTGAAACAATCGACGTACACATAGCAACCCCTGCTGAAGGGCCATCTTTTGGTGTTGCTCCTTCAGGTACATGAATGTGAATGTCTCGCTTTTCAAAGAGGGGGGGCTCAATCCCAAATTGGGGGGCTTTTGATTTTACATAACTGGCAGCCGCTTGCACAGATTCTTGCATCACTTCGCCTAACTTACCCGTAATTTGCATTTTTCCTTTTCCTGGAAGCATAACGGCTTCAATAGAGAGAAGCTCACCTCCAACTTCAGTCCAGGCCAGGCCAGTTGTCACCCCCACAGTATCTTCACTATCTGCCATCCCATGGCGATAACGAGGAATACCCGCAAATTTACTAAGGTTCTTTGTCGTTATTTTAATAGTCTTATGCTTTGAAGAAGCAAGATACCGCACAGCCTTTCGACACAGATTGGCAAGCTCTCTCTCTAAATTTCGAACGCCGGCTTCAAGAGTATAGGTGCGAATAAGCTCTCGTATCGCAGACTCAGTCACAGCAAACTCTGTCTTCTTCAATCCATGGGCCGTCATTTGTTTAAGGAGTAAATGACGAAGAGCGATTTGCACCTTTTCTGTTTCCGTATATCCTGAAATACGGATAATCTCCATACGGTCCATAAGCGGCTGAGGCATATTCAGTGTATTAGCAGTTGTTATAAAAAGGACATTAGAAAGATCGTAATCAATCTCTAAATAATGGTCATTGAATGTGTTATTTTGCTCTGGGTCCAAAACTTCTAAAAGAGCTGATGTAGGGTCTCCGCGCCAATCCGCCCCTAATTTGTCAACCTCATCCAGTAAAAACAAAGGATTGGTTGTCTTTGCTTTTTTCATACCCTGGATAATTTTACCGGGCATAGATCCAATGTAGGTTCGGCGATGGCCTCTAATCTCGGCTTCATCTCTCACGCCCCCTAATGACATACGCACAAAATTTCGGCCCGTTGCACGAGCAACGGATTTGCCTAAGGATGTTTTTCCAACGCCTGGCGGACCCACTAGACATAAGATAGGCCCATGAATTTTTCCCACACGATTTTGGACCGCCAAATATTCAATAATCCGTTCTTTTACTTTTTCCAATCCATAGTGATCTTCATTCAAGAACTTCTCTGCTTTTTTTAAATCTTTTTTAATGCGCGTTTGAGCTTCCCACGGAACATCTAAAAGCCATTCTAAATAATTGCGCACCACCGTCGCTTCAGCCGACATTGGACTCATCTGACGGAGCTTTTTAAATTCAACGACAGCTCTTTCTCGTGCTTCTTTAGAAAGTTTTGTTTTTTTTATTTTTTCTTCAATCTCGGTAAGCTCATCCCTGCCTTCTTCCCCTTCTCCAAGTTCTTTTTGAATGGCTTTAAGTTGCTCATTTAAATAATATTCTCTCTGCGTTTTTTCCATCTGACGCTTAACTCTGCTTCGGATTCGTTTTTCCGCTTGCATAACACCAATTTCACCCTCCATAAAACTGATGACTCTTTCAAGGCGAGCAGAAATACTGGCTGTTTCCAAAAGAGATTGCTTTTCCTCAAGCTTAAATCCCAAATGGGCCACAACCACATCCGCAAGCTTTGAGGGATCCGTAATTTGAGTAATCGATCCAATCAAGTCACTTGGAATTTTTTTCTGCAATTTAACATATTGATCGAATTGCGAAATGAGAGTGCGAACAAGCGCCTTCATCTCTTGAGCAGGACCAGGTTCTTCCTGAAACAGCTTAATTGAAGCTTCAAAATAGACTGGGTTATTTAGCCATTTCGCAATTGTAATTCGCGTTTCTCCCTCTAATAAGACTTTTACCGTCCCATCAGGAAGACGTAAAAGCTGTAAAACTTTTGCAATCGTTCCGACCGTATAAAGATCTTTTAGAGTTGGATTATCAACCGCGGGATCTTTTTGACTCAACAACACAACTTTTCTATTGTCTTGCATTACAACATCTAAAGCATGAATTGATTTTTCACGCCCCACAAACAAGGGAATGACCATGTGCGGAAAAACGACCACATCTCTTAACGACAAGACAGGATATTTAGTTTGTTGAGTCTCTTGTTTCTCTTCGCTCAAAGACAACCTCTCCAATCAAATGACAAAAAATCCTTTAAAACATAGACTATTTATGTTCAAACATAAAGAGAAATTATCAAGGGTTAGAGTATGTTTCTTTTATCCTCTATGCTATTCTTAGATAAATACGACGCATCCAGAGGAGATTTTTGATGACTCACACTGTTACTTTGATTGAAGGAGATGGGATTGGGCCAGAAATTTATATGACAATTTGGACCCTGAGCAGAAGCATTCCACACTTTATGAAGAAATTGGCTATCCCGCACACAAATAAAAAAGGTCATGTTCAGCTTGAACCTAACATAAGGATTATCGGCAAGACCCCAAGGTAACAGCCTATACATTGAGCTCAAACTCTTTAAGTGTCGATAAGTCCACATTTCAGTCAGCGCGCCCATTGATCGATATAACGCCGCAGAGGCGCCAGAGCATCAGGTTTTGAACAGCCAAAAACACCAACGCGGGCGAGGATATTTTCAAGCTCCGCATCTGTCATTATATGGCTAACAGCTTTTTTTAAGCCCCCGTGGCCTTTGATATAGTAACAAGACGTATGCTCACTCATTTTTTAACAAAAAGTCCACACTCTGGTTTTAAAAAATATTGGATTTGACGATTATTCGTCTATTATGTATTATTGGGTCTTCGTGTGTAATCAGCGGTAATCTAAATTATGTTGTCAGGATTAAAAAATTTAAATTTGTTTACATTCTTTGGGATATTTTTTTTATATAATCCAACTGTATCTTTTGCAAAAGAAGCCCCAAACGTCGGAGCAGTAGCATCAGGACATCCGCTGGCAACAAAAGCTGGTTTGGAAGTGCTAGAAAAAGGCGGTAACGCTTTTGATGCTGCAATCGCGGTTGCTTCCACGTTAAACGTAGTAGAACCAGCTATGACTGGTCTTGGTGGGTATGGCTCCACTTTGATTTATGACGCGAAAAAGAAAGAAATTCGTTATTTAAATAGCAGTGGAAGATTCCCCTTAAAAGCAAACTCAGATCTGATGAGAGCTCCCACAGTTGACTATATGAGTAACAGGAAAGGACCTAAATCAATTTCTACACCAGGTAATTTGAATTCATGGAAGGTTATGCATACAACATATGGAAAAATGCCTTGGAATAAGCTTTTTGATAGTGCCATCAAATATGCTAAAAATGGTTTTCCTGTTTCTCCTTATATAGCCAAATTAATAGCATCTTCATTTAGTGAATTCTCGGATTACTCCAAATCCTTTTACGGTATTAAGGGGCACTCCTTAAAAGAGGGAGAGCTATTAATCCAAAAAGATCTTGCGAAAACATATGAACTCATCGCTTTGAAAGGTGTTGAACCTTTTTATTATGGAGAGATTGCTCAGCAGATAGATAAACAAATGAAAGAGCTTGGAAGCTTTCTCTCTATTGAAGATTTGAGGGCAGATGTTGCTGAATGGTGGGAACCAATTAAAATAAATTATAAAGGGTATAATGTATACACAATGGGCACCCCTGGTAATGGATTTTCAGCGCTTTTTGTTCTTGGTCTTATGGAACAATTCGATTTACAAAAACTGCATCACAACTCTCCAGAATATCTTCATCTTCTTGCCGAGGTCCTAAAAGAATCTGCCAAGACCAGATTAACTCATTCTGGAGCTGTGGAAGAAAGAGATAATATCGTTAATCATATTCTTACTCATGATAACTTTGTAGCAATTGCAAAATCTATTGACATGACTAAAGCGTCCAACTTTGATTCACACTCTTCTAAAGAAGGGCTAAACACAACCCATTTTGTAGTGGTTGATAAATGGGGCAATATTGTGAGCTCTACTCAAACATTAGGCTTAGGCTTTGGGAGTAAAGTTATGATTGAAGGCACTGGTATTTGGATGAACAACTCTATGGCCTTCTCGACATTTGAGCCAAAAGGGAACCCGATGGATGTTGTCCCTGGTAAATATAAGCTATCTAGCAATTCTCCCGTAATAATAATGAAAAATGAAAAACCATGGGGAGCTCTTGGCACTCCAGGGGGCCATACAATCCCACAAAATGTTGCTCAAATCATCATTAATCTTGTCGACTTCAATATGAATATGCAAACAGCTATAGATGCCCCTAAACTTGCTTTTTTTGACGAAGAAAATGTTGTTGTTACCGAAAGTGGTATTCCCAATTCAGTTGTTTATGAATTGAAGAAAAAGGGGCATCATATAGATAACGAGCATATAGCGAACTATATAGGCCTTAGCGGTAAAATTGGAAATGCCATGGGATTAAGAATACTACATAATGTCACGTTCGATGTAGGAGTTGATAAAAGAAAGGACGGTTGGTCTACAACTCACCTTTCTCACGAAAAACATTAATACACATGAGTTTGCGTGCGAGAGGTAGAGCCCTCCAGGATGGGGCATGCTATTTTATTAAAAGATTATGAGGGTTGTATAGGCTCCATGAACAAAATCAATAAGTCCATAATAATAATTTATATTGCATTTTAGGGATCCTATATATATGGCTTAAATTTACATTTTTCCTGACTTTGGCACAGAATAGGACAAAGAAGGCCTGAAGGTGAGGGAATTTCTGGGCAAAGATTTAAAAACCGGTTTGTAGTGCCCCCCTCGAAAGCTCTTCCGTTCTATTTCAAATACTTAAGACCTAGATATGCGGAAGTCGGGAAAAACATGGCGCATCCAGAGGAGATTTTTGATGACTCACACTGTTACTTTGATTGAAGGAGATGGGATTGGGCCAGAAATTATTCAATCGGCCATACGTGTTATAGCTGCCAGTGGTGTAAAAATTGAATGGGAGAGATGTGAAGCCGGTACAAAAGTTTTTAAAAGAGGACTTGCAACAGGAGTCTCTCAAGAAGCCATTGATTCTTTAAAGCGTACAAAAATTGCTCTCAAAGGACCCCTTGAAACGCCGGTTGGGTACGGAGAAAAAAGTGCAAATGTCACACTCCGCGCCCTTTTTGAGACTTATGCAAACACCCGCCCCGTTCGACAGATCCCTGGAATTCCCTCTCCTTTCAGTGAGAGAGCTATTGATTTCGTTATTGTGCGAGAGAATGTTGAAGATCTTTACGCAGGGATTGAATATCTGCAGACCCCTAATGTGGCCGAGGGTTTGAAATTAATTACACGAAAAGGATCAGAAAAAATCATTCGCTTTGCATTTGAACTTGCTCGCTCTGAAGGGCGTCATAAGGTCCATTGTGCAACTAAGGCGAATATTCTTAAACTTACGGAAGGGTTATTTAAAAAAACATTCGAAGAGGTTTCTAAAGATTATCCAGATATCGAAGCCCAACATATCCTTATTGACAACTGTGCCCATCAGATGGTCCTTCATCCCGAATCCTTTGACGTAATCGTGACCACGAATTTACAGGGAGATATTATAAGTGACTTGGGCTCAGCCCTTGTCGGAGGGCTTGGCGTTGCTGCCTCCGCTAATATTGGGGATGATGTCTCAATTTTTGAAGCCGTTCATGGATCAGCCCCAGATATTGCAGGTAAGAATATTGTCAACCCCACAGCCCTTTTATTTTCAGTGGTTTTAATGTTACGCCATTTGAATGAATTTGAAGCTGCTAATCGCATCGAACAATCTCTTTTATACACCCTTGGAATTGAGAAAGCTTTTCCAAAAGATTTGGACAAGACGTCAACGCTCACCACAACAGACTACACCGATATTATTATTCGGAATTTAGATAAAGAAACGACCTTTGGAGCTCGTCGTCCCTATAAGCCTTTGTATTTGCCTAAGGTAAAAGATCCTGAAGATAGGGTTCCTAGAAAAGAGCTAGGGGTGGATATCTATATTGAAAGCACCCTTTCTCCCGAAGCTTTAGGAAAAAGTCTCGAAAGTATTGCCCTTCCCTCCCCTTTTGTTCTTAAGATGATCTCTAACCGCGGTCTTCAGGTGTATCCTCTTATAGCCGAATTAAAACCTGATACGGTTGACCACTGGCGAGCCAGATTTTTCCTAAAAAACAAAGAAGCACCAATGGAAGACAAAGAGGTTTTAAAATTAATCGAGAAAATAGGAAAGACTCATCGATGGATGCATATTGAAAAACTCAATGAGTTTAATCATATTCTGGCCTTTACAAAAGCCCAAGGCGAGTCATAAAATTCGGAAGCTCTTATCCAAAACTCAGTTAAGGAGAATTAAATGGTTGCCCATGCTCGCCGCCAAAAAGGCGTCACCTTAGACGTCTGGCCAGGATTCGTTGATGCCTTGGCAACTCTTTTAATTGTCATGATTTTTGCTCTTATGATCTTTGTGGTCTCGCAAATTTATCTTTCTGATGCTCTCCAAGGAAGCCAACGCGGTGTTGATTCCCTTCAAGCTAAATTACAAGAAATTGCAAATCTGCTGCAAATTGAACAAAAAAAGAATACAGATTTAACAAATACTTTCAATTTAACCTCTCAACAGCTTTCGATAACGGAGAAGCGCGCCCTTGATGCAGAAACAACTCTTGCTTCTCTTCAACAACAGATTGAAACGCTTAACCAACATCTTCAAGCCCTTAATGGGGCTCTTCAAGCTTCAGAAGCTTCCTCAATACAACAGAAATTGACTATTGAAGATTTAGATAAAAAGCTTGCAGCAGCTCTGATCGAGAAGGTGGAAGAACTTGAAAAATACCGCTCTGAATTTTTTGGAAAATTAAAAGAACTCCTTGCAAATCGTTCGGACGTTAGAGTTGTTGGAGATCGGTTTGTTTTTCAATCTGAAGTTCTTTTTCTATCTGCCTCCGCCACTTTAGGAAAAGAGGGAGAAAACAAACTCAAGCAACTTGCCGATACGCTTAAAGAAATTTCTGCCAAAATGCCAACTAATCTTAAATGGGTTTTACGGGTAGACGGGCATACGGACAACAAACCTATTCATACCGTAAAGTTTGAGTCGAACTGGGAACTTTCCGCAGCACGAGCTATCTCCGTCATCAAGTTCCTCATCGGGGAGGGAATTCCCGCTGAACATTTGGCTGCTGCCGGTTTTGGCGAATTTCATCCTCTTGAAAAGGGAACAGGCGATGAACGCAATCGCCGAATTGAATTAAAACTAGATCAACGATGACATCCAGGAGGAAAATGAATGGAGAGAGTGAAAACGAGTCAGAATCCAGCAAAAGGCACTCTTGTTTTTGGCAGTGATCACGCGGGGCTTGAATACAAGGAATTTTTGAAGGAGCTTTCCTCTACATGGGGCTATGAAATTATAGATTGTGGGACTCATTCGTCTGAATCCGTTGATTATCCAGATTATGTCCCCCCTGTTGTCAAAGAAGTTCTCTCAGGGGCAATAGGTGTATTAATCTGTGGAAGTGGCATTGGAATGAGCATTGCTGCCAATCGTTTTAAAGGGATTCGTGCTGCACTTTGCTCCGATGGGCTTGCCGCCAAACTTGCCCGAGAACATAATGATGCTAATATTCTCGTTCTGGGAGAGCGCCTTATCGGCAAAGAGGAAGCGATCTCTTGCCTGGAAGCCTTTCTTAATACCGAGTTTCAAGGAGGTCGTCACGCCCGCAGAGTGGAGAAACTGGAAAAGTTTTTTTAACGTGTCCTGAAAAAAATAAATTCGAAGACTTGATGATTGATGTGTAAATTTTCTCTAATAATTCTCTAACCCAATTGGCGAAAGATTTGCACATATAGCTTTTCCAGCTGTTGGCATTCTTTGGAAGTTAAAGCTTTAAATTCCTTTTCTTTTGCTCGTTGAGAGAGGACGCCTTTGTTTTGTTGTAGAAAGCGAATCAGCAAATCCGCTGTGTGATCTGGCATATCAAAACGATCATTAATGGCGTTTTTCATCTGATCATATTGTTCGAGATATGAAATTTCATCTGGAAGAGTTTTTTCGACAGTTTGTCGAACACAATCATAAAGAAATTCTGCAAGGTAAGTGGCATCAAAATAACGATAAAGATCAATTGTTTCATTGAGCACCTCCACATTTCCAGATGCTGTGGGTCGCCATTTAATGAACTCCAAACGAGGTCGAGAATAAGACTCAAGAACACGCCTATATTCATCAATACGTTCAAGGATAACTGCTGAGATTGGGAAAACAACCGCTTTTGGGGTGAATCCGTGTTCAGCTAGGACATGATGGATAAGATACCGTTGGATACGACCATTTCCATCAGCAAAGGGATGAATAAAAACAAATCCAAAAGCAATCATGGCCGCAAGGATAACAGGGTCAAACCCACCTCCTTTAAAACGCTGGTAAGCTGCAATCATACCGTCGAGTAAACGGGGTAAATCCTGCCACTTCGCAGAAATATGATCGGGTAGAGGCGTACCCGTCAGTCGCTCATGAACACCAATAAAACCACCCTCTTTCCGTAATCCCATTGGAACAAAGCGCTGATCCTCAATAACAATCTTTTGAAGACGCAAAAGCTCTTCAAGAGAGAGGGGATAAAATCCTGCTTGAGAAATAGCGCGACCCCAGCGTTCTGTCCGATTTTTCCCAGGATGCTCCCCCTCAATTTCAAAAGAAGCCCGTGAATCTTTAAGTAATAAAAAAGCAGCAGCTCGGGCAAGAACATCGGGGTGAATCATTCCCGTTTTCTCGTGGGCAAGACGATTTAAATGAATGTCTATAAACTTTTCAAGTTTGACAGTGCGCCTTACCAAGGGGCAAAAATCACGAACACCAGGAAGATTATTACGGATGCGATGACGTTTAGAAATTTCTGAAGGACCAGGAAAGTGTTGAGTGGAATCAAGAGCATCAACAAAATTGCCTGTTTCAGCATCCGGAAGATCCAATTTTTTCTCCATAAGCCATTCATAAAAAAACCAAATTCGTCGACTATAGCTACCAAAAGGTTCTAATTTTACCCAAGCTTCAATTTCCTCAGAATGGATTTTATGAAAAAGTGCATGAAGTATTGTAAGATCAACTCCTTCATATTTGAGGGCAAAGGTTAAATGGCCCTGGAGCGTATCTTCAGGCTTATGACGAGGGGTATAAACGGACCATTCTTCAATCGTATATTGTTTGTCTTGAGCACTAAAAGCAGCTAGCTTTTCAGCTAAGGGTAACTGCACCTCATAAAAATCAATAAAAGATCCATATCCAGCT
>JBEPVR010000058.1:0-10668 GCA_041690915.1 Alphaproteobacteria bacterium
AGACAAGTGCTGCATTATCAAGAATGTTTCCTGTCAGGCTGGTTGTATCGCCTGTCAGAGTTCCGGTAGCAATTGTTGTTCCTCCCGTATAATTGTTTGCTCCTGTAAGGGTTAGGTCTCCAGCGCCTGTTTTAGTAAGCGTCCCAAGACCTCCGATAACACCAGAGAGAGTTGTCGTATTCCCTAAAGTATCTACCTGAAATGTACCACCACCTGCATTAAGAGTTATAGTGCGATTACTTGCTAAAGTTGCCGTTGTCTCAAGTGTTCCCCCTGCTTGAAAAGTAAGGGGCCCGGCTGCGGCCCCTAAAGCTGTATCTGCAGCAATCGAAAGGGTTCCTCCTGCAATAGTCGTTCCTCCCAAATAAGTGTTCACTCCTGTAAGAGTCAAGGTACCGCTCCCTGTCTTGGTGAGAGTGCCTGCGCCGTTAATGATGTGTCCAAAGGAAGAGTTAGCAGCTTGATTAAAGACCAGAGCTGCATTATCTGTGATGTTCCCTCCCAATCCGCTGGTATCTCCTGTAAAAGTTAGAGTTCCAGCTGTAATGGTTGTCAACCCTCCATAGGTGTTGTTCCCTGCAAGAGTGAGGTTTCCAGCGCCAGCTTTAGTGAGAGAGCCTGTACCGCTAATGACTTGTCCAAAAGAGGAATTAGCAGCTTGGTTAAAAACAAGGGCCGCGTTATCTATAAGAGGCCCCCCTAGTCCGCTGGTGTCCCCGGTAAAAGTTAGGGTTCCGCTAGTAATGGTTGTCATCCCTCCATAGGTGTTGGCTCCTGAAAGAGTCGTAATGCCTGTTCCAGCTTTGGTAAAATTACCGCCTACTCCTAAAAGAACCCCTGCAAATGTTGTTGAAGAATTATTTGTCGTCATAAGAGTAAAGTTATTTAAATGAACAGAAGAGGCTGCTGATGCGCTGGTAAGTGATGTAATATTTTGATTAGCTGTAAGATCGTATTCTCCACTTCCATTTATTGTCAAAGGCGTGGTTGCGGGAAGACGGCCTGCAAGAATTCCTTGATTGATTGTTGTCGCTCCTATGTAAACATTGCCTGCATTTGTCAAGGTAAGGGTATTTGTCCCCGTTTTTGTTAACCCTCCTATCCCTCCGGTAAGGGTTCCGCTGATGGTATCGTTGAGATTAGCGTTCCCGAGCGTTAAGATACGATTGCCTAGTACTACATTCCCAGCGCCTGAAAGAGAACCAATGCTTGTTGGTGTTGTGGTAATATCAACGATTCCCCCAACGTTGTTAACAATTGTTGCTGTAGGCGCAGTTGCAGTCCCTAGAAAATTGATTGTTCCCGTATTTGTAACCGTTGAAGTGCCTGCGTTTGATGTATTGTTAAAATTTAAAATACCTGTGCCTGTATTTGAAATGGCTGCAGAACCCGATGTTGCGGTACCTGTAAAATTGGTTGTTCCATCATTGGTAAGAGTGTTGGCAACGGAAAGGGGGGTTGATGCCACATTGAAGATATGTCCTGCATTAACAGTTACAGCGCCACCTAAAGCTCCTGTTAGCGTCAGTGTTCCGTTGCCAACGGTTGTTAGGCCAGTGTATGTATTGATTCCTGAAAGAGTCAAGGTCCCTGTCCCAGCTTTGGTGAACCCGTTTCCCGCTCCTGTACTCGAAAGAACCCCTGAATAAGTTGTTGAGGTATTGTTCCCTCCTGCCGTAAGGGTAAAAGTATTCAAGGTTACATTCCCATTTCCCGCCAAAGATCCTATAGTTCGAGGAGCGTCCACATTATAGACTCCCGGAGACGTTACGGTCAGCGCTGTGTTTGTGGGAAGAGTTCCTTGGATCGTTCCAGTATTAACAGTTGTTGGTCCAGTGTATGTGTTAGCGACTCCGCTCAGAGTTAGGGTTCCTGTTCCTGTTTTAATTAATCCATTTCCGGCACCTGCAGATGTGATATTTCCACTGATGGTATCGTTGAGGTTCAATGCTCCTGTTGTTAAGACGCTTGTTGAGAGATTTACAGTTCCCGGGCCGCTGATAGAGCCAAGAGTTGTATTCGTCCCCATTCTAACGAAACCGCCAGCACCGCTATTATTGATAACTGTCGCGCCCCCTGAACTTGTGGTCGAACCAAAGATTATTTGCCCATTTCCAGCATTCGTGATTGTTGAAGTGCCTGCTGTTGAGGTATTCATAAAACGGAGGTCAGAGTTATTCGTAACCGTGGACGTCCCCGCTGTTGCAGAATTATTAAAAAACATAACTTGGTTATTTGTAATATTTGAAGTTCCTGCTGTCGTAGTATTGTTAAAGCTTAGAGTTCCTGCATTTGTAACTACTGCATTTCCAGAAGTTGCAGCATTATTAAAGTTCAGCTGCCCTCCCGCAATCGTAAATGTTTGTGGATTTATAGAATTGTTGGTAACGCCAATTCCATTGAGGTTAAGAATATGATTATTCACGCTAATGGTGTAGGCGCTTGCTCCTGCATTAAAAAGTGTTTGATTCAATGTAGCAGTGGCTGTTAGCGTAGGATTAACTATTGCGCTTGCATTAAATGCCGCAATATCTGTAGGCCCTGTGGGCAGAGCAGCAGGAGTCCAGTTAGCGGCGGTATTCCAGTTATTTGTTGTGGGAGTCCATGAGTTCGTTACGGCACATATTTTCTGAATTGTAAGAGGGCTTAAATTTAAGACAAAGACCATCACCAAAAAACGCAGCGGCTTTTTGTATTCTCTTCGAAAAGTATTATCTTTGAAGTGGCAAAGTCTTTGCCAAAACAATGTGAAGTTTTTCACCAAAAGGAGCATGAGAATTTTTTTATATCTTCTCTGTTTATTAAACAGAGAAGCTCCTCCCGGCTCTTTTTAAAAGAGGCTCTTGTTTTTATTACCTTTCCTTATACCCTATTTCTCAACTTATTAATAGTTTTAAAATAGATTGGTGGGGAATTTTAGGAAAGGGTTACTCCCACGTAATTTCTTTCCCAGGCCCAACAGCAGTAAAGGTAGAAGGGGTTGCCATTACTTTATGTGTTGCTCTGATAATGTCTTCTTGTGTTACGGCATTGATTTTTTCAATAATTTCGTGGGGGGGGATATGTCTTTTATAGATCATCATTTGCTGAGCAAGCTGTTCACATCGACCAGATGTGCTTTCAAGAGACATCAATATACCCGCTTTAAGCTGGGCTTTGCTACGATTTAGCTCCTTCTCTTCTAAAGTCTTAGGGAAGTCCTCGAGAACTTTTTTAATTGTGGGAAGAAGTTCTGAGATTTGGCGTTCTCCAGTGCCCGCATAAATACCAAAGAGACCTACGTCTCGAAAAGCTGTGGTAAAAGAATAGATGGTATAGACAAGCCCGCGCTTTTCGCGGATTTCTTGGAAGAGGCGTGAGGACATGCCCCCTCCTAAAAGACTTGAGAAGACCGCCAGAGGATAAAAATCCGGATCACTGTAAGGGCAGGATTCAAATCCTACGACAAGGTGAACTTGTTCAAGGTTACGTTTTTCAAAAAACTGCCCTCCTCGATAGACGGCTTTTTCAAAATCATTGGTTGGATGGGTGGGAAGGCGTGTAAAGTTTTTTTGGCAAAGCTCTACGATTTGATCATGATTCACAGCACCAGTTGCTGCAAAAATCATGCGAGAGGCCGTGTATTCCCGTTCGATATAGTCCTTTAAATCTTTTTGAGAAATTCGATGAATAATTTCAGGACGACCGAGGATAGGTCGACCAAGGGAGTGTTGAGGGAAAGCTGTTTCTTGAAAATAGTCAAAAATAATATCATCAGGAGTATCAAAGGCTTGCCCTATTTCTTGGAGGATAACATCCCGTTCACGAGCCAGTTCTTCCGCTTCAAAAGTGGAATTTTGAATAATATCAGCAATGATTTCGAGGCTCAGGGGCACATCCGCTTCCAAAACGCGCGCATGATAGGCTGTGTTTTCTCTTGAAGTATAGGCATTTAAATGTCCCCCTACGTTTTCAATTTCCTCGACAATTTGTTTGGCCGAGCGAGTCGTCGTGCCTTTAAAAGCCATATGCTCTAAAAAGTGAGAAATGCCGTTGATCTCGGGCGATTCATAGCGTGTTCCAACTTCAACCCACAGTCCCAACGTGGCGGTGGCAATTCCAGGAATATCGTCAGTGATAATTCTTAATCCGTTGTTGAGGGAAGTGATATGAACAGTCACGGTTTTTCCTTTTTTGAATAATATTTTCTGCTCCACAAAAGCATAATTCCAAGGGCAAAAGCAAGACTATACCATGTTATCGCGTAGGAGAGGTGATTATTGGGGGGGAGAGGAAAGGGAGGTGTAGGATGTATTCGGGGATCCTCTGACGTTTTTGCGACAAGATAATAGGGCAAGAGAGGTACTTTAAGGTCTCGTGCCAGGGCCTTAAGATCAATCCAGAAATAGGTTGGAGGAGAATTGGCGGGCTGAAAATAGGTAGGAGGTGAGGGAATTCTTGCGATTCCTTCCACTTGCAGGGGGCCAGAGGGAGGAAACTCAATCTCAGCTTGAGACCAGCCCCGTTGTACGAGAAGATATTTCTTTTTTTGGGTACGAAACACATCTAAAATATACACACCATTTTTCCTCTGGTGAATTTTGGATTGAAGGACAATCGTTTTACCGGGAACAAAATCGCCTATAGCGTAAAGAGGCTGAAAAAGGGAGGGAGTTTTGATATCATCCACATTAAGAGTTACATTCTTCTGACTTTGGGTTAAGGTTTTGAGAAGGGCTTCTTTTTCCTCTTTTCTTTGAAGCTGCCAAGTCCCCAGGCTGAGGAACACAAAGATCAAAATAAATGAAAAAAGGAAAAAGAGGCGACTCATGGGAATACTCTTTTCCATTGATTTCTTTCGTAACGGGAATTTACTCATCGCACCTAAGTCAAAAAGGGGAGTTCTGCGTGACTCCCCTCATATTTAAAGCTATATTCGTCCTAAAAGGAATAAGATAAGGAGAACAATAAGTATAACGCCGATGATGCCGCTGGGACCATATCCCCAGCTACGACTATGCCCCCATGTTGGCAAAGCTCCTATTAAAAGAAGAATTAAAATAATTAAAAGAATCGTTCCCATACGTATACCTCTCAGATTTTTTATTGTTTATTTAAGGGATTTTTTTAATCCTTCGCCAGTGCATCATAAATTGTATATTTTTTCAATTATTTAATTTTTTTGGCACGTCACTTTAATTTTTACACTTTCTCAATTGGTCTGTTTCTTGAAGGGATGAAGAGAAACGTGTTTCAATAAATTTGAGAGGTTCAGAAAAAATCTTTCTTCGAGACATTTACCTTGGAGAGGGCTTACTTTCTAAAGTCCCGATCCCCACCAGTAGATGCTAACAAAAAGAAAGAGCCAGACCACATCAACAAAATGCCAATACCAGGCGGCGGCTTCAAAGCCGACGTGACGGTCGGGGGTAAATTGACCAAGGCGAGCACGAAACCAGCAGACGATGAGGAAAAGAGTTCCTATGATGACATGAGCTCCATGAAAACCAGTCGCCATATAAAAAGTAGAAGGGTAAATACCTTCCTTGAATCCAAATGTAGCATGAGCATACTCATAAATTTGGACGGAGGTAAAGATAAGCCCGAGGAGAATCGTGGCCCCAATTCCTTTCAGAACATCTTTTTGGCGGTTGGCTAAGAGGGCGTGATGAGCCCAGGTGATGGTGGTTCCTGAAAGCAAAAGGATCAGCGTGTTAAAATAAGGATAATCAAAGGGGTTGAGAGGGTGAATTCCTTTCGGAGGCCAGATTCCCCCTAAGGTTTCGTTGGGGAAAAGGCTTGCATTAAAAAAAGCCCAAAAGAAGGCTACAAAAAACATGACCTCTGAGGTTATAAAAAGAGCCATTCCCGTTTGGAGCCCAAATTGAACCGGAGAGGTATAAGTTTTCGTATCCTCAGATTCCATTATAACGTCCCGCCACCACCCCACCATGGTGAAAAGCACAATGACGAGACCCATCAGCAGAACGTAAAACCCATGATGGTGCATGAGAAGGACAAGACCTATGGCTGAAATAAGCCCCCCGATTGAGCCTACAAAAGGCCAAGGACTTGGAGTCACAATATGAAAAGGATGGTTTTTATTGTTATTATCCCTCAAAGCTATTTTCCCTCGTTAAGCTTCTTAAAAAAAGAGTGAACCTACTTTCCGATCTTTGCCCATAAAGTGTGAATGTTGGGGAGCCCCATAGGACCCACAGGAGGATGCTCAATTTTATTCCAATAAGCGACATAATCTTTGCTGCGATGCCCCAGAGGAACCACATAATGTCCCCACAAAAGAACACGATCCAGCGCTTTAACAGCTGCGACTAATTCTTCCCGTTCTTTCGCAGTTGTAACGGCATTACAGAGAGCATCGACAACAGGACTTTTGATGCCAGGATAATTCCGCGTTCCTGGCTCATCAGCTGCTTTTGAACTCCAGTAAAATGCCTGCTCTTGTCCCGGTGAGAGGGAATGACCCCAGAAATGCATAATCATATCAAAATTCATATTCACCCGGCGATTTTCATACTGGGCGGCATCCGTGGTGCGCACCGTTGCAATAATTCCGAGTTGTTTTAAATTCCGCGCAAGCGCAAGCGCAACTTTTTCATTCTCTGGAACGTTCAAGAGAATTTCAAAAGCAAAGGGTTTTCCTGTTTTTTCATTGATGAGCTTACCCTCTTTTGTAATCCAACCGGCTTCTTTCAAGAGGTTTCGTGCACTCTTTAGGTTCTCGCGACTTTCTTTTTCAAAGGTGGGGAGGGTGTAAGGTTTTTCGAAAACCTCCTTCGGCAATTGGGCTCGAAAAGGCTCTAGAAGAGCCAATTCCTGTCCTTGGGGGAGACCTTTGGCCGCAAGCTCTGTGTTATCAAAAAAGCTTGTTGTGCGGGTAAGAGCTCCATGGGACATGGTCTTGTTCAGCCAATCCGCATCAAAAATATAGGCGAAAGCACGCCGGACACGGGGATCTTGGAAAAGCTCCCGCCTGGTATTAAAAACAAAAGCTTGCATTCCCACCTGGTGCTGGTGAGGAATCGCAAGGCATTTAACAAGACCTTTTTGGACCGCAGGAAAATTATATTTTTCGGCCCATTTCGCAGGATCTGCTTCTTCTCGCATAAAAACATCCCCGGCCTTAAAGGCTTCAAAGGCAACGGTTGCATTCTTATAATAATCAAAACGCAGGGTATCAAAATTGAAAAAACCTTTATTGACAGGAAGATCCTTAGCCCAATAATTTGGATCGCGTTGGTAAGTAATGGAGCGACCCGCATCAACCTTTGCTATTTTATAAGGTCCGCTAGAGAGAAGAGGCGTAAGACCTGTTTTCTCAAAATCCTTCCCCTTAAGGTCATGTTCTGCTATCAGAGCCATTCCGCCCATATTAAGTGGTATTTCAGCGTCATATTTTCCGTCTATCTTTTTAAAAGTAAATTTAACTTTACGGTCACTTAGAACGTCAACTTTTTCAACTTTTTTGTAAGTCATTTGTTGATTAGGCGTGCCGTGCTCTAAAAAGGTATGATAGGAAAAAGCGACGTCCTTTGCTGTAATGGGGGTGCCATCTTGCCATTTGGCTTTCGGATTAATGGTAAAGGTAATCCAGGAACGATCCGGCGCGATCTCAAGGCTTTCTGCCACAAGCCCATAGAGACTAAAAGGTTCGTCTGGAGACCTCTTGAGGAGGCTTTCAAACAACGCTTCCCGAATACCAGCAGGGGCTGTTCCTTTAAGAATAAAGGGGTTTAAGGTATCATAGGTCCCCACAACGGCGTGTTTCAACTCGCCACCTTTTGGGGCATTGGGATTCACAACGTCAAAATGGGTGAAGTTAGGGGGATATTTAAGGCCGCCATGCATAGCAATGCCATGTTGTTCTTTAGCTTGCACAGATGTTGTGAAAGCAAAAAGTGAAACATATATCAATATCAAAGATAATTTCTTCATACCAGAACCTGTTTTTAAAATGTCAACTTACTCAACAATTCTAAAGTATTTACAAGAAAATGCAACTCTTGTGGAGAGGGCCCTCCCCTTACAAAGCTTCTGGACGAATTTAGAAACTCTTGTGGACGTTTTTCGCCCCTCCCCCCCATGACCGGGGACTTTCCTTGTATAAACAAGAAATACATTCTCATGAAGCCCTTGCAGCAAAGGTCTTTTTTTGAATTCTTAAATGAGATAGGTTATACAAAAATTATAATGAGGCTATCAGTGCGACGCATTCCCCTCCTTTTAGGGCTTTTTTTCTTTCTTCTCCCTTCTTTGGCAGAGGCAGATCACCCACGCCCTTGGCAGATGTATTACCAGAATCCTGTCACGCCTGTGATGGAGCATCTTTATGATTTTCATATAACCCTTTTGATCATTGAAGGACTTATTGTTTTTATCGTGGCCGCCCTGTTGATTTATGTGATGGTGCGCTTTCGGGCTTCAAAAAATGTGGTTCCCTCGAAAACCACTCATCATACTTTGCTTGAAATCATTTGGACGGCAATTCCCGTTTTGATTCTTGTTTTTATTGCGTTTCCTTCCTTTAAAATTCTTTATATGATGGATGTGACGCCGAAAGCTCAACTGACGATAAAAGCGATTGGCAATCAGTGGTATTGGACCTATGAGTACCCGGACCATGATATCCGATTTGATAGTAATATGATCCCGGAGGATCAGCTTAAGCCCGGCCAACTTCGTTTGTTTGAAGTCGATAACCGTGTTGTGGTGCCTACAAATACAAATATTCGAGTGATTACGACATCTTCCGATGTGGTTCATAGCTGGGCTGTGCCTGCCTTTGGAGTTAAACGAGATAGTATGCCGGGACGGCTCAATGAAACTTGGTTTAATGTGAAAAAAGAAGGGGTTTATTACGGTCAGTGTTCTGAACTGTGTGGCGTAAAACACGGATTTATGCCTATTGTGGTTGAGGCCGTTTCGCGCTCCCAATTTGAACAATGGCTCACATCTAAAAAAACGCCTTCTCAGGCTCCTAAAGGATAAGAAAACAATGTCATACGCAGCAATAGCAGACCATATCCATGAAGACCAGGCCCCCACGGGTTGGCGTCGGTGGATTTTGTCGACGAACCATAAAGACATTGGCACGATGTATATTATTTTTGGAGCCTTTGGCGCTCTTTTTGGATCAACACTTTCGCTTTTGATTCGTCTTCAATTGGCCCATCCTCATGGAACGCTCCTGGCGGGGGGCGAATATCAAATTTATAATGTGGTTATCACAGCCCATGGATTGTTGATGATTTTTTTCTTTGTGATGCCCGTTCTGATTGGGGGCTTTGGAAATTGGTTTGTTCCTTTGATGATTGGGGCACCAGATATGGCATTTCCGCGTCTAAATAACATTAGTTTTTGGCTTTTAATTCCTGCTTTAATCCTTTTAAGTCTTTCGATTGTGGTGGGCTCGGGGGCAGGAACAGGGTGGACTTTTTACCCTCCTTTAAGCAGTATTGGACATCCTGATGCGGCTGTGGATTTTATGCTAGTAAGCCTCCATTTAGCCGGAGCGTCTTCTATTTTAGGAGCAATTAATTTTATCACTACCATCTTTAATATGCGGGCTCCGGGCATGACCATGCATAAAGTACCCCTTTTTGTATGGGGGATGCTCGTGACCGCATTTTTACTTCTATTGGCCGTTCCTGTTTTAGCAGGAGCCATTACCATGTTGCTCACAGATCGAGGGTTTGGGACAAGTTTTTTTGAGCCAGCGGGAGGAGGGGATCCTCTTCTCTTTCAGCATCTTTTTTGGTTTTTTGGCCATCCTGAAGTTTATATTATGATTTTGCCTGCCTTTGGCATCGTAAGCCAGGTGGTTTCTACCTTTGCGCGTAAAGCTGTATTTGGATACCTTGGGATGGCTTATGCCATGGTTTCCATTGGAGTGATTGGGTTTGTTGTATGGGCGCATCATATGTTTACAGTGGGAATGGATGTGAATACGAATGCTTATTTTACAGCTGCAACCCTTATTATTGCTGTGCCAACCGGTATTAAAATATTTAGCTGGATTGCGACGATGTGGGGCGGTTCTCTCACCTTTGAAACGCCCATGCTCTATGCTATCGGGTTCATCATTCTTTTCGTGATCGGGGGTGTAACAGGGGTTACCTTGGCCAATGGGGGTGTGGATATCTCTCTTCATGATACGTATTTTGTCGTAGGACACTTTCATTATGTTCTCTCCATGGGAGCTCTCTTTGGAATTTTTGCCGGATTTTATTACTGGTTTCCTAAAATGACAGGAAAAATGATTCCCAAATGGATGGGAAATATTCATTTTTGGTTAACCTTTATTGGGGTGAATATCATTTTCTTTCCCATGCATTTCTTAGGTCTTGCAGGGATGCCCCGACGCATCCCTGATTATCCGGATGCTTATGCGGGCTGGAATTTTGTCTCATCCGTTGGATCTGTGATGACATTTGCGGGAGGGCTTTATTTTATTTACATTGTTTTTTACGCCTTTAAATGGGGGAAAAAAGCCCCAGATAACCCTTGGGGGCCGGGCGCAACAACCTTAGAGTGGACGCTACCGTCTCCGCCGCCTTTCCATACGTTTGAAACACAGCCGCATATTTAAGGGTGTCATCTCTGAAAAGCTAAGTCGTTGATCATTTTAAATCACGATAAAAGTTTTCATGAACACCCAGCTGCAAAAGT
>JBEPVR010000059.1:0-10668 GCA_041690915.1 Alphaproteobacteria bacterium
GAATATGCCTCTCCCTCAATGCGGCAAATCTTCAAGCCCCTTCTTGAAACTTTGGCGGGGATCCCCACCCTTGTTTATGGATTTTTTGCCGTCACGATTCTTGGCCCTTATTTAAGAAATATCGCAGAATTTTTTCATTTTTCTCTCGCAAGTGAAAGCGCTCTTAATGCAGGCCTTGTGATGGGGATTATGATTTTGCCCTATATGTCGTCCTTATGTGAAGATGCTCTTCACAATTTGCCCGTGGCTTTACGGGAAGGGTCGATGGGTCTTGGAGCAACGTCATCTGAAACGATTCTGAGAGTTCTTTTACCAGCTGCCTTTCCCAATCTTATGGCTGCGTTTCTCCTTTCGCTCTCTCGAGCTATTGGAGAAACGATGATTGTGGTTATGGCTGCGGGGCTTTCTGCAAATTTGACTTTTAATCCTTTTGAAGCTGTCACGACCGTTACAGTTCAAATCGTAAGCCTTTTGACAGGAGATCAAGAGTTTGACAACGCCAAAACGCTGGCGGCGTTTGGATTAGGATTTGTATTGTTTGTTCTCACTTTTTGTTTGAATATACTCGCTTTATATGGCGTTAAAAGATATAAGAGAATTTATGGCTAAAAAAACTCCTCCCAAAGTTAAGGATACGGAGAAAATCCAGGTCGAGGTTGAAAGCTGGCGGTGGGAAGAAAGCACCTCTCGTTCTCGCTTTACCTGGAAGCATGGGTTAATTCTTGCCCTCATTCTTGCAGGTGCGATCTTATTTATTTTTGGCTTTTTAATTATCGCGGGAGTTATCCTTATTGCTGGGATTATTCTTAATATTGTCCTCTTTATTTTTAAGAAAATCTCATGACGCCTTCTTTAAAAAAAAGACGCAGAAAAGAAAAATGGTTTCGACGGATGGGACTTTTGAGTCTATGTCTTGCCCTTCTTTTTTTAGGGGGGATTTTGGGAGAAATTCTTTACACGGGTTATCCGGCTTTTTTAAGGACCGAAATTGCGGCTGAAGGAGGAAACTCGGATCTTTTAAATCCGCACGCTCGCTATTTTCTCAATGAAGACAGAAAATGGATCACAGCGTCAGATGATGTGGATATGTATTATAAGCGTAAATATATTGGGAAACTTATGCCTAACCAAATCCAAGCCATAGACTCTTTAAAGAGTAAAGGACAGATTCGTCTTGTTTTTAATAGAAGCTTTTTCACTCATTCAGATTCGCGCGAGCCTGAACTTGCGGGGATTTGGGGAGGGCTCGTGGGATCTCTTCTTACTTTGTTTGTTACCTTTTTCACAGCCTTTCCCATAGGTATAGGCGCAGCTCTTTATTTGGAAGAGTTCGCCCCGAAGAATCGCGTCACTGATTGGATTGAGGCCAATATTAATAACTTAGCGGCAGTCCCCTCCATTTTGTTTGGTCTTTTAGGTCTTGTTTTCTTTATTCATATTATGGGTCTTCCTCGACCTTCCGCCCTTGTTGGCGGTCTTACGCTGGGGCTTATGAGCCTTCCTGTGATTGTGGTTGCAACACGTGCAGCCCTTTCCTCTGTCCCCCCAACCTTAAAGGAAGCGGCCTTAGGTCTTGGAGCAACTCCCCTTCAAGTCCTCTTTCACCATGTTGTTCCCATGGCCATGCCGGGGATTATGACGGGTGTTATTTTAGGTCTCGCCCGGGCTCTTGGAGAAACGGCTCCTCTTTTAATGATTGGAATGGTGGCTTTTATTGGGACTCCCCCCACGACTTTGCTAGACCCCACCACGGTTCTTTCTGTCCAAATATTTAACTGGTCTCGAAGTTCCGAAATCGGCTTTATAGAAAATACTTCCGGTGCTATTCTCGTTTTGCTTTTTGTATTAGCGCTTTTAAACGGTATAGCTCTTTTTATTCGTAAAAAATTTGAGTCTTAAGATGACCCTCAAGATTGAAGTTAAAAATTTGAATCTTTTTTACGGTGAGAAGCAGGCGCTCTTTAATGTAAGCTTGGGTTTTCCCGAATTTCAAACAACAGCTCTGATGGGGCCTTCGGGGTGTGGAAAAAGTTCTTTATTAAGATGTCTGAATCGTTTGAATGACATCATTCCAAATACCCATATTCAAGGAAAGGTTTTACTGGAGAAAGAAGATATTTATGCTTCTTCCCTGGATGTTGTTGAACTTAGAACCCATGTTGGAATGGTTTTCCAAAAACCGAATCCCTTTCCCCGTTCCATTTATGAAAATGTGGCTTATGGGCCGCGTATCCACACTCTATTTAAAGATAAAACAGACCTTGATGAAATTGTCGAAAAAAACTTAGAGCGCGCTGGCCTTTGGAAAGAAGTCAAAGACCGCCTTTATCAACCCGCAACCCGTCTTTCGGGCGGGCAACAACAACGTCTTTGTATTGCCCGCGCGATTGCAGTCAATCCGGAAGTTATTTTAATGGATGAGCCCTGCTCAGCTCTTGATCCAATTGCAACAGCAAAAATTGAAGAATTGATGGATGAATTGCGCGAGAAGTTTACGATTGTTATTGTTACCCATAATCTTCAGCAAGCGGCCCGTGTTTCACAACAAACGGCTTTTTTCCATAGCGGTCACCTTGTAGAAGCGGGAGAGACAGGGGCTCTCTTTACCACGCCCCAAGATGAACGCACCCAAGGATATATTACAGGACGCTACGGATGAATAAACATACTGTTAAAGCTTATGATGAAGACCTCAAAACCCTTCGGGTCCTCATTCGTCACATGGGTGAGCTGACCATTCTGCAAATACGAAAAGCGACTCAATCGATTTTAGAGCGTAATGGAGTTCTTGCTCAGGAAGTCATTGACCATGACCATGAAATTAATCTTTTGGAAACAAGGGTAGATGAGCTTGCCGTTCGGATCCTTGCCTTGCGTCAACCTCTTGCCTCCGATCTACGAATGGTGGTTGCAGCTCTCAAGATCTCGAATCAAGTTGAGCGCGTTGCGGATTATGCCGTTAATATTGCAAAACGGGCATTGGTTCTCGATGAGCTTCCCTCCCTTTCTCATGTTGAGGGGTTATCCACCCTTGTTAAAATCCCCAAACAGATGATTGAAAGGGCTCTTATTGCCTTTGAGACCTATGATGTCAATTTAGCACTTGAGGTATGGCATATGGATCATGAAGTTGATGAGTTTTATAATGCCTATCTTCGCAAGATTTTTGATGAGATGATTGAAGATCCCAAAAATGTTAGTCCTTGTACCCAACTTTTATTTGCGGCTAAAAATATGGAGCGCATCGGGGATCAGGCGCAAAATATTGCAGAAGCTGTGTATACAATGGTTACGGGAAAGCCTTTTAAAGAAAGTGATGTCTTGAAAAATGCGCCTAAAGTCTGAATTTTTAAATATTCTCAATGAGCGGGGCTTTATCCATCAAGCGACGGATCTTGAAGCAATTGATGCTCGTATGGCTGAAGGCCCCTTGACGGCTTATATTGGTTTTGATGCAACAGCTAAAAGTTTTCATGTCGGAAGTCTCGTCCAAATTATGCTCCTTTATTGGTTACAACAAACGGGTAATCAACCCCTTGTTTTAATAGGAGGAGCCACAACTAAAATTGGTGACCCTTCTGAAAAAGATGAAATACGTAAGCTTTTAGATGATAAAGAAATTTATGAAAACATTCAAAGTCTTTCCTCTGTTTTTAAGCGAGCGGTTACGTTTGGAGAAGCCCCTCAGGATGCGCGTTTGCTAAATAATTCGGATTGGATTGATGGTTTAAATTATCCTGCTTTTCTAAAAGATTACGGAGCTTATTTTACGATTAGTCGAATGTTAAGTTTTGAAAGTGTGCGTTTGCGCCTTGAGCGAGAACATTCTCTTACCTTTCTTGAATTTAATTACATGATCCTTCAAGCCTATGACTTTCTGGAACTTTATAAAAGATATGGCTGTATTCTTGAAATGGGAGGCTCTGATCAATGGGGAAATATTATTAATGGTGTTGAGCTTGTTCGGAAGGTTACTCATAAAACAGTTTTTGGGTTAACAACGCCTCTTATTACAACCGCAAGTGGAATCAAGATGGGAAAAACAGTACGGGGAGCTGTTTGGTTGAATTCTGATCTTCTTTCGCCTTTTGACTATTGGCAATTTTGGCGCAATACGGAAGATCAAGATGTAGGGCGTTTTTTAAGGCTTTTTACAACCCTTCCTCTTGAAGACATTAAGCAATTAGAAAAATTGGAAGGGGCTGAAATCAATGAAGCCAAGAAGATTCTAGCTGATAGGGCAACAGCTTTTATTCATGGAGATGATGCGGTGCGGGAAGCGCGTGCAACAGCCCAAAAACTTTTTGAAACTCCGGGAGAAAGTCTTGATGAAGCGGCTCTTCCCACGATCATTCTTTCTCAGGAAGAGCTTGAAAAAGGTGTTTCGGTTATTGATCTGTTCTGTCGCCTTGGTTTGACGAATTCTAAAGGGGAAGCTCGGCGTTTGATTGAGGGCGGGGGGGCGCGTCTTAATGATGAATCCATTAACGATGAACTTGTGGCCATTACCGCAGCGTCTTTTGACAGACAAGAGCTCCTCAAACTATCAGCTGGCAAAAAACGTCATGGGTTAGTAAAAAAATAGTTCAGAAATTTTAAACGAGGGGAAGAAGTTATAATGAAAAGCTTTAAATACAGTAACTTATGGGGGTTGAATTTAATTTATTCTCTTTGTTTTTTGTTTTCAATGTCCCTTGTAACAATGGCAGCTACTCAAACCTTAATGCCTCGTGAGTATGTATACAACTTTCTCAAAGAGTATTCTCAAAAAGAAGTAGGACTCATTATGGATGATCTCGATAATATAAGAAAGCTATGTTTTCGAGACATAATCACACCCGTTAAAGGGGAGAAAATTTATGTAGCCACAGCAGGCGGACCAGGAGCGAGCAAATCAACGATTCTTGAAGCTTACCTTCAAGATAAGCCAAATTTTGCTTATCTTGATCCGGACCAAAGAGCAATTAAATTTATGATCAACACTTATCTTCAGGAATTTACAAATTACAACATTTGTGGAGATTCAAATTTAAATAGCCTTTTGCAAAAAGCCTATGACAAATGGCGTGGCGCCTCAAATTATATAGCCTCAACTCTTCTTAATGAGGCTTACACTAAAGGGTATAACATTGCTCATGGCACAACATCTACAAGTGAACATATTGTTAGGCTTTATCAAAAGTTAAAACAAAATGGCTATAAAATAAATCTTTTGCTCTGTAATTCTACAGATGAGAATAGAGTGGAAGCGCTTGAGCATCGTGTAAAGGCTCAATGCTTTTGCCAGGTGGATCCCAACGATATAATAAAAAAAGGAAAAATGTTTCCTGAGCGTTTTTCTGCCTATTTTCAATATGCTGACGAGATTCATTTTTACTGGATAGATAATTTTCTTGAAGGTGCAATACTTGCAGCTACGCTTATAAAAGGGAAAAAGATCCTCATCCATGATAAAGGAGCCCTACAAAAATTCACAGAAAAATATGATCAAGACCGGAAGGATAAAACATTAGAGTCTCTCCAGGAGTTGATCCAGAGGTTTGAATCTACAGTCTAAAATTTCAGAAGAAGAGATCCCCATATTGTTGAACAAGATCATCAGTCTATCAAGAAAAGAACGCGATTTTCTTTAGAGATTAAGAACTTCTTTTCTTCCCCCTCTCTAAGCTATTAAATTTATTCTCTCTTTATGTTAAAAGACAAAGTCCTCCCAAGTATGCTTTCTCATCCCTGATATTTTTTAAAAAAACGATCATTTAAGAGATAACAGAAAACACCAGTTAAGAAGCTAGAAAGAATGGCTATAAATGTAGTTCCCAGCCAGGCGTCAATATAAGAAGCCCAAAGAAGAACAGTTAAGCTTCCAAGAACAGTAGCGCTCCAAACAAGGGGAAGCGGATTATACAATCGATGGAAAAGAGTATATATCAGAATGCCGGTGCTTCCAAGAATGATCACCCCCAGAACTAACGAGTCCATAAAAGCACCTATGAGAAGTGAGAAAACGACCATCTCACAAGTAAATATTCCATAAACAGGCATGCTTTCCTCCTCTATAGATTAATTGCATTATAGCGCTCCTTTTGTAAAGTTAGCGAGCAGAGATGGAATTTTTTATAAGGGCAAATTGCGGGTATGGTTTTGTAATGGGGCTAACGAATCTCCCGATTTGCACTCAAACCATAAAAATTTGGTAAAAAAAGCTTGCAAAATGCGAGTGAATCGTTAAGAATGTAAGTGAAAGAGAGTATCTTTCAAATCTAACTCTGCTATCCCCCTTAAGGGAGATGAGAGTGTAACAATCAACATAGAAGATAGTTAATGAAACAAGCTGGTTATTCTAAGCGGCCCCATGGCCGTTCTTCTGAGCGTCATAGACAACATCAAAAGCAATCGAATGATTTTGGTGAAAGTAAAATGCGGGGTAATCCGCAGCATTCTGTTGAAAAATATTTAACCCTTGCTCGGGATGCGGCGTCTTTAGGTGATCCTGTGACAGCCGAAAATTATTATCAATATGCGGATCATTATTATCGTTTAGCCTTAGCTAACCGCATCTCTCGTTATGTCCCTCCTGAAAAACGAGAGGTGAGAGAAGAAAAATCGAGCCTCTCTTTAGAAGTTCCTTCCGAAGGTCTCTCTCCTTGAGAAAAACCATGTGGTTTTTCAAATTCTTGTTAAACTAAATTTTCTTTTAAACTAAATTTAAAGTGAGAGCCTTCGCCTATTTTTGATTCTACCCAAATTTTCCCCTCATGGACCTCAATAATTTTTTTACATAATGCAAGTCCTATACCCGAGCCTCTATAAGATTGGTTAGAATGAATACGCTTAAAAGGAACAAATATCTTCTTAATATACCGACTCTCTATTCCTATTCCATTGTCTTTAACGCCGATAATATAAGCTCTTCCTTTTTTCTCTAAAGTGATAAAAATTTCAGGTATTGAATTATTTTGAAACTTAACGGCATTAATAATAAGATTTTGAAAGAGAAGAACTAAACTTGTCTCATTACCTTTTACATGTGGTAAGACTGCCCAATGAATCTTAGCTTGGGATTCTTCTAGAAGCACTTTTAAAAAACCCAGGGCTTTTTTTAAACAATTGTTGAGATTAACTGACCCCATTGCAATATGACTACCCACTTCACAAAATTTCACCAAATCACAGATCATATGATTTACTTGTTGTCCCGATTCTCTGATGATTCGTATATTATTCTGTACAGAGGAGTTTATATTATCTGCAAGCTCTTCTTGAAGAATATGGACGAAAGAGTTAATGGTCCGTAAAGGTTCGCGTAGATCATGAGACATAAAATAAGAAAATTGTTCCAAAGCTTCATGCTTTAACTTTAATTCATGCGCCTGTTTTTTCAATGTTTCAATAAGGAGATTACGCTCAGTAATATCTCTAAATGTTAAGACTGTTCCTAAGACCGCGCCTTTATGATTTTTCACGAGGGTTGAGGTCATGCTAATTTGAAGGCTTTGGGGACTTGTTACCCCGCGCACCTCGAGTTCTAGATTTTTTATCTCAATACCTTTTGCACCTAATTTCCAGGGAAGAAATTTTTGAGTAGGATTTTTTTCTTTTTCTTTCTTTTTGAGAGGGAAAAAGTTAAGAGCTAAGAGAAGTTCTTTCGGAGGTTTATCAGGGCCTAAGGGCCTAAATATTTTTTCCGCCTCTTCGTTCATAAACTCTAATTTTCCTTTGGAGTTAAAGAATACTATACCTTCACCCATACTTTGAATCACCGAAGACAATACATTTTCTTTCTGTTGTAAACTCTTTGAAAACATTTTTTCTTTGGATATATCTGTTACACACCCTGCAATTGCATAAATATTTTTCTTTTCATCGAGTAAAGGAAATTTAACGACTAAAAAAAAGCATTCTTTCTTTTTGTAGAAGTTGGAAACTTCTTTGATAATAGGTCTTTTTTCTTGAATGACGACTTGGTCATCCTTTGCAAAATCTTCAGCAATTTTATGTGGTAAAAGCTCAAAGTTCGTTTTACCTATTATATCCTGCTTTTTTAAAGATAAAAAATCAGAAAAGCTTTGATTCACAAGCAAATATTTCCCCTCCATATCTCTGACCCACATGTGAGAAGTGGAGTGTTCAAATAAAAGTTTGTATAGCTCAATATTATTAAAGGTATTTATTGACATATTTCGCCTTTTGTAATTATATGAAATTTATAAAAAAGGTCTTTTTAAAAAATATTCAAAATAACAATACCTATTTTTTAGCGACTTCAGAAAAAATTGTCAAGTTACTTAAAATTAAGGAATTTATTTTATTTATAATGCTATCTATTTTTATATTTACAATAATTTATTCTTGTATTTATTCTAATTCTAGAAAATTAATCATCTCATTTGCCCCCATCTTTCAAACCGGCTAACCCTTTTTTCATTCTTTTTGACTTACTATATATAAAAGATAAGAGGGGGTGCTTAAACGCCTCAATAAGAGAAATTAGTTTTTCAAAGAGAAAAAAAATGAATTTTAATCAATATACGGAACGGTCTCAAGGTTTTATTCAATCAGCTCAAACACTTGCTCAACGGGAAGGACATCAACGTATTTTACCGATTCATCTTTTGAAAGTTCTTCTTGATGATGAGGATGGTCTTTGTGCGAGCCTTATCCGCAACGCGGGAGGGGCTCCTGAACGCGCTCTTGAGCTTACGACAGAGGAATTGAATCGATTGCCAAAAATTGCAGGGAGTGGGGCAGGGCAGGCTTTCTTATCACCTGAAATGAGCAAAGTGTTTGAGCTTGCAGAAAAAGAAGCAAAAAAAATGGGTGATAGCTTTGTTACTGTTGAATGCCTACTATTAGCTCTCATCCTTTCAAAAGAGACGGATGCTGGAAAAATTCTTGGCACAGCTGGAGTAACTTCTGAAAAGTTCCGTGTGACCATTGAAACGATGCGAAAAGGAAAACGGGCTGATTCCGCAACAGCTGAATCTCAATATGAGGCTCTTAAAAAATATGCAACGGATCTGACAACCCTTGCTCGCCAAGGAAAATTAGACCCGGTCATTGGACGAGATGAAGAAATCCGGCGAACTATCCAAGTCCTTTCTCGACGAACGAAAAATAATCCGGTCCTGATTGGCGAACCAGGCGTAGGAAAAACGGCCATTATAGAAGGCCTTGCCCACCGAATTGTGAAGGGGGATGTCCCTGAAACCTTGAAAAACATTCGTCTTATGGCCCTGGATCTAGGAGCTTTAATTGCAGGAGCTAAATATCGTGGAGAATTTGAAGAGCGCCTCAAGGCGGTCCTTTCCGAAATTACCCACGCAGACGGGGAGATCGTCCTTTTTATTGATGAACTCCACACGTTGGTGGGTGCGGGTAAAGCAGAAGGAGCGATGGATGCATCCAACATGCTCAAACCTGCTTTAGCCCGGGGAGAACTCCATTGTGTAGGGGCAACCACCCTTGATGAATACCGTAAGCATATTGAAAAAGATGCGGCCCTGGCACGACGTTTTCAGCCCGTCTTTATCGGTGAACCTACGGTGGAAGATACCATTTCAATCTTAAGAGGGCTTAAGGAAAAGTATGAACTTCATCACGGCATTCGAATTACGGATGGAGCGATTGTTGCTTCAGCTACGCTTTCTAACCGATACATTACGGATCGATTTTTGCCCGATAAAGCGATAGACCTTATGGATGAAGCTGCTAGTCGCCTGCGAATTGAGGTTGATTCCAAACCGGAAGAAATTGATGAACTCGATCGCCGCATTATTCAATTGAAAATTGAGCGAGAGGCCCTCAAGAAAGAAAAGGATACGGCTTCTAAAGACCGTTTGGAAAAACTTGAAAAAGAGCTCGCTGATCTGGAATCTCAATCGAATGTCTTAACAGTAGCTTGGAAGGGTGAAAAAGAAAAATTAGCGGGGTCTCAAAAGCTAAAAGAAAGTCTTGATCAAGCCCGTAATGACCTTGAAGTTTCTCAACGGGAAGGAAACCTTGAAAAAGCGGGAGAGCTTATGTACGGCGTTATTCCTAACCTTGAGAAAGCTCTTAAAGAGGCCGAAGTCCACTCTCAAGATCAAATGATTAAAGAAGAAGTGACGGCTGACGATATCGCTTCCATTGTTTCTCGTTGGACGGGAATTCCTGTTGATAAAATGCTTGAGGGGGAACGGGATAAACTTCTTAAAATGGAAGAAAATCTCCAAAAGCGGGTTGTGGGCCAAACGGAAGCCATTATTGCTGTTAGCCAAGCGGTGAGAAGAGCCCGGGCTGGGCTTCAAGACATCAACAGACCCATTGGTTCTTTCCTTTTCCTAGGCCCTACGGGAGTTGGAAAAACTGAGCTTTGCAAGGCACTGGCCGAATTTCTTTTTGATGATGATACGGCTTTGACACGCATTGATATGTCTGAATTTATGGAAAAGCATTCTGTTGCACGCCTTATTGGGGCACCTCCGGGCTATGTTGGTTATGAGGAAGGCGGCACTTTAACGGAATCCGTTCGTCGTAGGCCTTATCAAGTTATTTTATTTGATGAAATTGAAAAAGCCCACCCGGATGTGTTTAATATCCTCCTTCAGGTCCTAGATGATGGACGCCTCACAGATGGGCAAGGCCGAACTGTAGATTTTCGCAACACACTTATTATCATGACCTCAAACC
>JBEPVR010000060.1:0-10030 GCA_041690915.1 Alphaproteobacteria bacterium
ATCCATAAGAGGCCCCACATAAAGACGTGTGAGATCTTGAAGACGTTGATATCCTTTTCCAATAGGCAGGAATTTATCGAGTTGTTCTGAAGTGAGAGGTCCAAGATGGAGGCGAAAATGACTTTGTTGGTCCCAAACTCTTGTTCCTAAGACGGCCCCTTGCCCCAATTTCTGCCAGCGACCCTTGTGACCGATGTGAGTTTGTTGTTCTTGAGGAAGAGGGCGCCAGCGCCCTAGACATTCTTCCACGCGTACAGGGATATGGAAATAGTTATATAAAATTGACTCCAGTCCTCCTGCCGAATGAGGGCGAGCCCAATAAAGACCAGCAAAATCTAAAAGACTGCGATCTGGCACGTGGAGACGATTTTGCAGAGCTTGTTGTCCAATCCCCAAAAAAGCTTTTAATGCTTTGGCAATTTCTGTTTTCTCAGGGGATTGGGAATTAAGGCTAATTAAGTATTGTTTACGTATACGATGGAGGATAGAAATTAAACGATGGTTGAAAATATCCAGAAAATCTTTAAGACTTGAGTCCTCATTTCGCATACGTTGGATAATCATTTCCGTATAAGGAAAGGGAAGGGGGCCTTGAATGCCCGCAATCCCCATAAAATTAACATTAAGAATGGGAGGGTTATCATGAGGAGCTCGCCCTCCTAATATGACATTTTCTAAGGAATAAATATCACTTGAAAGGGATTCTAGATACACACGAGATTTGACCGTCACCACTTCTTCAAAGGGGTTGATCGTTTCTCCAAAAGGGATCGCTTTAGGATAAAGATATTCTAAGAGCTTAACGGCTTGATGGAATTCAAACCGATAGGGCTCTTGCAAAAGAACATCTTTTACAGTAAGGGTTGACTGCCGATGTGGGCGGGCCATTGTTTCCAAACTCCATCACTTTGAGTGCTAATAAGAGTAAGCTCCGTAAAGGAGTTTAATGCGACATACAGGCTAAAAAATTCATTGAGTACAGAAGCAAGCATGAAACCTCTATGCCCCGCAAAGGGGACTTCATCTATCGTTAAGGTAATACTGATCCCTTGTACAAATCCCCTCCATGCATCGCATCCCCAGCGCCGCATCACAGGTTTATAGGTAATATCCTCAAGCGCATTGATGTCCGGGTGAGACTTATTTTTATTAAAGCCGGAATAGAGCTGCAAGAGTTCCTTCAAAACTAAGATTGCCTTTTCATTTCCACTTAAGCTCAAATGATTTATAGACAGTTGAGAAATGAGCCGCCATTGCGCGTCCCCATCTAAAGAAGGAGGAATCTCAGGACTGGGTCGATCAAGACATGTAATAGTTGCAGGCGGGATTGCGCCATCAACTTGAAGAATTCCCCCTGCAGGAACATAGGACGCTAAGTCCCTATTTGTACAAAGCGTATAGGCATAGACTGTTTGATTGCTGGGATTTTGCGGCGTAAAATTGTAATCGACAAATGAAAGAAAGACATCCGTCCCCGAAATATCAGGAATTTCAGAAGGGGAACGTGTGGAATGCCAAAACAAACCATTATCTCTGGCTTCTACATCATAATCAAATGAAAAGTAAGGGGCAAAAACTTCAGTTTCTTTTCCCCCTCCAACGGCTGCAACAACTTTTAAAATAGTGTGAATTTCCGTTGAATCTTCATTTCGCTGATCCCCTACTAAGCGGTAAGAGATGGACTGATGGTTCAAGTCAATAGGTTCACTAATTTTTTGGAAAAGGTTGATAATCGGGGTACAGCCAAGAAGAAAGTTGCTCTGATTGATACGGAATTTATCTGCGCGACTTCGGTCGGCTAAAGGAATGTAGATATCCACATACTGTTGGGCATGTGCAGTTGAAAAATGCTGAATATCCAAAAAATTGAATTTATCTGGAAAGACAAAATATTCATGGAGAAGTCGATAAGCATCCAAAGTTTTGTGAGGATAAGGGAAGAGAGATTCATCTTTCTTAAATCCGACGGGAACAATAGCTCCGTCCGGAAGCTGGGTAGGGAAATCTGCCGTATCCGCCTGGATAAACACAGGCGTTGGATCTTCAGGAAGGTATCCTAAGATGCTGTCATAAAGACATTGGGTGGTAAGGGAATCGCCAGCGAGGTAAAAACGTAAAAAAGAGGGATTGAGCTCGCTCATTTTCCCGTCATAGCGCTGAACACGAATTTTAAGAACCCATTGTGTTTGAAAAAGAGAAGGAGTCAGCGGACTTTGATCCATATTCATGACGTTGGCCTCTGATACCTCAAAAGGCCATAGCTCAACAGGGTATGTCGTTTGAAAACGGCAGGTCTTGTTTTCTTGAGCCTCTGTAAAGAGAGACGTTCCACGGGGGACCGTGTATCCTGACGTTGACTTTCCGAGATGAGGGGAAAGGCGGAATGAAGCCACGGCAGTTGAAGGAAAGGGAGCAATAAATTGTGGATAAAGAACACCTAAAAGAGTATTCGTAAATTGAATATATCGATTATCCAATTCTTTTTGTAAGCGTCCTGTCAGAAAAGCAAAGGATTCAAGAAGTCGTTGCACATGAGGATCGGCTGATCCTGCAGCGGACATATTTAAATTCTGAGCAATTTTAGGGTATTGGGCCACAAATCGGGAGCCTGCCCGGCGCAAGTACATCATTTCTTGCTGGTAATAATCCAACATTTGTTCAAAATGTTCTCGACTCACCCTATTCCCCTGTTTTTAGTTCTCTTTCATGAGTGTACTTTAAAATTAAGAAGGATTCTATAAGCAAAATCAATTGAGAATGACTCTTGAGGCGTCGCTGATGGACAATTCGTAAATTTGACGTTTCCTGAAAAAAGTAAGAGAATTAAATAGCGATTTGTGTAGATTTTTTCGGTCTTGACGCTTCCTACCCTCCTATGCAAGGGTTATCTCATTCTAATAATAAGGGAGTTAACCCATGGCCCTATTCGAATCTGTTTATCGCTTCTTTGGATGGTGGGTTATTAATATTGATATTTTTTTCCTGACTCTTCTTTTTCTGGGGGGTGGGTTTTTAATTTTTCGAAGGAAAGTGTGGGGAAAACGGCTTATTATAATAAGCTGTTTTGGTTTTGCTTTTTTTGGAGTCGTTCCTGTTGGATTGTGGACTATTGAACATCTTGAAAATCATTTTCCTAAAATTGAATCTATTCCGCCCGATGTAAAAGGAATGATTCTACTGGGGGGAAGTTTTGATAAAATCACAACTTTGGCTCGAGGGGAAACAGCCTATAATTTAACGGCGGGTCGTTTTATTCAGTTTATTGAGCTTGCTAAAGAAAATCCTTCCTTACAACTTGTCTTTACAGGAACTCCTTTTGAAGTTGAAACGGCAAGAGAAAGGTTTAGAGCTTTAGGGCTGGATCCTAATAGGATCATTTTTGAGGGAGGCTCAAAAGACACTCGGGAAAATGCTGCAAAAACAGCGGCGCTTTTAAGCCCAATACCGGAAGAAAAATGGATTCTTATCACTTCTGCCTATCATATGCCGCGGTCTGTGGCTCTTTTTCGAAAGGCCGGATTTAAAGTGATACCTTTTCCCTTAGATTATCATGCTCCAGGAAAGTATGAACCCTGGTTTTTTCTGGGATTAACCCTCAATCTGGAAGCTTGGCAAGCCAGTTCTCGTGAATGGCTAGGAATGGTTATCAATTATTTGATGGGAAGGTCGGATGAGATTTTACCGAGCTTATAAGAGAACACTGAAGGATCTGTGGGTTGGGTAAATCGTTTGATTCTGAATATTCTCCTTCGCAAAGGTGACAATTATGAAGAAACTTTGTGGGCAAGATAAACTATTAAACAGCGTTCATGAGTCTTATAATTTACTTTTTTTTAATGATAAATCTCTAGCTTAGGAAAGACACTCCGTTTTTAATGGGTAGGTTCCTAAGGTGACAGATAACTCCACTTCAGATGAAGATGTTGATTTTAAAGCTCTTTTTGAGAGCGCTCCAGATCTGTACGCTGTGCTCGATCCTCATTTTAATATCATTAGCGTAAATGAGATTTTTTCACGAGTTACTATGATAAACCGCACTGAAATCATGGGAAAGCAGATCTTTGAGGTCTTTCCCGATAATCCTAAAGATCGTAAAGCGACGGGTGTAAAAAATTTACGATATTCCCTAGAGAATGTTTTGAAAAATAAGACACCTTACTCTATGGCCGTACAAAAATATGACATTCGACAGCCTAAAGCTGAAGGGGGAAAATTTGAAGAGCGTTATTGGAGTACCCTCATCTCGCCTATTTTAGGAAATGATCATAAGGTTAAATATATTCTCATTCGTACGGAGGATGTGACGGAGCTTATTAAACTCCAAAAATCACATGCGGAACAACTCAAATTTGTGGAATCAATAAAGACTCAGGCAGGAGTAATGCAGAATGAGATCTATCAAAGGGCCCAAGACATACAAGAAGTCAATAAGAGGCTCGAACACTTAAGTGCTGCATTGGAAATAAGTAATAAAAATTTAGCAGAACTTTCAGTGAGGGATCCCCTCACAGGATTATTTAATCGACGTTATTTGGAAGAATCTTTAAACCGTGAGATTGATCGAGCAAATAGAAAAATTGTGCAACTCGCTGTTTTTATGGTCGATATCGATCATTTTAAAAAAATCAACGATGAGTTTGGGCACTTATCGGGCGATGCTGTGCTGCGGGTGGTGGCTGAATGTATCCAATCTCATATACGTAGAGAAGATATTGCGAGTCGATTTGGTGGCGAAGAATTTGTCGTAAGTTTATTTTCTATTTCATCCGATCTGGCTTTAAACCGAGCTGAAAAATTGCGGAGAGCCGTTGAAGGTCTTTGGGATAAACATACTCATCTTGTTCCCAAAAAAATAACAATATCAATAGGAGTAGCTCTTTTCCCCCTACACGGACCAACTGGAAATGCTTTGCTTAAAGCTGCAGATGGAGCTCTCTATTTAGCAAAACAGCAAGGCCGCAATCAAGTGGTAGTGAGTCAAAACACCTAGTACAGTATTGCACTCCCAGCTTTTCTACGTAAAAGTTCGTTTTTAAGGTCTTCCTCTTTTTTCTTAAGATAGTGGCTACAGTCTCGGCACTTAGGATCAAGTGGGCAGCACCACTCATGATCACAACAATTGTAAAAATAGAGTTTTCTTGAGTTTAAGAGAACGACCCCCATAAAAAAGAAATATATATTTGATCCTCTAATATCAAGCTCTCTACATTAAATATAATAGCATTATTATGCAAATAGCGTTTAATACTTATTAACCAAATTATCTATTTATTAATACTTGTATTGTACTATAAACAAAAAATACAAAAGTAAATTAATATTATTAATGGAGGGTAAAGATGATAAAAGAATTTGCATTTGCGTTAGGCGTTACAAGTATCTTAGGTGACGTTCAATCTGTTTTTGCTATCCCGAGAAACGGAATAGCTGAAGATGATCAAGATAAAAGAAGAGGCGTAAAACGAGTACATCACGCAACAAGAGATAAAATCGAGCTTAGGAGTGAAATACGAAAGAGTAATATTTCTCTTTTCTCTCCAAATGAAATGTCGAATTGGAGAAAGATTCGTCACTATTTTCTTCCTCTTTCCACGAGCATAATTTTAGAAACTCGAAGGCCGCTAAAAGAGATAAAGGTGGCAAGAATAAATGAAAGAATTTCAAGAGTAGCTATGAGAAGAAAATTAAAAATAGAAAAAATAAAACAATTACAGAAAAGAAAAGCTGTAATCCGAAAGACGTGGGCGACCAGAAGAGCTATAAGAAACACATTCTTGCAAAAATTAATGGAAACAAGAAGGACTCTTAGACTTAATCGATCGATGAGAACTAAAGCAAGAATAGGGGCCATTCAACAAAGAAAAAATGCGAGAAGGCTTGAAAAAACAAAGGAACTCAACGCTCAAATACAAGTGAAAAAAGTTTTGAGGGCCAGAAATAGAATTTCTCCCAGAACGTTTTTTGTTCCTTCACTTTTTATCGAGAATCAGAAGGGAGCAGGGGGGCTCCAGAAAGTTTCACAACGTGTGGAAATTCAACAACCTTGGCTTCCTATTGAGCAACAAAGAAGAGACGTACCCATAGAAATAGGAAGAGAGGTACCCGCACTAGCGGTACCGGTAGCTCCTATTCCGCAGCCAGAACCTGAGGTTGTGATTCTTAGGGAAGAAGAATTCCATAATAATGTTGCACAAATTCCAGAAGTTCAACCTATGCTTGTCGGGCTGGAAGAAATAGGAAGAGAGGTACCTGCACTAGCGATACCGGCAGATCCTATTCCGCAGCCAGATCCTGCGGCCGGGGTTCTTAGGGAAGAAGAATTCCATAATATTGTTGAAAACAACGAAGACCAACAGGAAGAATATGAGTATGTTATTTTAGAGAATGGAGAGGGTGACAATATTCCAGATTATCAACCAAATCTTTTCCAAAGAAGGGAAGAAGCAGATCCCATAGCTCCTCACACTGTGGTAGATAAACAGTTTAAAACTTTACGGAACCAAGTAAAAAAATTACATAAAAAAATGAATTACTTCAGTTTTAATGAATTTTATTCTATTCTGCCTGACGAAGATTTAAATTTTCAAAACAATAGAATTCAGAAATTAAATGATTCTTTGGATCTTATTTTACTGAGTTTAAATATTTTAGAGCCTGAGCTTGGGGAAGACTCCTTCCTTCAAAAAGGAAAAATTGAGAGTCTCAGACTGCAAGTAAGCAAGATGCAAACAAATCTAAATCCTGTCAAAAGAAGGATTGATCATATTGTGAGTCAACGCCATGCTTCCAAAGATAGAAACTTAGTTGATACACTTCCTCCTTTACTACCAGCTTTAGAAGAGACGAGACATCCAACCTCTATAGCTGGAGGAGCAATCTCAGGAATGAGAACTGAAAACAAGGGAAAGAGACGTGAGCCCCTACGCCCAGAAGACATATCTCTAGAGTTAGAGAGGGAAATTGACGCTTTAGTAAAAGAAACCGGTCTAACAAGAGAAAATATACTTTTAGAAAGCGCGTCTGGTCCTCTCTCACTAACTCACGAAGAGCTCATGAATAGTTTAGGACCTCTTGCAGGCCCTCTTTTTCCATTGAGCACTATGCTGGTGAAATTCAAGGAATCTTCTAACTATTTTTCAAACGTCGTATTAGCTGATGCAATGCAAAATCAATTAAAAGATTTTTTGATAGAATTAAACAATCATCTTTTCAATATACATAAAAATTTTGGAGTGGATAGCGGAATATTTGCAGCCCCTAAAATTGCAGAAGAAGATATAAATACTTTTGAAGGTGTTCTAAAAAGGTTAAACGTTATCGTTCCAGAGTTTTTATTATTTGAAACGAAAACCTTAGAAGCTGATTCTCCTTTGCTGGCTCCTGAAATTAAAAAGGTTAAATTTTATGCAAAATCAATTACAGCTTTTTTTAAGTTATTTTTGAAATCTCCTGATAAATATTTAAAAGATACAAAATTCAATGAAGGAGAAGGTGATACTTCATTCTAGATCTACACAAAGCACCACACTAGATCAAACAAGTACCTCTTCTTCCCAGTCGTCTTAAATGCGGTAAGAAGAATTTATGGAGAAAAGGTTGGCTATTTAAAGCCAATCTTTTCTCCTATACTTTTAGAAATAAGAGCTATTATACTACGATAATTAAGACAATTTTTTTTGGAGAAAAATGAGATGATTTCAACATGGGAATGCTTGGGCTTAGTAGCGGGGACACTCACGACTTTTTCTTTTTTGCCTCAAGTGATAAAAATATGGCGGAACCGAGATGTAAGCTCAATCTCCCTTCTTATGTATTCTCTTTTTTGTTTTGGAGTTTTTCTTTGGCTTCTGTATGGAATCGCGTTAGGGTCGATCGCGCTTATTTTGACAAATGGGATTACTTTGTTTCTTTCAAGTTGTGTTTTATTCTTGAAAATTTTAATTGAGTCAAAAAATAAAACTATCCTTAATACTTCCACCCCGTTAAATAAATGACTTCGAAAGTCGCGGGAATTGTGGTGGTGGAAAGACCAAAAAGGTTATCATAGATCTCTTCTGTTTTTTCGAAGAGGGCACGGGGGGTGAAGCTCTTGGGGCGGTCATAGAGTTTATTTGTTTCCCCCATTCCCCTTAAATCTTTCATTAATTTTTGAAGAGAGGGGTAGGTGACAGAGATTGTCTCTGTATCAACAACAGGCATAAAAAAACCCGCGCTCCCCAAAAGAGAAGGGGCGTCGGTTGGATGTAAGAGGGGGGCAACACGGGGAGAGGCGCCTCCTCTCAGCTGAATCTCAGCCTGAAGGAGACTTTCTCGGAGTTCAAAAAGAGTCCGCCCTCCCCATAGCGCCCCTAAAAAAAGGCCCTCTTTCTGAAGACAGCGGTGAACACTTTTTAAATGAGCGGGGAGATTATTGATCCAATGACCCTGAAGACAGCTTAAAATCAAATCAAAAGAATTTTCAGAGCACGATACCTCTTCTTCCAAAAAACTGTGATGTAGACTCGGGTAGGGGAGGGGATGAGGAGAGAGGTTTAAAGGTTCTTTAAATCTTTTCTTGATATCTTGAAGCCGGGAAATAAGCTCGTCTCTCACATGCTCAAAAAGAAAATTATGAGCATGAAAGGTTTTCTTAGCCCTTTGGTGATGGAGATGATAAGCTTTCGGATCAAAGAGTTTCATAAACGCTAGGTATCATAGATTTAAATGTTAATGAAGAAAAATACAGCTACAGAGGTAATCGAAAAGATAGTTTCTCAAGAAGAAAGTGGATTGCGTCTTGATCGATGTTTGCGTCTTTGGATTCCCAACTTGCCCCAGGGCTTAATAGAAAAAGCGGCCCGTAAGGGGATTTTAAGGATTCAAGATACAAAAGCCAAGCCGTCCGCGAGGGTTGAAGAAGGGCAAGTTCTATCTTTCCCCAAAAGCTTTTTAAGTCTTGAGGCTGAAGTTCAGAAAAAAAAGCACAATGTGCTTACGCACGCCGAACGAAAGTGGCTCAAGAGTCTGATCCTTTATGAAAATTCAGATATTCTTATACTCAATAAACCTGCAGGTATTGCGGTGCAAAGTGGAACAAAACAACGAAGGTCCTTGGATGCGATGTTAGAGGAATATTACGAGGACTGTAAGCCTCGCCTCGTCCATCGATTGGATATGGATACGTCGGGAGTTATGGTTTTTGCCAAAACTTTACCGATGGCACGTTGGCTAAGCCAAGCCTTTAAAGAACGCACG
This sequence comes from Alphaproteobacteria bacterium, assembly GCA_041690915.1. Lineage (GTDB taxonomy): Bacteria > Pseudomonadota > Alphaproteobacteria > UBA9655 > UBA9655 > UBA9655. The sequence continues at coordinate 9,235 of JBEPVR010000060.1, forward strand.
GTTCAAAAAACTTATTGGGCTCTTGTGTGCGGCGTGCCCTCTCAAAAGGAAGGGGTGATTTCTCTTTCCCTTTCCAAAAAATCTGACTCTTTGGGGGAAAAAATCCGCGTTGATCAAGAAGAAGGAGTTCGGGCTAAAACTTATTATCGTGTCATTGAAGCCCTAGGGAAACGAGTGGCCTGGCTTGAGCTTACGCCTAAAACGGGCCGAACCCATCAATTACGTGTTCATTGTGCGGAGGGACTCAAAACACCTATTCTGGGTGATGGAAAATATGGAGGGAATGATGCTTTTCCTTTTGGACGCAAAGCGTTGCATTTACATGCAAGAGCCCTTGTCCTTCCCCTCCCTCAGGGAAAGATGATGACCTTTGAAGCTCCTCTACCCAAAGACCTTCAAGATACCTTTCACGAGTTGGGGTTTGACTATGTTTGACGTCTATGTTCGTCATCAGTTCCTTAAAACACCCGAGGGAAATCCTCTTGAAGTTCCCACGTTGGCTTTGGCGAAAGCCATTGAAGAAGAATGGGAAAAAGATCCCTCTCTTCATTATCGTGACAAACCCCTAACATCCCTTGTTGCAACAGCCCTGGATCGTGTAGAAGAGGCGCGTGAAGATTACGTTATTTATGTTATTCAAGCCATTTCAAGGGACGTTATGTTATTTTGGGCTTCAGCACCTGAATCTCTTGTTAAGCTCCAAGAAGAAAAATGGGCTCCCCTCATTGAGGAAACAAATCATATTCTAGGCTTAAACTTGAAACCAACCTTAACTTTTTCGATAACTCCTCTCTCT
>JBEPVR010000061.1:0-9962 GCA_041690915.1 Alphaproteobacteria bacterium
ACGTTATGGTGGAAAAAGGCGCAGGGGAAGAATCCTATTTTCCAGATGATGCTTATGAAGCTGCTGGGGGGAAAATTGCTCCCACTCCTCAAAAAACCCTTGAGGGGGCTCATGTCATTTTAAAAGTTCAACCTCCCATGACCAAAGCCGATGGGGGAGAAGATGAGGTAAAACTTTTGCCAGAAGGGGGCCTTTTGGTAGGAATGCTCCAGCCCTATACCAAACCCAAACTTATTGAGGACTATAACAAGCATAAGATAACAGCTTTTTCTCTGGAGCTTGCTCCCCGTATTACACGCGCGCAAGGAATAGATGTTTTGTCTTCTCAAAGCAGTCTTGCCGGTTATCGAGCCGTGATTGAAGCCGCAAATGCTTTTGAGCGAGCCTTTCCGATGATGATGACAGCAGCGGGGACGATTGCTCCGGCGCGTGTTTTGATTCTTGGGGCAGGTGTTGCGGGGCTCCAAGCGATTGCGACAGCAAAACGTATGGGAGCTATTGTGAACGTTTTTGACGTACGGGCTGCTGCGAAAGAGCAAGTTGAAAGTCTCGGGGGAACCTTTGTGGAAGTTGAATCCCAAGAATCTGGAGAAGCGGCGGGAGGGTATGCGAAAGAAATGAGTAAGGACTATAAAGCTCGTCAAGCCGCTAAAATTAAGGAAGTTCTTCAAAAGTCTGATATTGCGATTACAACAGCATTGATCCCTGGAAAACCCGCTCCTCGTCTTTTGACAGCGGATATGGTAGAGGGGATGAAGGCAGGGTCTGTCATTATTGACCTTGCTGTTGAGTCAGGCGGAAACTGTGAGGGAAGCGTTCTAGGTGAAGTCATAGAAAAAAAGGGTGTAAAAATTGTCGGCTATGCCAATATGCCGGGTCGAATTTCAACAGATGCCAGTGCGGTTTATGCTCGAAATCTTTTGAATCTTTTGACGTTGTGTGTGGATAAGAACTCAAAATCCCTTAGCATCAATTGGAATGATGAAATTATTCAGGCGATTGCCCTGACCCATGATGGAAAAACATTGCACCCACAAAAAGGAGCGAACTGATGGAAGCCATTTCACCTTTTGTTATAGGCCTTACGGTTTTTATTCTTGCTGTTTTTGTGGGTTATTACGTGGTCTGGAAAGTCACGCCAGCTCTTCATTCACCATTGATGTCTGTAACGAATGCGATTTCAAGTGTGATTATCGTCGGCGCGGTTCTGGCTGCGGGGACGGCCCAAGATCCATTGACGCAGCTCTTTGGCTTTGGGGCAGTCGTGATGGCTTCGGTCAATATTTTTGGGGGTTTTGTGGTGACACACCGCATGCTCGGAATGTTCAATAAAAAGAAATAGGAATTTTGTCGTGAGCGCAAATCTTTCAGCCTTAGCCTACCTTATTTCCTCAATATGCTTTATTTTGGCCCTACAAGGACTTTCGTCGGCAAAAACCTCTCAACGGGGATTGACCTTTGGTGTTGTGGGTATGATCCTTGCGGTTGGAACCACGCTGGCTGCTCCCATCGTTACCAGTTATGGATGGATTCTTTCGGGCATTATCGCAGGGGGAATTATTGGCGTTGTATTAGCTCAAAAAATTCAGCTGACAGCGTTGCCTCAGTTGATTGCAGCTTTCCATAGCTTGGTTGGATTGGCCGCTGTCTGTGTTGCGGGTGCAGCTCTCTTTGAACCAGCGGCTTTTAATCTCGGCGAAGTCGGTTCTATTTTTCCGGGCTCCCTTGTCGAAATGGGCTTAGGGGTTGCCATTGGTGCCGTTACTTTTACAGGTTCTCTTGTCGCCTTTGCCAAACTCCAGGGCCTTGTCTCAGGCAGTCCTCTCCTCTTTAAGGGTCAGCATCCTTTAAATGCGATTTTGCTTATCAGTCTTGTTGCCATGATTGGCGTGTTCGCAACGACCGAATCCCATACTCTTTTTTGGGCGATTACCCTCATTTCTCTATTGCTGGGCTTTCTTTTGATTCTTCCCATTGGGGGGGCTGATATGCCTGTTGTGATTTCTATGCTGAACTCTTATTCAGGGTGGGCAGCGGCAGGTATTGGATTTACGCTTGCTAACAGTTTGTTGATTATCACAGGTGCATTGGTGGGATCTTCAGGGGCCATTCTTAGCTACATTATGTGCAAGGGAATGAATAGATCTATCATTAACATTATCCTTGGCGGTTTTGGGGGCGAGCAAGCAGCGTCTGCCCAAGGGGGAGGAGAGCAGCGGCCCTATAAGGTGGGGAGCGCTGAAGATGCAGCCTTTATTATGAAAAATGCGAAGTCCGTCATTATTGTTCCGGGCTATGGGATGGCGGTTGCTCAAGCTCAGCACGCGCTGCGGGAAATGGGCGATCTCCTAACTCACGAGGGCGTTCAAGTACGTTATGCGATTCACCCGGTGGCAGGTCGAATGCCAGGGCATATGAATGTGCTCCTTGCTGAAGCCAATGTTCCCTATAAGACTGTACTCGAGCTTGATGAAATTAATCGTGATTTTGCGCAAACTGATGTTGCCTTTGTCATTGGGGCCAATGACGTAACCAACCCTTCCGCAAAAACAGATCCAACAAGTCCTATTTATGGGATGCCTGTCCTGGATGTGGAAAAAGCTAAAACCGTTCTTTTTGTTAAGCGTTCCATGTCACCTGGGTATGCGGGTGTTGATAACGAACTTTTTTACAGGGACAACACATTAATGCTCTTTGGAGATGCCAAAAAAATGTGTGAGGAGATTATTAAGTCTCTTGAGGAGTAGGCGCGAAGACCATTAAACCCTACACTTTCTCAAGAAGATCAAATCTCTCCTTATTCTCTATGGAGAGCTTTACTTTAATATGAGCCTCCATTTCATCATCTTCTCTTTTAAGAACCTCTCCGTGAGCGTAAAGCCAGGCGATTTTTTTTCCGTCTGAAAGGGACAGTTTAAAAGGATATATTTTTTCTTTGCTCGCCAGAAATGAATCTATCTTTTTTAGTAAATCCGAGATTCCCTCCCCATTTAAGGCAGAGATGACGCACTGAGAGGGGTTGATTGCACGACGCGCCTGAGTTTTAAGACGCCGAATTTGAGAGGGCTCTAAAAGGTCGCACTTATTTAGGACTTCAATCCCATGAGTTTCATAAACAATCTCAAGATCTAAATCTTTCAAAACCTTAAGCACATCTTGATTTTGAGCTTCTGTTTCTGGATGAGAGATATCACGGATATGCAGAAGAAGATCAGCTTCTACAACTTCTTCAAGGGTTGCTTGAAAGGCTGCTACCAAAAGAGTAGGAAGGTCGGAGATAAAACCCACCGTATCAGAAAGAATAATTTCGCGTCCTGACGGAAGTCGAACGCGCCGCATCGTCGGGTCAAGGGTTGCAAAAAGCAGGTGTTCGGCCATCACACCCGCATGGGTGAGGTGGTTAAAAAGTGTTGATTTTCCAGCATTTGTATACCCCACCAAGGCAACGATGGGATAAGGGATGCGTTTACGCGCTTTTCTGTGGAGGGCTCGTGTTCGCTTGACGTCTTCCAGCTCTTTTTTAATTCGGAAAATTCTTTCATCAATCAAGCGACGATCAAGCTCGAGTTGGGTTTCGCCTGGGCCTCCAACTGCCCCCAAACCCCCTCTTTGACGTTCAAGGTGAGTCCACGATCGTACCAGACGACTTCTGTGATAGGTTAAAGCGGCTAGTTCTACTTGAAGACGCCCCTCTGCTGTACGGGCGCGAGCTCCAAAGATTTCTAAGATTAAACCTGTTCGATCAATGACTTTGCAATTCCAGGTTTTTTCTAAATTTCGTTGTTGGACGGGGGATATCGCTGCATCAATAAAAACCAGTTTTACTTCAAGTGCCTTCAAAGATCCTTCAAGGGCTTCGACATGACCTTTGCTAATGAAGGTCGCTGGTCGAATGGTATGTTGTTTAAAAAATTCAGTGCCCTTTATATCCAGTTGGATAGCTTCTGCGAGACCTTTCGCTTCTTTAAGACGCGCTTCCGGGTCAATAACGCGGTGGGCACCCTTGACAATATAAGGGCATACGATAAAGACAGCCCCAGAAGATTTTCTTTCTGGAGCTAATATTTCATTGTCTCTCACGGTTGCTTACGTCTCGGATTGTTCAGTTTCTTCTTCCCCTTCAAAAAGTTGGATAGGGCTAATCGGCATGACGGTTGATATCGCATGCTTGTAGACAAGCTGAGAATGATTATCACGACGCAGTAAGACAGAAAAGCTGTCAAACCATGTAATAATCCCCTGAAGCTTAACGCCATTGACCAAAAAAAGGGTCACAGGCGCTTTTGTTTTCCGAAGTTGATTTAAAAAAACGTCTTGTAAGTTATTTTGTTTTTCCGATGAAGACATGGGTTCACCCCTTTGTTTTTGATTAGAATCTAAATTATGGTAAGCGAAAGACTTTTCGTATATTTCATCTTTCACTATGTCATAGTTTATTAATAACAGGAGGGTTGTTAAAAATTCGTTAGCAACTTTATAAAAAATGACACCACATGTATTATTTTATAGATTTTTTATCAATTGTGCAAGGCCTTGGCAGTCTTTTGCATGGATAATATCTTTTTGTAGAGAAGCTTCGCCATCACCAACAACGACAGGGATACATCCACTCGCACGTGCGCAATGAACATCAACTATGGAATCACCTACAAACCATACCTCATGACCTGGAGTGATAGAGCTGTCATGAAGGGCAGCTAAGACGGGGAGGGGAGAAGGTTTATCTTCCTCTGCATCCCGCGCGCCAATGACTTTGTCAAAATGAGGCTTCCAGCCGAGGTGCTCCACCTCTTTACGTAAGTAACGACCTTCTTTGTTGCTTACAATGCCTACAAATATGTTGCGAACCTTTAAAGCTTTTAGGAGATCTTCCGCTCCTTCGAGGGTTATAAGTTCTACTAAATGAAGTTTTTCTACTGCTTCATAAAAAATTTTTTCTCCTTCCTGAAACTTTTCTCCAAAGAGTTCAACGGAAGCATCGCGCATAGAATGATGGGGACGTTGCCAAAAGTCCTCAATAGTGATCAAAGAGAGCCCCAAAGCACCGCGAGCAAAGTTGATGCTGTCGTAGGCAACGCGCCAAGTGTCGACAAGAGTGTTATCCCAATCAAATAAAATAGCTTTAGGCAACTGGCGGGGGTAGGTTTCTGGAATCATTCTAAAATCCTTAATTTTCCACAATAAGGTGGTTTTGAAATTCTTTAACAGGTCTTAGGAGGAAAGAGCAACGTCTCCCTCAAGGGTAGATCCGTATCTTATTTATTTCTCTTCGTAATTCTCTGCCACAAAACGATCAAGAAGGCGTACGCCAAAGGCCGTTGCTCCTTTTGCACAGAGAGCCAAATCCTTTTGAGCCCAAGTGACGCCTGCAATATCGAGATGGGCCCACGGCACATTTTTTGTAAAGCGTTGTAAGAATTTAGCTGCCGTAATGCTTCCTCCGCCACGCCCGATTCCTGTGTTCCTCATATCTGCGATTTCGCTGTTAATGTCTAAATCATAAGCATCATCTAAGGGGAGACGCCATAAAAGTTCGCCTACTTTTTCTCCAGCGCTGCTCAGCTCATTTGCTAGGTCATCATTAGGTGAAAAAAGACCTGCTCGCTCGCTTCCTAAAGAGATCACAATTGCGCCTGTAAGGGTAGCAAGGTCAACCATGAGTTTTGGTTTGTATTTATCTTGAGTGTACCAAAGGGCGTCTGCTAAGACGAGTCGACCTTCTGCGTCTGTATTAATAACTTCAATGGTTTGACCAGACATGGATGTAACAACGTCGCCTGGTCGTTGGGCAGATCCCGAAGGCATGTTTTCGACAAGGCCCACGACTCCCACCACATTTACTTTAGCCTTTCGCAAAGCCAGAGCTTTCATAAGGCCAATCACAACGCCGGCGCCTGCCATATCATACTTCATGTCTTCCATATTTGCGGCAGGTTTAATGGAAATGCCGCCCGTGTCAAAAGTTACCCCTTTTCCAATAAATGCCAGGGGAGCTTCTGTGTCTCGTCCCCCTTCCCACCGCATGACGACAAGTTTGCTTCCCTTATCGCTTCCTTGCCCTACGCCCAGGAGAGCATTCATGCCTAGCTTTTTAAGCTCCTCTTCCTCTAAAACTTCAACCTTAATGCCGTCTATTTTAAGCGCCTCTGCAATGCGGGAGAGAGAGTCGGGGGTAATGATATTCGCGGGCTCGGTTACGACGCTGCGTGTTAAAAATACTCCTTCAGCTATTTGAGAGAGAGGCTTAAAAACTTTTTCAGCGGATTCAGCATGAGGTGTGAGAATCGTTAGCTTTTTGACAGAAAAAAGCTCTTCTGGTTTTTTTGTTGTAAAATATTTCTCAAATCGCCAGGATTTTAACAGAGCCCCTAAGGCTAGATGGGCCGCAACCTGGGCATCATTACAATTTTCAAGATCATAAATTTCAACCGCCCCTTCGCCCGTGGGGGACGTCCTCAGGGCTTCTAGGATAGAACTTCCAATTTTTTGCCATTGTTTTTCGTTTTGATCGGATTTCTTTCCAAGACCAATAAGGATCACCCGCATTCCATCGGGTGAAAAAATGCTCAATAGTTGATTCGCCTCTCCCTTAAATTTTGAATTTATAATTGATTTTTTAAGCAATCCCTCAAGCTTTGTATCCCAAGTTTGTGTAGGAAGCGGAAATTGATTTTCCTCATAAACACCTAAACAAAGTGTCTTATGCGGGGAGGGTTTCTGAAAGTTAATATCTATCGTCATTTTTCTACTCATTCTTAAGATTTTTTCTTATTAATAAGCTCTTGTCCTGCGGTGTCAATGGGTCTAAAAAATGGGAACTCCTCGTTTCTTTTTTCACGCGTGTTCTCCTGGGGCTAGAAAAGCCAAAATTTTCCTGTGGGAAACAAGCATTTCTTGCTAAGAATGGCACCGACGCGTGAATAGCAACAAAAAATGTTTTCTTTTTTAACAATTTCTTCGTGAAATCTCTATAAACTGAAGTATATTAACATCCTTAAAGATTATTTTTATGGAGGGTAGAGTGCGGACTTCCGCATATTTTGTTATAGTGCTTGGAATTTGTACGCTGTTTGGCCTTGAGGCTGCCGTCGAACTCCAACCCCACCGAGCCTATTATACAGTCTCAATGGTGGGGCGCCCCACTCTTAACACCAATGTCGTTGAAGTACGTGGCACAATGATGGTGGAATTTAATAAGGTATGCGATGGGTGGACTGTTCAGCAGCTTTCTGAAATACGACGCTATCATGATGATGAAACGATCGAACATATTCGATGGGGCTACGTGACCTTTGAGTCAGACGATGGATCGCTTTTTAAGTTTAATACTTTCCGAAAAACAAATGATGAGCTCATTGAAGATATTCGGGGGATAGCAAAGAAAACTGGAAACCTTATAGAAGCTTTTTATCAAAAGCCTAAGAAAACAAAGTTAAAACTTCCCGAAGGAGTTCTGTTCCCTCTTCAACATACACAAGCCCTGTTAAGGGCGGCAGAAGAAGGAGATCATATGTTCCCCCAGGTTGTTTTTGATGGAAGTTCGACGGAAGGAGCTTCTCAAATTAATACCTTCATTGGAACCAAAAAAGTGCCAGCTGGAGCTTCTAATGATAAGGATGCTCAGTTTGCCGGGCAGCCCTTTTGGGCGGTGCGTTTTGCAGTTTATGGGCTTGGAAAAACGGATTATGAATCCGATTATGTAACAACTCAAGAGCTTCTCCCCAACGGGATTATTAAACAATACGAGATTAACGATGGAACAATAAAAATTCGGGGAGTTTTAGAGCGCATTGAACTTTTGAATAAACAAGGGTGTTAGGCTTAACAAAAGCGCGGATATAGCTTTTGAGCAAGAATATCTTGACAGATAGGAGGAAAAGAGTATGTTGTTTTTCAGTTTCTAAGATGGATTAAAGACGATGGCAAAGCAAAATACAATTTCGATTAAAATGGAAAGTACGGCAGGTACGGGATTTTTTTATGTGAAAAAGAAAAATCCCCGGAAGCTTACTGAAAAACTGGTTATGCGTAAATACGATCCTAAGGTTCGTAAACACGTCGAATTTAAAGAAACAAAGATCAAATAAGTCGTCCTTCTTTTTCGCGGTATTAAATATATCTGGATTGCTCCGGATCTTTCGCGTTCTCATACGGGCGCCTCTTCTCTCATCACCCCCCGAATAAAAAATTTCGCCATTCCGCAACGCGTCGCTAGGTCTAATACATGACGCGGAGAGATATTTTTTGAGTAAGAAAATATAGTTTTATTTTTTTGAAATTTTGTGTATATTAATAATTGTTTAAGTAAAATGAGATTAATATAATTAGTAAGTATGGCTTTCTTTTGTGATATAAATTAGGTGATTAATATGGTTAAGAAGAGTGGTAAAATGGGGAAAAAACCTAAGGGTTATTCCTCAAAACGGTTTCTGCAGCTCATCGCTACAGCCTTAGGTGTTTTTGTGATGACGGGGGTTCCTGTTTTAGCGGGAAAAACAAAAACTCACCAAAAATCAGAAAAAAAAGAAAAAACAGAAAAAACAGAAAGAACAGAGACCGTCAAAAAGAATGAGATGAGGGAACTTCTCAAAACTGATGATCCCGATGAGATCAGGTGGCTTGTTGAGGACCTGAACTTTATCGCTCTTGAGTCTTTAGATACGACGCTTTCTTTTGCAGAAATTGAGAGTATCTTTAAGAAAATTCTTTCTCTTAATGATGATACGCTCCTCGAAAAAAGCGATTTTATTATCAATTTATTCGCTTTATTTTCTAACCAATCCGCCTATTCTCATGACAAGACTCCAACTCCTTCTCTTGTCACCACTTTTTTGATCCTCAATGATAAGATAAAGGATGAAGGTCTAAGAGAAAGGATTTATCAGAATAACTTTCCACAAAGCATAGAACCCCTTGTGAACAGTTACAGAGATAAATTAGTCCCCCTCCTTAAGAATCCAGCATTACCTTTAGAAGTGGTAGGAAATCTTTTAAGTCAAATGATCAAAAAAGGAAGTCTTACACAGTTAAGGGAATTGATTAATAATAGAGAAGAGCCTCTTGGGCTTGCTCTCTATCTAAAAGTTGCCGAAGAAATGACCCCATCTTCTATCTCTCTCCTTGATGAAGTGATGATTTTGAGTAAGGTTCTTGAGGGGGTAAAGGGATTCTTTGATTATAAGGGGGAGTGGGAGAGTGGCCCTAATAAGAACATAGACGGCATTCGGGAAAAAAGTTTTCTCAAGGTTAATGCCCTCACGGCTCTGAAAGCTTTTGAAACCAACTTTGAAAATGACCAAACAGAAGGTAATTTTTATGAACTTATGAATACGGTCGATCAGGATATCTTTTTGTATATCATGAAAAAGATCAATCAAAATATAGACCAATACAATATGTCTCCGGCTAACAAAAGATTTCTTTATCAAAATCTCCACAATTCGCTAGCGATGAGAAAGATCCTTAATTCAAATGAAATAGACTCAGAGATTCAGTCTATTGTTGTAGACTCTCTTCTTCAGAGGTTGTCTTACAAGGGAGACACGTGGGGAGATATTGAAGCTTTCAACACATTTGCTGAAAAAAAATTAATCTTTTCTTTTCATCCAAAAGTCCAGAAGGTCATGGAACGGCTTAACGTTCTGAAGGATGATATTAAAGATCATGATCATCTCAAGCTATCTGTGGGAAGATTATACTTAACTTACTTCGCGACACTCGGAAAAAATCTTGTCAAGACTGAGGATTGGGAAATGTTTATGGAAGCAGTACTCCAAAGTGGCTTGTTTAATCCCCAACTTATATTTTCTGATATTTCAGTTAGAGAAAAACCAGATCCCATTCACATAGGGACAAGACATACATCTGTACCTATTGTTAATAATTCTGGTTACATAGAGGACAGCGCAGACGACACGATCGGAAAGCCCCTTTCTCTCCCCGATGGCACTCCCATTGGCTAT
>JBEPVR010000062.1:0-9712 GCA_041690915.1 Alphaproteobacteria bacterium
CCCGTAGATACGAGAGAAACGCCTATCGAAAAAACAAGGACTTGATAGCAACACAGAACTCCCACCACGAACATCAAAATTGATAATTCTATATAACCAAGGCTTCCCTTAGACAAAAGCATAAGCGCAAAAATCCCAGCCATCAGCAAACCACAAAGCGCTGTTATGGGGCGAGATGCCTTAAATTTCTCAGCAAAATAGGCTAAAATAGGACCTCCAAAGAGCATCCCTGTAAAAATAGAAGAGGTGATAAACGCGGCCTCTTCTTTTATAAAAGAAAATACCGTCATTAAGTAAGGAACTCCCCAAACATCCGCAAACCCTTCTAAAGATCCAACCATTAAAAAATTAGCAAGCGCGAGCACAAGGAGAGAGGGCATTGTTAAAAGAGATTTGAAATTTTTAAAGAAGGCCGGGGGTTCATGAAGGAAAGAAACTTTATAAGACTTAATTGTTAAGAAAAGGAGTCCCGTCAAAAGAAATCCCACCAGCCCAATAATAAAGAGCACCTGTTCCCATCCATAGAGAGCCATCAGATGACTGACAGGCATCCCTCCATAAATAGCGCCCAGTAAGCCAAGGGAAAAAGTGACCCCAATCATCCGGGAATAGAGGGGGAAAGGAAACCACAAGGTAATAATCTTGGAGGCTCCTAAAAAGCCTGCGGCTGATCCAGCTCCAATTAAAAATCGAGCTAAAAGGGCAAGATACCAAGTTTCTGTCCAATAAAACAAGAGAATGGAGGTGGAACATACGAGACAACAGAGAGAAATAACCACACGAGGTCCAAACCGATCAAGTAAAATGGCGATGGGAATTTGCATGGCTGCATATCCATAGTAATACATCGAAGCCAGTAATCCAAAATCCGTCGCATCAATCTGAAATTTATGCATGATCTCCGGACCACAAAGCCCTAGAAACACACGCATAATGAACTGATAGGAAAAAAATAAAACTGCAAAAAACCACATAATCCAAGGATGAAAAGTAGACATCGCTTCCTCTTTACTGAAAGAATTCAACATAATTTAATAACATAGGGGGGAGAAAGGAAAAGAGGACTAGCAGCGCTAGCCGCCAATAATAATTTGATGAGAAAAAATATGTATCATTTTAGCCTTCATGATTTTATGTATGGGATAAGAATAAGCGTGTGTCAACTTTTTTATTGAAGAAGCGCGGTAAACGCCTTTAAAATTTATAGCCTCCAAGGAAATAATGTAGAATGATCTCGTAAGTTATTCTATATCTCAATTTTGGATGCCTTTACCGTGATGGCCAATTCCAAAATTTGATTTTTTTAAAAATCTATGATAATCAATAAATATATACTGAAAGAAGTTTATCCATAGCAGGGGTGGTCAAAAACACTCATGCTATGCTCATAGAGAATGAGGATTAGACTATGAAAAAATGTTGTTTGTTGGTATTTAAATTCATAAAATATGGGGGAGCAATCGCTTTTTTTTGCGGGCAACACGTTGCACTTGCTGAAACTCAAAATTCTTATCCCTGTGTCGTCGCTCAATCTTGCGACACGGGTGACTGTGACTCCATTATCCAAAAAGTGAGTGTTGATTATTACGATGACCTTGGAAGCCGGTATCGCTGGACCCATAAGGTGCGCATGGACAAAGGTTTGACCGATTGTGAAGCTGCCATCCGAGAACACTTTCCTTATGAATATGGGGCGTGCGAACAGCTGTAAGCTGGTGGTGCAATTCGTGCCTAATTACAAAAGCGAAGATTTTAACATTCTTGGCCAAGGTTTTGTAAAGATCGGGCATAACAGCAGTTTGATGGGCTATTTAAAAACGACATCACTCCTAAAATAGCCAAATAATATTAATTAAAATTTCTTATTAGTTACCAATTCGCTTAATGCATCATACTCCATTCTTAAACGAAAAATCAACATATCGATTTGATCAATAGTCAAGGATAATTTTTTAAAGTTAAAAGCCAACACATCGAGTTGATCGATGATTTTTGATAATTTTTTTATTTTCTCATCTAAATCTTTGAGAAAAACGAGGGGTTGGTCTATAGTGTTGTCAGACATGATCGATCCTTGTTCTGAAGGGTTGGTTATGTTAGTGACGCGTGGGTAGTTAGGTACCTGCGCGTCACGCTTAAAAGCGTATCGAGCTTTATTGCATAAAGCAAATCTATTTTAGTTAATTATCAAAAAAACTTTACCTATTTTTCAACATTCTATTTTTACAAAAGGAATTTCCATGAAAAATTGGATTCATCACTTCTCGAGTACTCGAAAAACAAAAGCCAGCGCAACGGCCCCTCTCTTTATTACGGGAGGGGCCCGTCACCCTCTTTGGACACCCAGGCAGTATGATACCTTGGCAGAGGAAGGATATCAAAAAAACATTGTCGTTTATCGCTGTGTAACTCTTATTGCGCGGGGTGTGGCGAGCGTTCCCTGGCAGCTTTACAAAGGAGAAACCCGCCTAGAGACCCACCCTCTCCTCTTGCTTCTTCAAAATCCAAATCCTCAACAAGGACTTTCGCGTTTTATGGAAGCCTTAACAGCCTTCTTTCTCTTGGCAGGTAATGTTTATATAGAAGCTGTGATCCCAGAGGATCAGCCTTTAGAACTCTATCTTCTCAGGCCTGATCGCGTAAAAGTTGTTCCAGGAACGTCAGGGGTACCTGAAGCTTTTGAGTATACGCTTAATGGACGCTCAGTCCATATTCCGGTCGATCCCTTCAATGGGCGCTCCCGGGTTTTACATATTAAAACCTTCAACCCTCTTCATGATTGGTATGGGATGAGTCCTATCGAGGCGGCCGCTCACGCCATTGATCAACACAACGCTGTCGCTAGCCATAATCTTTCTCTTCTTCAAAATGGGGGACGCCCTTCAGGCGCTCTTCAATTTCATCCCGGCCAAGAGGGCGCCCTCTTGTCAGAAGAACAACGTCATCATTTACGACAAGAATTACAATCAGCAGTTGAAGGAGCAAACAATTCAGGACGGATCCTGATCATGGAAGGGGATTTTGAGTGGAAGGAAATGGGGCTTTCTCCCAAAGATTTAGATTTTATTAACGGTAAGTATCTTTCAGCTAGGGAAATTGCACAAGTCTATGGAGTTCCCCCCATGTTAGTAGGTGTTCCCGGAGATGCGACCTTTTCAAATTATAAGGAAGCGCGTTATCATCTTTGGGAAGATACCATCCTCCCCCATCTTGAGATGATGAAAGGGGAACTTAATCAATGGCTGATCCCTCTTTTCGGAGAAGATCTTTTACTTGACTATGATACGGATTCCATCCCTGCATTAGCTCCTAAACGAGAAGCCCTATGGAGGAAAATTGAAAACGCGTCGTTCTTAACCCTTAATGAAAAGCGAGCTTTGGTAGGCTATCAACCGATCCCCGCTGGAGATCGGTTGGAATAACCTTGGGTTTTTGACTACCAGCCAAAAATACCAACGATGTTTGGACAACAAACCATCTTGCCGCAGGGTGCGTCACAGGTTTTTACACATGTCGGTGTGCAACATGTTGTTTTACAAGTCGTTGTGGGAACGCTGCATGTATTGCAAGTGTTGCATGTATTGCACATACCCGTACCCGGATTGAGATAGTAATCTACATTTTGGCGGAATTCTGCAGCATTTACAGATGCTCCCGTCATGACTACAGCCAAAACGGCTAAAGTTGCTAGTTTTTTCATCGTTTTCTCCTTCTGTTAAAACGTTGTTTTGTGTTGTTATTCTTCTTATTCTTATTTCATTCTATTCAGAAAAATATAATATTTTATTAAAATCGATAAATTTTTTTATATAATAGATTTATTCTATAAAAACAATGGATTAAAAATTTATTATTCGTGTTTCTTAGCTTTTTTGTGAAAGAGAAAAGGTGTTTGGTGGAAGAATTTAATATTACAGAGACAAGAAAAGAATGTGAATGATCTTACCCTTAGAGTCACCGTATTAAAAGGAGGGGAGTTGTAAGGCCCTTGAGGGTTATTACATTTCCTGGCTCCCGGGTATTAAGTAAATCAAGAGCTCAGCTCACGCTTCTCTTAGATTTTCTAAATCCCGGGAGGACAAGAGCTTGAGGGGCTAATTATTACACCATCTTAAGGCTTTTCTTTGGGAGAATCTCTTGCTGGCGTGGCTTCCAAGTCCAGTAAACGGGATCGCCCTTTTTTACTTGGGCAGGAAAAGCGATCGTCGGGACATTTTTTACTGGCCCCTATGCCAATAATACACTCACCGCAGTCACAATTAATTTAATTCTATTTTTCATTTTTCTTATCCTTAGCAAAGGCCCTGTTATGCACAATATTATAAAAAATTATCCCTCTTCACTTCAACCTCCAAATAAGGGGTTGATTGCAGGATATGCGAGCTTCTTTAACGTTGTGGATCAGCAGCGAGATCAAATCGCCAAAGGCGCTTTCACGAAAACTTTACGCGCGTGGCAATTGGCGAAGAAAATGCCAAAAATGCTATGGCAACATGACCCAAAACAACCTATTGGAGTGTGGACACACCTTCAAGAAGACGCGCAAGGCCTTTACGTCGAAGGACGGCTGACCCTTGGCGTCTCCAAAGCGGATGAAGCCTATCTTCTTCTCAAAGAAGGCGCTTTAGAGGGGCTTTCTATTGGTTTTCGTACCCTCCAAGCATGCCACGATAAACATCGTAAAGCGCGCCTATTGCTGGACATTGATTTAATTGAAATTTCCCTTGTCACCTTTGGGGCAAATGCCCAAGCCACCATTCATTATATAAAGACCCTATAACCTAATTCCCCTTCGGGAATGCACGCCACCCCTGAGTGGTTTTTATCTAACAAACAAAAGAGGAAAGAATGCACGATTATGATACTCAAACAACTTTGGATGATTTGGCACGCACATTTGAAGAATTTAAAAAAGTCAATGAAGGACGCCTCATTCATCATGAACAAAAAGGCCAAGTGGATCCTTTGGTTCAAGAAAAAATGGAACATCTTGAAAACCACTTGGAAAAAGCGGAAAAGCGTCTTAACCAGATGGAAATTCGGTCAAGTCGTCCTCAATTGGCGCTGGGTACTGAGTCATTTTGTCATCACACCCACGCCTTTATGGACTATGTTCGCAAAGGTCTTGATACGCCTCTCCAGGTTTATGAGCAAAAAAGCCTTGCGACGACACCGGATCGTGACGGCGGTTATTTGGTTCCTTCTGGTCTTAGTCATCATTTATATACAACCCTTCAAACCGCATCCGTCATGCGAGGTCTTGCCAATGTTCGTGAAATTTCAAGTTCTGCTCTGGAAATGCTTATCGATAAAGAATCAGCAGATGTAGGATGGGTTTCGGAAAAAGACGAACGCAGAGAGACGAATACACCTGAGCTTGCAAAGGTTCGTATTCCCGTTCACGAAATGTATGCCCGACCGCGAGCAACGCAGAAACTTTTGGATGATGCTAGCTTAAATGTGGAAGAGTGGCTTTCTCAAAAAATTGCCCAAAAAATGGCAACCATGGAAAATACAGCCTTTATTTTGGGGGATGGGAATAACAAGCCCAAGGGAATTCTTGCCTACGAGACAGCCGGCCAAGCACAATGGGAATGGGGTAAACTGGAAGAGGTCAAGACAGGTGTGGATGGAAAATTTACGGAAGGAAAAGCTTCTGAAAACCTTTTGAGCCTCTTTCATGCCTTAAAGCCCCCCTATCTTCCGGGAGCCTCTTGGCTGATGTCTCGTTCCACTCAAGGAAGCCTTCGCATGCTCAAGGATCCCGAGAACCATCAATATCTGTGGCAACCCCCTCTGGCAGGTCTCCTCACGCCTACTCTCTTAGGTTATCCTATAATTGTGTGCGATGACATTCCCAACCTTACTGCAGCAACAGCTTCAAAATCCATTATTTTTGGCAACTTTAAAGAAGGATATCAGATTGTTGATCGCACGGGGATTCGTGTTTTGCGAGATCCTTATAGCGCAAAACCTTATGTAGAGTTTTATACAACCCGCCGCGTAGGAGGAGATGTGCTTAACTTCGAAGCGCTGAAAATCTTGAACTTTGCGGCTTAACCAAAATCACCCCGCTCTAAAAAGAGCGGGGTGAGTCAATTTATCAACAATGTCTTTTTCATTATGGTTCGCGAAAGGGGTCTGGATATAAGGTATATGAGCCCTCATAGTGATTATAACCCCTTCCTTTAGGATCAGCCTGCGCTCCCTCATAAGAGACTGACACAGACGTAACAAAAAATACCATGACTAGAAGTGTGATTAGAAACTTCATTGTAACACCACCATTATAAAACAAATAAAACAAACTATATCTATAATTTTATTATGATACAAAAGTAATAATAATGTATTAATATAATGAGGTCTTCATGCAATTATTTCTTAAAACACAACCTCTCCAAGAACCTTTAACATTAGACGAAGTCAAAATTTACTTGAAAGTTTCATCAGACCAAGAGGATGACTTTCTGCGCTCTCTTATTGTTTCTGCAAGAGCTTATGTGGAAGGACTCATGGGACGAGCTCTTCTCAAACAAAAATGGGTCATGAACCTGACCCCTCCTTACCCCCGAACTTTTCCTCTCCTTAAACAGACAGGGAAAAATCTTGAGATTGACCTTCCTTTTCCTCCTCTTTTAGAAGTGGAGTCTATAAAAGTGAGAGAACAAAATATTCATTTTAAGAGTGAAGAAAATAAGGTTTTTCTCTCTTCTTTCTTTTGGAACAAAGCTCTCTCTATTACTTATTGGGCCGGATATGGAGAAACGGCCGCTTCTGTGCCTCCAGATTTAAAAATGGCCGTGTTAATGGCAACACGTTTTTTCTATGACAATCAAAAAGCAGAGTTGCCACTTTTAAACCCTTTTAAAGTTTTTCGAGTGGTTTGACACCGCTTTATACAAGACAAGGAAACGAAATATGAAAGAGATAACCACACGGGATTTGAAAGAAGCCCTCATCCTTCTTTTACCGCAAAGGTACGATGATGAAGAGGGAGGGTGGCGTGAAGAATGGAGCGCTGGGCCTCACCTTTGGGCTTCCCTTTGGCCATTAATGGGGTTGAATCAAGAAAGCATAGCTTACTATCGAATCGTGATAAGATCGGGGATTCAACTCCCTTCAAAAATAGCCTTTTTATGGCATCTTCCCCAGCAATCCAAACGTCTATCTGTCCTTAGCCCACCCCTCCTTATTCAATACAATCGTTTTTTATCCATGACCGCTCAGGAGACGCTCCATGCGTGAATTTTTAATAATGCTCAGAAAATCCTTGAGTGAAGTTTGTCCTACTTTTCTTCAGATCCCTTCTCAAACCCCTTATCCCTATATCACGATTTCCCCCGGACGAAGTCTTCAAGGTCTGCCTTGGGGCCCCCGTGTTCTTCTGCTTACCATAAAAATTTGGAGCCAATATACAGGGACTCAAGAGATTCTAAGACTTACTAAAGAGTTGGAAAACCTTATTCAAGAATACAACTTTCGCCCTTTTGAAGGAAGTTTAAAGATCGTGGAAAGCGGGCTTATACTGCTAAAAGATAAACAGACACGGGTGCATACTTTTCTTCTGAAAGTTCGCTTTCAAGGAAGACCTTATGAATGAGACAGATTTAACGATTGAAATTATGGGGAAAGGGCATGCTCTTTCCCCTTTTTCAGCTCGAGAATGCACACAAACTTTGACACCTCTTCCACAAGGAAGTTTACGACGCACCATTAACGGTTCCCTTGTAAGCGTTGGACACAAGGGACATCAGAAATTTCAGTCTACAATTTCTTGTAAGGATAAAGCTTCTCCTGCTTTTGAATGCCTTTGGAAGGGAACTCTTCTTAAGGTGGGATGCATTCAATCTCTGACCCAAACTGTGCACGAAGGAATCTCTCGGGTGCAACTGGAAAGAGAACCTATAACTCTTCATCTTTATGATAACCACGGTAAAATTTGGCCCGCAGAAAAAGGGGAAGATCGAAGGGTTTCATTCTCGTCCGATTTTCCTGGAGGATTTATTACCTACCGGCCTTTGCTCACCATGGTCGTTAAAAATTACCATTTAGAAACGGACGAATGGGGACTGACGGTCGGATGGTCAGTGGAGCTTGAAGAAGAGTAGGTGGAAAAATAATTTAATATCGATAAGAAATAAACAGGGTCACCTCATGAAAATTTTCAATATTTTCTTTATTTTTTAGGTAGAGTAATCTTCATGAGGCGGCCCTGAAGAAATAAATAGTTGAAATTTTTTATTTCGTTACTAAGTTATAAACTGTATATATTGAATTTTTTTTTAAAGGAGTATCTGATGGTTTTTAGAAAGCTTGTTGTTTTGTCCTTTTCTTATTTGTTAGGAACGTCTTCTCTATGTTACGGAATGGAAGTAACAGACGAGAAGACAAAATTAGCTTCTCCCCCCCGATCTCCTCAAAACAAAAAAGAAAAAACCTTTATGGCTGATTATCCAACTCATACGCAAAATTTAGGAGACGCGTTTGATTTATCTATTAAACTTTTGCAAACCTTTATAGAAGATATTGACTATAAACAAACTTTATTGCAACAAGTAGAAGATGAGGAAAGGCCCCACGAGCAATATTCAAAATATGTAGATGCCTTTGGAAAAATTTCACCAGACATAATCCCCCTTTCCATCTACATAGAAAGAACGAAAGCTACTCTTTCTACCTTCCGGGAGCGGTACCAAACTCACATATGGTTATTAAAATCTTCTTTAGATCTATGGATAGCAGTCTCTGAGGTGAAGGAAACAAATAATGTAGATTCATTGAACATACGCATGTCATTGGAGTTGGAGTTGGAGTTGGTGATACAGCCATTAAAGGCTACCTTAGAAACTTTCGCCCAATCCATTCAATCTTATCAAACCCTGCTCCCCCTAAAGGAGGAGTTATGGAAAAAACGATGGAGAATCCTATCCTATCCAGAAGATAAATTTGAACGTTATTATAATACTATTATTAAGAGAGAGTATATAAATCAAGCATGTCCAGAAGCTGAGACACTTGCTGATATCATTCAAAAGATTTTTTTTCCTTACTTACCTCTTGTCCCTAACACTACACCCATACAAACAGATACGGATAAAGAAGAGAGCTTAAAGAAGAAGACAAAAGCAGAAGCTAATAAAAAGAGACGAGAAAAGCGTAAAGAAAACCGACGTCTTGCAAAGGAAAAAAAATCCCAACAAGCTCAAAACGATCAAAAAGAAGAAACTCCTTTACCTGCTGTGGAAGAATTAAGTAAAGAGACTTTTTCAGAAGTTGGGACTCTTTTAGAAGACCCACCTCCTTTAGACCCCGTCCCTGTCCATGAGGAAGAAGAGATTAATAATTCCTCCACACAACAACCCTACAGGGGTCATCCAGAAAATACTTCTTCCCCTTCCTTAAAACCATTTGCTGAACCTCTGTCTCCAAAACCTCTACCCGAAGAAGGAAAAAAAGAAGCATCCTTACGTAAAAAAAAGGCAGATGAAAGAAGACAAAAGAAAGAGCAAGGGGTAGAAAAAGTTTCAAAGCGCCCAAAGAAAATAAATACTTCTGAAGCAGTAATCCCCTCTCAAAAGTTACTCCTTAATAAAAGAAATTTTCACATATTAGAGGCAATCTTTAGGGAACCAACCTCAAAAGATATCTCTATAGAAAATTTTAATAATATGATCACTAACGAAAAAGGCTTTAAAGGCCATATGTATGG
>JBEPVR010000063.1:0-9511 GCA_041690915.1 Alphaproteobacteria bacterium
GCAAAATTGGGTTGAGGAGCCTTACCCCCGACTCCCGCTTGAGGTGGGGGTGGAGTGACAGGGATTTGTGCCTCTGGTATTACTGACGCACGTAATGAAGGAGAGGGTGTGGGTATAATTTTTCTTGAACTTACAGCTCTTGCTATAGGTACCGTGCTTCCTCTTGCTATACGCCCCGTGCTTCCTCTTGCTATACGTGCCGTGCTTCCTCTTGCTATACGTGCCGTGCTTCCTCTTGCTATACGTGCCGTTCTTTCTGAATGAATACTTGCTCTTTTTAATCCCCCCCTCGTTCTCGTTTTACTAGATCCTGCTTTTGCTTCCACTTGAGCAGAGCTTAAGGGGCTTATTAAAAAGGATAATACCATTAGGGGGATGAGAGCTACACCGCCTAAAAGACGCTGAACAAATTTACTTTTCATAATAACCACCTATCTAATATTGAATAATAATATTATTGTACTATAATTTGCAAATAAAGGCAAATTTCTTTGTTTTACGTTTATAATCAACTTCATAAAAGACGATAAACTTTTACACGGGTTTCCTGTGGTGAGGTCATCTCCCCAACGACAAGGATGGCAAAAGAAATATTGGACAAAGTAAAAGGGGGTAGTTCTCTAAATTCTGTAAACTCGAATTAGGGACTAGAGATATAAATGTCATTGCAAGGCCCGAAGGACCGTGGCAGAAAGAAATTTCTTCGCTCTGCTCACAATGATGGTTTCAGGAAATTTTTATTTGTATCGAATCACCCTGACCAACTTGGTGGGGGAAGAAGTTCTTAGACACTCCCACTTCCTTATGATATTATAAAAGGATAAAGTAAGGGGGGCTCATGAAACTTATAAGTTCAGCATTTGCAAACTTTGATCCCATTCCTATTCAATATACAGGCGAAGGAGACGATATTTCTCCTCCTTTAAGATGGCAGGATGTGCCTGAGGGAACGCGCTCATTAGTCCTTATTTGTGATGACCCCGATGCGCCTCATGGCACATGGAATCACTGGATATTATACAATATTCCTCCTACGATTGGCGTCTTAGCGGAAGGAGTTAAGGAATTACCCCATGGTATCCAAAGCGGCCGAAACAGCTGGGGGAACATGAGTTACGGAGGTCCTCTCCCTCCTAGTGGAAAGCACAGATACTTCTTTACTCTCTATGCCCTTGATACAAGGCTTCAACTTCCCGAAGACACAACAAAAGAAAATCTTTTACAGGCTATCCAGAGCCATACCCTTGCAGAAGCCAGCCTTGTGGGGGTATATGAGCGAAAATAGGGTGCTAAATAACCTAACCTTTTAATAGTAAATTAAAGGTTATTGGGTAATATAAAAATCGAATATTTCAAACCCAACCCTTGAATGAAGGAGCTGTATGTTAAGTGAAAGTCCGCACGATTTTTCTTTTGATTTACGGCCTTTGTTGCCTTTTTAGTCGCCTTCTTTTTGCGATGGAAATCCTCGATCGTGATCCTTACAAACCTCCCTCAAGACTTTCTCTTCCAACAGCAAGACTCTCTAGCAATGATTATTGTAATGACTTGACGGAAGCCCTACTTTTATATGAAGAGCTTAGGCGCCTCGCCTCTTTAGGACCTGAAGATAAAGCTTATAGCCAATCTCCCTCTCTACGAGAAAAGGATCCTCAAAAAAAAGAACAAAAAAGAAAGAAAAGAAAGAAAAACAAAAAAATCGAGATAAAAAAAACCTTTTCATCCCCCCTTCCCGCGAGAAGAGAGCCTACACAAAAAGAGCCCTCACTCTTGCGCAAATTAATAATAACACCTTCTCCTTTACCCCTTTCCCCATCGCCGGCTTATAGCTCTTCTCCACCTGGACTTCCTGAGCTTAATTTCGAACTTGTTACACCAAAAGTTCCACTGTCAACTGACGAAGGCAATCTTTTACACTCCTCCTTGATTCCACAACATTCTCAAGAGGAATAATTTTTAGTATTTTTTCTTTTTACGTTTAAGTTCCAGTGCTCTTTCTTCAATCCAGTTACCCTCTTCCAAAGCCTGCACTTTTCTCATTTGGACGGCCAAGTTTTCCTGGCGAGATTCTTGTTTCATCATACAATCAGCAAATTCAGGTGTTCCCCATTGATAACCATATTCCGTGCAGCGCGTACGATAGATAGCCAATTGTTGCTCGCGGGTCAGGGGAGGCTGGCACCCCACAAGAAAACCTAAAAGAAGAATGAAAAGATTTGTTTTTTTCATAATACAACTCCTTAAAAACTGGAGCGGGTGAAGGGAATCGAACCCTCGTCTGAAGCTTGGGAAGCTACTGCTCTACCATTGAGCTACACCCGCCAACACGTGAGGGTTATACGCAATTCTCAAAGAGCAAGCAAGAGATTTTAGGGGTTGCTAAAATATTAATAAATTCTTAATAATTAACGATAGACATAATTTTATTTGAGATGAGAAGAGGTTCTTTCATGCGCAACCGCCTGATTCTAAAATTTATTTCCCTTTTTCTCGCTTTTTCTTTGCCCGTCGAAGCCAAAAAAAAGGTTGCAATAGATGTCAAACCTTTCGCGGGATACCGTCAGGATAATTTAAAATGGAAGACAAAAGCCGGTTGTACCTCACTGGCAAACACTCAGCCTGCAAGCACATTACAATGGAAAAACCTTCAAGGTATTGAATATGGAATTAAGACAGAAACAACCCTCCTCGATCGCTACAAGATCAATCTTGACATGGGATTTTCTAACTTTTTAGGGGGGAAAATGACAGATTCAAATTATCTTGCCCCTCTTGGAGGCCGGAATCCTGCTCAGAATTCGATAAATGGCACAGGATTTACTTTTCAGCCAAACATAGCTTTTGGCTTTAACATGAAGCCTCGCAAATCAATAGATCTTATTCCTCAAATTGGATTTATCTATGATCATCTTCACCTGAGTGGGAACAAGACGACAGGAAATGCTCTCAACTCTTTATCAAATACTTTTCAATTTTCCAGCCCCTATATAGGAATTGATTCAAAAGCGAGATTTAACAAGAGATGGTCTATGACCGCGTCGGCTGCGTTTAATCTTTCTTTTTATCAAGGAAATGGAAATTGGAAATTTCAAGGAGATCAAACGAGGAACACCATGAGTCAAGGGGGAAACGGCCTTGGTTTAAAGGGGCAAATTGGGGTTAAGTATTTAGTGGTTTCTTCTGTTGCTATTGGGGGTGAAGCGGGCATAAGCTGGAATCGCATCTACCACGGGAACGACACCCGCCACTTTGCCAATGGAACAAGTTTCAAATCCAAACTTAACAACTTCAACTGGACTTCTTTTGCTGGCCGTTTAACCCTGACAAAGTCATTTTAAACGAGATCTCCCTTAGGGGCTTGCCACCGCTTATTTTAACGTGAGGGCTCTTTAAGCCACCCCCTTTTCGGAAAGTGAGATAAGGTCATTGGCAATGGAATCAACAATTTCTTTTACGGATTTTTCTCCCTCCCCTTCGGCCATGATTCGAATCAAAGGTTCAGTCCCTGAAGGTCGGACCATAAGGCGACCATTTTTCCCCAGTTTCTTGCGAGCATTTTCAAAAATTACTTCGGCTTCTGGAAGTTTGAGAAAAGAAGGCCGCAGTTTTATATTTTTGAGAATTTGAGGAAGAGGCGTAAACAGCTTCATTACTTGACTTGCTGGCTTTTGCTTATGAACCAAAGCTGTTAGCACTTGAAGTGCCGTTAAAAGCCCGTCGCCTGAGGTTGCATAATCAGAAAGAATAATATGCCCCGATGATTCGCCCCCCACATTGTATCCTTCATCTCGCATTTTTTCAGCAACATAACGATCCCCCACAGCGGTACGTACAAGAGATAACCCTCTCTTTTCTAAATACTGCTCAAGCCCCAGGTTGGACATATGAGTGGCGACAACTCCTTTGTTCTTTAACAACCCACATTCATCCCAATCGGTTGCAATGAGAGCCATGATTTGATCACCATCAATAAGACCACCGAATTCATCCGCAAACACAACCCGATCTGCGTCCCCATCAAAAGCAATCCCCACGTGAGCCTTCTCTTCTTTAACTTTGTCACACATCATCTGAGGAGAGGTTGCCCCACAGGTATCATTGATATTTTGACCGTTGGGGCTGACAGAGATTGGAATAATTGTTGCTCCAAGCTCTCTCAACACTAAAGGGGCGACTTTATAGGCAGCGCCGTGAGCACAATCAACAACGACGCGCAGACCTTCAAAATGAGTGTGTCGGGGAATACTTCCCTTTACGAACTCAACATACCGACCCACAGCATCCTCTAAATGGACCATTCGTCCTAAATAAAGGGGACTCGCTAAAAAAGGAGAAGACTCGAGCCGAGTTTCAATTTCTTTTTCTACCTCATCGGAAAGTTTAAAGCCGTCCGGATCAAAAAGTTTAATTCCATTATCCGCGAAAAGATTATGAGAAGCAGAAATCATTACCCCTAAATCTGCCCGCATAGAACGCGTGAGCATCGCCACAGCCGGCGTAGGCAAAGGGCCTACAGTCGCTACATCCATCCCCACAGAAACAAAGCCTGCAGCAAGGGCTGACTCTACCATGTAGCCAGAAAGACGCGTATCTTTACCGATCACAACTCGATGACGATGGTCGCCCCGCATAAAATGAAGACCAATCGCTTGCCCTAAACGAGTCAATGTATGGGGAGTCAAAGGTTCAGAATTCGCTTGTCCCCGAATCCCATCTGTTCCAAAAAATTTCCGCAGGCCGTCCATATTAATTTCCTTGATTAAAGAGTCAAATCATCTGTCTCTTCAAGGTAACTGATCTATAGAAGAGGGGCCAGGAATTCAACCACAAAAAACATAACGGTTTATTACAGTATGTAAAAGGATCATTAATTTTTCTCCCCTTATCAAGGCAGCAGGGCGAGTGATCACCAGGAAATACCTGTTATTTTTTCCTTGGCTATTTGAGAAGATAATCTTAAGATAAGAAAAAATTTCTCCTATGCATTGATGAAAATTCACATACAAAACAAATCGTTCTGGGCTCTATTTGGAACACAACTCTTTGGAGCGTTCAACGATAATTTTTTTAGAACGGCTTTTGTGACCTTAGTCACCTTTCATTTGGCCACCCCTTCTGAGACAGCCATTTCTCTTTTTGTTTCTGCAGCTTTTGGACTTTTTATGTTGCCTGCGTTTTTATTCTCACCTCTTGCCGGACAACTTGCTGATCGCTATGACAAATCCGCTATTATCAGATGGGTTAAGATCTCTGAAATTCTTATCGTGAGCCTGAGCTCTTATGGATTTATTTATAAAAACCCCTATTTGCTTTTAGTGACTCTTTTCTTTATGGGGGTGCATACGGCTTTTTTTAGTCCTGCCAAATATAGTATTTTGCCTGATATCCTTCCTCCAGAGAAAGTTTTGAGCGGAAATGGGTATATTGAAGCCGGAATTTTTCTTGCAATTATGTTGGGAACGCTTTGGGGAGCTGTGATGATTCATCTCCAGATTTCCCCTTTTCTTTTAAGTTTTCAACTGCTCTTTATAGCCCTTTTAGGGCTTGTGTGTAGCTGGCTTCTTCCTTCAATTCCGAGCCGCGCCCCTCATCTTAAAATCCGCATGTCTTGGACCGCGGAGGTCAAGCGCCTTTTTCGTTATACTCAAAGGGAGGCGCGTGTCTATAAAGCCATTATCGCCATTTCCTGGTTTTGGCTTGTGGGCACAATTCTCTTATCTCAACTTCCTTCCTTTTCCAAAGATGTGATTAGGGTTGAAGAAAGTGTTTTTATTTTTCTTCTTCTTCTCTTCTCCCTTGGAATTGGGACTGGGTCCCTGCTTTGTAACTGGCTTTTTAAGACGGAAATTACGACAAAACATGTCCCTTTATTAGCCCTTATCATGGCACCTCTTTTATACGATATATCTTGCTTTGGGTCCCCTTTGTCCACAGCTTCCCTGTCTCTTCTTTCTTTTTTAATATCCTTTCAAGGACTTCGCCTAACGGTAGATATCTTTCTCCTTTCGTTTGCGGGGGGCCTTTTCATTGTGCCTCTTTACGCCTTTATCCAAACCCGCGTATCTTCTCATAAACGATCTCAAGTCATTGCTTTTAATAATATTATCAATGCGGGGTTTATGGTTTTTGCAAGCTTTGGGTCCTTTTGTCTTTTAAGTCTTCATGTCTCCATTCCGACGCTTATTTTCTTAACCGCTATTGGGCAAGTGGTTGTGGCCATTTATACAATTCGAATTCTTCCCGATCCTGTGCTGAGAGATTTCCTTCACGGGCTCCTCCGCCTTTTGTTTCGCTTGGAGGTTCGAGGCCTTGAAAATTATGAGAAAGCTGGAGAAAGGGTTATCCTTATTGCCAATCATACCTCTTACATTGATGCTCTTTTGATTGCAGCTGTGTTGCCTGAGAAGCCTCTTTTTGCAATCAACCGTTCCACAGCACAAAAATGGTGGATAAAACCTTTCCTGGTCCTTGCTAAAGTCTTTCCTATTGATCCGCTCTATCCCTACGCTCTGCGCGAAGTGATTGAGGAGGCCAAAAAGGGTCATAAAGTTATCATCTTTCCCGAAGGACGTATGACGCTTACGGGTGGGTTGATGAAAATCTATGAAGGCCCGGGAATGGTTGCGGAAAAAGCGAAAGCATCCCTTCTTCCCCTTCGGATAGAAGGGGCGCAATACACTTTTTTCTCCCATCTGAAAGGAGAGGTTCCTCGTAAACTATTCCCTAAAATAACGCTTACCCTCCTTCCCCCTCTGACCCTTAAAGTTGATCCAACTGTTGTGGGAAGAGCGCGACGCCGAGCGTTAAGCGAACAGCTTTATGACGTGATGACCACGATGATGTTGAAGACCACTCCGCTGGAAAAGACACTTTTTTTGGCTCTCCTCAAAAGTCGAAAACGATATGGAGCCTTTACGCCTATTTTGGAAGATTTGACTCATAAAACCTTGACGTACGCGGGGCTTTTATTAAAGATCTTTACCTTCTCGCCGGTGATTGATCGCAAAACAACTGGGGGTGAAGCTGTTGGTCTTATGCTGCCCAATACGCATGGTCTTATTGTAAGTTTTTGGGCGCTT
This sequence comes from Alphaproteobacteria bacterium, assembly GCA_041690915.1. GTDB lineage: Bacteria > Pseudomonadota > Alphaproteobacteria > UBA9655 > UBA9655 > UBA9655. The sequence continues at coordinate 7,080 of JBEPVR010000063.1, forward strand.
CATGCGATAGGACGGATTCCTGCTCTTTTAAATTATACGAGTGGGGCATCCGCTCTTCTAGCTGCATGTCAGTTGGCAAAGATTACCTCTGTGTTTACCGCTCATCAATTTATAGAAAAAGCCCATCTTGAAGACGTTGTAGAACTTTTAAAACACCATAAGATTCATATTCATTATCTTGAAGATGAAGTTAAAAAAGTTCGTCTTAAGGACAAACTAAGGGGTGTTTATGGAATGTTTTTCCCAGAAAGAGCGTATAAAAACGCTGCCCGTTCTTCTGATCGAGCCGTCATATTATTTACATCCGGTTCTGAAGGTACCCCTAAGGGCGTTATTTTAAGTCATCTCAATCTTCAATCTAATTGTGCTCAACTCGCTTCTGTCGTTGATTTCAATGAAAAAGATAGAGTTTTAAACGTTCTTCCTCTTTTTCATGCCTTTGGTTTAACGGCAGGAATGCTTCTTCCTCTCCTTTCTGGGGTTCGGTCTTTTCATTATATTTCCCCTTTGCACTACAGGGTTGTCGCAGAGCTTGTCTATGATATGGGTGCCACGATTTTATTTGGAACGGATACCTTTTTAAGAGGGTATGGGCGGGTGGCTCATGTGTACGATTTCCATTCCCTCCGCTATGTCTTTGCAGGAGCAGAAAAGTTAAGAGAAGAAACACAAAACCTATGGTTCGAGAAGTTTGGCCTAAGGCTTTTTGAAGGATATGGAACGACGGAAACAGGGCCCGTTTTATGTGTTAATACACCCATGCATTATAAAGCCCATACGGTTGGGCGCTTTTTGCCGGGAATTTCTCACCGTCTTGAATCTGTTGAAGACATTTCAGAAGGAGGCCGCCTTTGGGTGAAGGGTCCCAATGTTATGGAAGGATATCTTTTAGCTTCCTCTCCTGGCAAGCTTATTCCTCCCCTCAAGGAGTGGTATGATACGGGAGATATTGTAAATATTGATTCTGAAGGGTACGTGCGCCTTTTAGGGCGCGCCAAGCGTTTTGCTAAAGTGGGGGGGGAAACGATTTCTCTCCTGGCTGTGGAAGAAGCCCTTCTGCGCCTTTGGCCAGGGTCTATTCATGCCGTTATCACGCGTCCTGATTCTAAAAAAGGGGAACGCCTGGTTCTTTTCACGAATTATGTCTCCGCTGAAAAATCAGCCCTTATTTCCTTCTGGAAAATCCAAGGGCTGTCGGAACTTTCCTTGCCTAGGGTTATACATATTCTTCCTCTTCTCCCCCTCCTGGGCTCTGGGAAAATAAACTACAGAGCTTTAGAAGAGGAAGAAGATTAGAAAAAGGCCTAACTAGCAAGAAGTTCCTCAAGAGCTCTGTCGGCTTTTACCAAACCTCTGCCATAAATAGTAGGTTCGAAAGGTCGAGGAGCTGCCCCATCAAATAAAGACTTTACCACTCTAGATCCCGGGACACCGTTACGAGCACTCATAAGGTCGGCAAGGACACCTGCGGTGTAAGGGCTGCTTGCAGAAGTTCCGTGCCAAACTTTTCCAAAAACAGAGGTAAAGTTTTCCCCTTTTGTTGCTATATAATTATTGTGCACTGGTCCCTCTCCTGCCATGATAGAGTAATCGCTTATATAATCCGTCGTATTGTTTAAAGCCCCTGAAATCACGGTATGGGTTTGCAAAGAATCATTTGCACTCAAATTATGAAAAAGGTCAGAGATAAGATTAGCTGCCAGTTTGCTGATGTCCCTAATATCATTTGTGCTACGCGTAGGGGTGGAAGGAATAAGAGACCTAGTATTCCCTGCGGAAAGAACAAGTACTTTTCCTTTATCCGTACATTTACGCAAAGCCGTACATACCCGAGGATCAAGTCGAGTTTCATCCTGTGCGGCTGTTTGGAGCCAACGGCTCATATTAATGATCTTAACATCATCGCGCTCGCTTAAAGCTTCAAGAGCCCTAATAAAAGAACCATCATCCGGGCCAAAAGAGGCCATAACCGGTAAAATTTTAGCACGCGGGGCTGCTTCAGCAACAACCGAAAGAACTCGATCTCCGTGATCGAATCTAAAATCTTTTCCTCTTCCTAAATCTCTCTCAAACCGTTGATTAAGGGGACTGAGATAAGGATCATAAAAAGCAAGGGGGGGCAGGATTTGCTCTCGATGTTCAGAATACCAATCAGTGGCCGCAGGCAGAATGGCCACATTAGTATAATTATTTCGATACCGAGGAGCGAGAGTATGATAAAAACCCCCTTCTATGACAGCCACCGTTACATCCTGGCCATAGAAACCTCTTGAGAAGAGCTGGGTTAATCCAATATCTTGATAATCGTTTAAATTTCGATTTCGAGCGATTCTTTGCTTCAAAATGTTTTCTTCCATCTGTACAAGAGGAGCAACTACAAGAGGAGCAGCAATAGGAGCAGCTACAATAGGAGCAGAAATAGGAGCAGCACT
>JBEPVR010000064.1:0-9281 GCA_041690915.1 Alphaproteobacteria bacterium
CATGAGGGCCGCTAGATGGGCTCCATAAGCAATTGTATCAATTGCTGTTTCACCCTCTTTGGACATATTTCCGCGCGCATACGACCATACAATTACCGCAAGTCCATAGGATTTGGCTTCTTCCGCAAGGTCTCGTAGATTTTCAAGCATGGAGAGAGTCGCATTGGACCCGGGGTAAATGGTAAACCCAATGGCTGAGCATCCCAAACGTAAAGCATCCGCCACCGATCCTGTTATCGCTTGATCTGCATCATCCCCGCCGGGAATCAGGCTAATGGAACTATTAATTTTTAAAATGGTCGGGATTGCTCCTGCAAAGGTATCCGCTCCCACTTCCAACATTCCTAAGGGAGCCGCATAGGCAGAAAGTCCCGCATCCACAGCCATTTGATAGTGATAAAGAGGATCGTAAGCGGCAGGATTAATCGCAAAGCTGCGGCCTGGACCATGCTCAAATCCTTGATCAATGGGCAAGATCACCATTTTTCCCGTGCCACCCAAGTGACCCTGCATTAAAAGCCGAGCGAGATTTGCTTTAGTTCCAGGACAATCGCTTTCGTAATTTGAAAGAATTTTTTTAACTTGGGATGATATTTTCATAGACATACTCATTTATGACAAAAAACTTTCTTCTATCCTTAGATGAAATAAGGCTTTTTGGCAATCCTCTCGGAAAGGCCTGCTTTAATAATGATGCCGACATGAAATGATTGCTGCAAGGGAGGTTAGGACACGATGAGCGTTTTTAGGATTTTTTGCCAAGGTTAAAAATTCTCGTTTTCAACACTCTTCGTTTCCATTAGTGTTTGAGGATGCTTAAAGGACAGAATATTTCATATAAACGAGGGGAAAATTCTCTTTTTTCAAATCTTTCCTTCTCGGTGAAAGAAGGGGAGGCACTGGCTGTCAAAGGAGCTAATGGGTCTGGAAAAACAACTTTCTTGCGACTTCTTATAGGGCTTAGTCATCCATTTGTGGGAACCTTATCCTGGAAGGGTAACCCTCTCACAGCTAAAAATCTCAGTTTCTATCAACGCTCTCTCCTCTATGTGGGTCATAAGCTTTGGCTCCATCCGGAAGCTCTGATCAAGGATCAAGTCCGTCTTTGGCATGATTTTTATGGAATTTCGTTAGCAAAAATAGAACAGGCTCTAGAAATGTGGGGCCTATCAAATCGGTTAACACAAAAGATTTCCCATTTATCTCAGGGACAAACAAAACGGCTCAGTCTGAGTCGATGTCATTGGCTTGAGCGCACCTTATGGATCCTGGATGAACCTCAAGCAGGACTTGATCAGACAGGAAAAACAATCCTCTCCCTTGCGCTTGCGCAACAGTTAGAAAAAGGGGGAAGTGTCATCTTGGCGACTCATGAGAATGTTTCAGCATCTAAAGAGATTTTTTTATGACGTACCTAATAAACTTGAAGATATTTGGATCGCCCCGCTCTCTGCGGGGGGCGTCATTGCGCGGAACTTTGCTCCAAAGCCATTCAGACATCGAGTATCTTCAAGTACAATGAGTGGATACCGTCATAACCTGCTCCGACGTGAAATTCGCAATCTTTACCTTTATCAGGGAACTTTGTTAGCCACTCTTAGCTTTTTTGCTTTAGCACTTTTTTGTATGGCCTTAGGTTTGGGTCCTGAGGAAAAAATATTAAGACAAAGTGCTCCAGCTATTTTATGGGTTTTAGCTATTCTTACGACTCTTTTTTCGGTGCCGCCCCTTTTAAAACAGGAAGCTCACGAAGGATTGTTGGATGAAATCCTTTTGCATCCTCTTCTCCCTGCTTTTCATATTCTCTCTAAAATCGAAGCCATCTGTCTTCTTCTAGGATTGCCATTAATTTTATTGGGGGTTCTGATGTCACTCCTTTTTGCTATGCCTCTGGAGGACGTTATGATGGTCTCCTCCACGCTTCTTGTTGGCTTTCCAGGGTTAAGTGCTCTTGGGATTTTAGGCGGGATTTTGACTCTTCACGCGCGGGGAGGGGGCCTTTTGATCGCGCTTCTGATTTTACCCTTCACCTTGCCCCTTCTTCTTTTTTCTCTTTCTGTTATGGAAATGACGCGATTGGGGCTTGATTCTTTTGCGCCTTTCTGCCTCCTTATCAGTACATCCCTTTTTCTCGTCATTCTCTCCATAGGGATAGGAAGTTGGGCACTTCGTTGTTCCGGGGAAGGATAAAATGAAACATCAATGGGCGCGGCCAAGCTTTTTTTTCAAAACAACAAACCGGTTATTACCGATTTCCTTTATTTTTACCGGCCTTTTATTTATAGCGGGTCTTTATACCGGGCTTGTCACGTCGCCTTCTGATTATCAGCAAGGAGATGCCATGCGGATCATGTATGTTCATGTGCCCGCTTCTTGGATGGCCATTTTTGTCTATGCTTTTTTGGGGCTGATGAGCCTTTTTGTTCTGGTTTGGCGCCATCCTTTAGCAGAAGTTTTAGCCATCAGTTCGGCTCCCCTTGGCGCTCTTTTTACCGCTCTGAGTCTTTTAACTGGGGCCTTGTGGGGAAAACCGATGTGGGGCGCTTATTGGGTATGGGATGCACGGTTAACATCTGTCTTGATTCTTCTTTTTCTTTATGGAGGATACTTAGCTCTTTATAAAGCTTATTCTCACCCTCAGCAGGGGATACGGGCAGCCTCTCTCTTGGCTCTTGTCGGTGTGATTAATCTTCCTATTATTAAAGGATCGGTTGAGTGGTGGAACACCCTTCATCAACCTGCAAGTCTTACTAAACTTTCAAGTTCTTCCATCCATCCTTCCATGCTCTTGCCCTTATTCCTTATGGCAGGAGCTTATTTCTTTTATTTTGTTTGTGTTCTCATTTTAAGAGCACGCACGGAAGTGAATCGACGAAAACTTTTTATTTGGGAAGCGATGGCATGACTCTTTCATCTCCTTATGGGATTTATATTTTAGGGGCCTATGGTTTGACTTTTCTGGGCCTTAGCCTTTTTTTGATAAAAACAGTTGTTCAATGGAAAAACTCCGTTCAAGAGTTTAGACATGCTTCTTATGAAACGTAAACATCAACGCCTTGTGTTGATTAGCAGTGGGCTTTTAGGCTTAGGCATCGCAGCTTTTCTAACCCTCACAGCCTTTCAAGAGGCTCTCGTTTTTTATTATATGCCGTCTGATCTTCAATCAAAAAAAATTCCTTCTGAACAACGCATTCGTCTAGGAGGGCTTGTCGAACCCCGCTCTCTTCGTCAGAACGGAGAAAAAGTGAGCTTCAAGATTACAGACCAAAAGAAATTTATTGACGTTACTTACCAGGGAATTCTGCCCGATCTTTTCCGTGAAGGCCAAGGCGTTGTTGTGGAGGGGTATCTTCGTAACCCGACGGAATTTCAAGCTGAAATGGTTTTGGCAAAACATGATGAAAACTATATGCCGAAAGAGGTTGCAGATCGATTGAAAGAAGAGGGTGCCTGGCGCAATGCTCAGTGAGATCGGAAACTTCTTTTTGGCCATGGCCGTCGGGTTTGTAAGTGTGCAAGTCTTGGCCAATTCCTTCGCGTCATTGAGAGGCTCTGAAAGACTCGAAGCAATCCAAAAAAACAATCATATCACTTTAACCCTCGGTCGTGGGGCTACTTTCCTTCAGGGAGGGTTTATAGCCGCAGCATTTCTCACCCTCATCCTTGCTTTTTGGGTATGTGATTTTTCCATTGCAACGGTTGCGTTTCATGATCACACTCAACTTCCCTGGACTTATCGTATGGCTGCCACCTGGGGAAATCATGAAGGCTCACTCCTTCTTTTCGTTCTGATTTTATCAGGAATGGGTGTTGCTCTTGCTATGTTTCTTCGTCCTTCTCCTTTGAGAGCGCGTACACTTGTTGTTCAAGGTCTTTTGACACTGCTTTTTCTTCTCTTTTTAATTCTGACCTCAAACCCTTTTACCGTCCTTCCTTTCACTCTACCGGAAGGAAATTCTTTAAACCCTCTTCTCCAAGATAGAGGGCTTTTCAGCCATCCTCCTCTTCTTTACCTTGGTTATGTAGGATTTTCAGCCCCTTTTTCTATTGCTATTGCGGCTTTATGGGGAGAAGAAAAGGCTCAAACGTGGGGCGCTATCATCCGCCCGTGGGTTCTTTTCTCCTGGGGGGCCCTGACAGCTGGGATAGCCTTGGGCAGTTGGTGGGCTTATTATGAACTCGGGTGGGGGGGCTGGTGGTTCTGGGATCCGGTTGAGAATGCCTCTTTAATGCCATGGCTTGCAGCAACGGCTCTTCTCCATACGCTTCGAACGGAAACGCTTTACCGTTGGAGTCTTTTTTTAAGCCTCCTAACCTTTGGCTTGAGTCTTCTTGGCACCTTTTTGGTCCGTTCCGGTCTTATTACGTCCGTTCATTCTTTTGCTCAAGATCCTGAAAAAGGATTTTTTATTCTCTGTCTTTTAGGGGGGATTATGGGTTTTGCTTTTTGTATGTGGATCTGGAAAGCCTCCCGTCTTCAAAGCCCCTCTCTTCCATTTTTCTCCCGACAAGGAGTCCTTCTTCTCAACTCTCTTCTCCTCTTTGTAGGCCTTACAACGGTTTTTTTAGGAACCCTTTATCCTCTCTGGAGTGACTGGATGTGGAGAGAAAAAATTGCCATTGGGGCTCCTTATTTTGAACGTACATTTATTCCTTTAATGATTCCTTTTCTCCTCCTTATCCCCCTGGGTTCCGTGTTCGCAAAAAAGGACGAGCCTCTCTTTCAGCTTCTCATCGCCCCTTTGACAGCTGCCTTAGGAGCAGCGACTTTACTTCTTTTTGTCCTCTATCCGACCTCTCTTTGGGCATTTACAGGTATCGTGGTTGCCATATGGGTGTTAGGAGGAACGGTGATTGCTTTTACAAAAAGACGTCTTTCCTTAGGCGCGACTCTTGCCCACCTTGGTGTAGGCGTTGCTCTCTTAGGCGTCAGCGTTGGAGGGGGATTTCGCAGTGATGAAACGCGTATTTTAGGGATTCAGGAAAGCTTAGAGGTGAGAGGAATAAAATTCACTCTCCAGGAGGTTCAACATGGAAAGGAGCCTACCTATCTTTATGAAAAAGCAACCATCCTCTCTCCAAGTGGAACATTAACCCCTGAGAAAAGGCTTTATCAGCCTCAAAATTCTCTTCTCAGTGAAACGGCTATCTTGACGAATGGCTTAAAAGATCTTTACGTTGTCTTAGGCCCTTACCAGGGTAATAAGCGATGGCTTATAAGGGTGTCTTTGATTCCCTTAGCCCCTTGGATTTGGAGTGGAGCCGCTTTGATGGTTTTAGGAGCTATTGTTTCTTTTATAAGTAATAAGAATTTTTCTGGATTACCGCGGCTCCTTCGGAGCCTCGCAAGGACGGGGAGGGAGATCGTCATTGCGAGAAAAGCCCAGCAATCCAGTATCAAACCAAAATACTTTTTGTTCTTACTCCTCTTCTTCTCCCCCCTGACTTCATTGGCAGATGGAGCTCTTGAAACGAGAGCACAGGCTCTTTACAAAGAAGTTCGTTGTCCTGAATGTGCGGGGCAATCGATTGCCGAATCAGAAACGCCCGAATCAAAAGCTTTGCGAGGCTTTATTGTTGAGCAACTCAAAGAAGGAAAGTCGGATGAAATGATTCGGGATGAAATCCGCACTCTTTTTGGAGAGGATATCCTTTTTCGCCCCCCTTTTGACAAGAACACACTTTTTTTATGGCTGGCTCCCTTTGGACTTTTCTTTCTTATCTTTTTGGGATTTTTATGGCAAGGGTATCGATCTCGAGTTAAAAAGTAATGTGGTTAGCAGAATCAAAAAGGAAATTTAGAAAATGAGTAAAGTTGCTTTTAAAAACCCCAAAGGAAACCCAATCTACTGGGCCAAAATGGGATTTGGAAACCTAAACTCTCATTAATCTCGGGCTAAATAAGGAACTTGTCCTGTCACGCCCATGGCATGGCGAATCATGAAATGTTTGAGAGGAGTCAAATGTTTTGTGAGACCAAAACCAATAGAACGTGTGCGGGCCAGGGTCCGGCTTTGATTTGAAAAAATACGTACCATTCCATCAGTTAGAAGAGTCATTGAAAGAATGTCTATCCGTCTCCATTTTTGATAACGTTTGAGAACTGAGGAAGAACCAAGATCAAGGCCTAGTGAAAACGCATCACTTACAACTTCCGCGAGAGCGGCTACATCTCGAAGCCCCACATTAAGTCCTTGGCCGGCTACAGGATGAAAAGTGTGGGCAGCGTCTCCTACGAGAGCGAGACGTGTATCAATAAGGCGTTTTGGTACGCAGACGTTTAAAGGAAAAATTTGACGTTGGCTTGAAAGCGTGAAGGTTCCTAAAGAAAATCCAAAAAAAGCCTGAACTTCTTCAGCAAACTCTTCAGGGGAAAGGCTCATAAGCACTTCAGCTTTTTCTTTTTCAATTGACCAAACGAGTCCGGATTCATTTCCGGGTCGAGGAACGAAAGCAAGGGGTCCGGAAGGCAAAAAATGCTCAAAAGCTTGATGAGTGTGGGGGAGGGTGTGGGTCAAATTACAAACAATCGCATGCTGATCATAAGGCCATTGAATAAGGGGGATCTGTGCCCACGTTCTTAAGGTTGAAAACTTTCCATCGGCTGCGATGCAAAGGGGAGCTTTTAAGATTTCTCCTTGATCGGTTTCAACGAGCGCAGATGTTTCTGTTCTTTCGAGGCGAACGACGGAGGCGGGAGCGTGAATACAAATATTTTTAAAAGACAAAACTTTTTCTATGACGTTTGATTTTAAAAGCGCGCTATCGACAACATAGCCCAGAGGGCCCCCTTTGACATCTTCCTCTTGATACTCAACCCATTGAGGGAGAAGACCATCCGACGTATGGATTTTTTTAATAGGAGTTACTGAAGAGGGCCACATGTCTAATTTTGAGAAGATATTATAAGAACTGCGTGAAAGAGCAAAAGAGCGACCATCAGAGGGCCGAGAGGTGTGAGGATCAATTGAATCGACGAGAGCGACCTCGAGTCCTTTTTCAGCAAGAGCACAACTGAGCGTGCCTCCTGTTAGTCCTCCTCCAACCACGATAATGTCAGCCATAAAAAGGTTCTCTTTTAGACTAGAAGTGTGACCTTAAATTAGAGTAAGTTAGACCTTAAACGCAAGACAGGAAATAGATGTTTATGAGCCCTTCTCTGAATCCACGTCCCTATTCATCCCCAAGCCTTGTGTCCTTAACGTCTCTTTTAAAGGATCAACTCCAGGCGGTTAACGCTTGTATTCTTGAAAAAATGCAAAGCCCTGTTGCGTTAATTCCTCAAATTGCGGGGTATCTTATCTCTCTTGGGGGGAAGCGGTTAAGACCTCTTTTAACCGTTTCTTCAGCAGAACTTTGTGGATATGAGGGAAAGCGTCATCTCCATCTTGCGGCCTGTGTGGAATTTATTCATACAGCAACTCTTCTTCATGATGATGTCGTTGATGAAAGCACTCTTCGTCGTGGCATGAGTACGGCTAATTCCTTGTGGAGTAATAAAGCCAGCGTTCTTGTGGGCGACTTTCTTTTCAGTCGTGCTTTTGAACTTATGGTAAATGATGGATCATTGGATGTATTGAAAATACTTTCAGAGGCTTCTTCCGCCATTGCAGAAGGAGAAGTAATGCAGCTGGCTTCAAGCCATGATTTAGGGTTAAGTCAAGAAACTTACTTAAAAATTATAGGTGCCAAAACAGCGCGACTCTTTTCAGCTGCCACAGAAGTTGGGGCTGTTGTCGCAGGAGCAAATGACTCAAGAAGAAAAGCTCTGGCGAGGTTCGGACATACTTTAGGGATTGCTTTCCAACTTATGGATGATGTTCTTGATTATGCGGCAAATCAAGAAAAATTGGGAAAAGCCATTGGTGATGATTTTCGCGAAGGTAAAGTGACTCTCCCCGTGATCTTGGCTTATAAAAAAGGAGCAGATTCCAGTTTTTGGAAAGAGGCTTTTGAAGGAGGCACCCGGGACGAAAGGGCGCTGGCTCATGCCATTCGCCTTTTGAGGGAGTCAGGAGCTCTTCTTGAAACCAACCATATTGCACAAGATTTTGTGGAGGAAGCTCTTGAGTGTTTAAAAATCTTTCCTAACTCTCTCCTTAAAGAAGCTCTTCAGGATTTGGCTTATTTTTCTCTTCACCGAGAAGGGTGACCCTATAAGTCTTTAGTGAATTCTGAGCTAATCAATTGTAAGGCTTCTTCATAAACCTTAAAGACGTAGTCTTTTGTTTTTTTATCCTCATTACAATGTTCCAAGATAAGCTTTGTCAGTTCAATAGCTCCTTGTTGCTGCACTTTAAGAAACTCCGCCATCGTTTCCATGGAATCTATTCCATTATCTTCAAACCATTCTTCGAATTCTTGAAGTTCTCTTTTTTCTTTCATGGTCATTTCCTTATTTTTATAGAAACTAATCTTTTCTTAATTTTAAACCATAAAATTGGCCATTTTGTCAAAATCAAAAAATTTGGTCTTTTTTTTCCTTTTCTGGCATATTAAAAGGAAGAATAAGAAAGGGAAGGCATGTCCAAAAAAAAGAAAAGATCTAAACCTTTAGAGCTTTTCACCCTCATCGTTCTTTTAACTTTAAAAGTGCAAGCAGTACCGCCTCTTCGCATTGCGGGGTCTTCGGCTGTCTTTCCTTTTGCTGCGACCGTAGGAGAACATTTTAGTTATAAAACACATCAGCCCATCCCTATTATTGAAGCTATTGGCACAGGAACGGGAATAAAACTTTTTTGTGGAAATTTAAATGGTCCGGATGGTGTTATTGCATCCCGCCCTATGACGACAGGGGAAAAAGAAAAGTGTAAAGCACAACGTATTACTTTTGAAGAATTTAAAATTGGAAAAGATGGGCTCATTCTGATCCAAAATAAACAAGAAACTCCTTTCTCTTTATCTCTTAGAGACCTTAATGGTGCGCTGGCTCAACAAATTCAGCAAGAGAATAATTGTACCAAAAACCCTCATAAAACATGGAATGAAATTCGAAAAGATTTTCCAACCTATCCTATTCGTGTTTTCGGGCCTGCTCCTACAACTGGAACCTATGATGTTTTAGTTGAAAAAATTAGGGAGACATGCGGACCTTATTTGAGAAGGGATGGGGCATATATCGAAGCTCCTGCCAATGAAAATTTAATTGTTCAAAAAGTCCTAAGCGCCCCACAGACAATCGGTATTGTAACCTTTAGCTTTTATGATCAAAATAACACTCGTCTTCATGCTCTTTCCCTCGACGGCGTCCATCCTTCCGTTATATCAATTCAGAAGGGAAC
>JBEPVR010000065.1:0-9029 GCA_041690915.1 Alphaproteobacteria bacterium
ACTTTGGAAACTCTCGCCCCGCCCTTCAGGGCCCATAGGTTTTGTTTCCCAAGTTATCTATTGAGATGATCTCATAAGGGTATTAAAAAAAGCAAGAAATTATGATGAAATGGCCAATTAGGGAGCAAAAAGTTTATCATATTCGAAGGGAGTTATTATTTTAGAGCTCCTCAGCTAAAAGAATCTTACCAACAGACAGATTTCCCAGGTCGTTATTGCGAGACCGCGTAAGGGGTCGAAGCAATCTAGGAATTCAGCCGTTTAGGGAAAACCCCAGTTTTCCTTAATTACAAAAATATGTCAGACGATAAGTGTAGATAATATGTTAAGATCCCATAAAAAGTAAAAAGGCATGATGAGCTGTAAGCATTGTCATTTATAGAAGATTTCAGGTCGAACATATTTAAAGTAGGTTCATTAAGTTAGAGTTGCTACAAAAGCGTAGTCTGCACACTCAACCCCACATTTTGGAAGCCCTTCGCTGTCCACGTAAGGTCGACAGTAAGCATTCTCTGGGCCGCATGTTCCTGTTTCACAGCTTCCTATATCAGCATCACAGTAATAACATCCATCTCGCATACAGAGTTCATAAAAGTTTTTCCAACGTTGTATTAATTCAGGGGAAAGGCTTTGAGGCATAGCATGGCCATCGAGATCAAAGCGAACACGGAACGTTCCGTATTTTTCTAATAATTTTTGCTGTTCTTGATCGCCTACTTCCCATTGAGCATGAAAGCGCAACGTAACATCTTCCAATTCCTCAGCATGTACGGATTGTAGCCAGAGGCATAACAGAAAAAGCCCTGTAAGAATTTGACGTTCCATCCTTCCCTCGCTCCCTTTAGAGAAGATCTTTTAAGAGAGTGCCATATTTTAAAAGATGAAAAAAGCAATAATTTAAAGTGTGTAGGTTAGCTAATCACTTCAAGCCCTAAGACGCGTGGGGGAGAAGGGGAGTAGGTCAGTGTTCTCTCATAGTGTTTAAGACAAGAGCTGCCTCCTTACTTTTTTCTCAGTAATTGCCTGGAGCTCCAGGGTGTCATAAAAACTTCGTGACAAATCCATTAAATTAAAGCAGTTTAAGCGGTTTGAAATCCTGGGGTTTCATATTGTGTATAATCTCTAACCTAACTTATTTAAGGAGTGTAAAAATGTTAAAGAATCTAAGTGTTTTGCTTTTATTATGTATTTCTCCTCTTTCTTCTTTATCTGCTGTAATATATGAAGTTTCAATTGACGAAAATGAAACAAAGCTTTCAAATTGTGAACTTAGAACACAACATCCTCTTAGAAGTGATTTACATTGGGGGTTTGTTCCTGACAGGCAGCTCTATCGTACAAAACCAGGAGATGAGGAGTTACAATATAACTCTGCAGAGGAAGTAAAGAAATTTTGCGAGACTTTCTTAAAGCCCGTAGCGAAAATATCGCATAGAGCTAGGCCTACGGAACCAGAAAAAGACGCTTTACGGCATGTGTTTGTTTTAGCTATTAGCTTTTTAGATGGCAAAAATGGGGTGCCTGAAGATCGAAATTTTGGAGCGGGGCTTATGGAATTCTATCTTACACAATATTATGTAGTCCATCCGTTATATTTCTTACAAGAACGCAAAGTTCAAAAATGTATAACAAAACTTGCTTCCGACACCAGCTGCTTGAGCTCTTCTTTTGTAGATAAGGTTCGGGCGATACACGAGGAAAATGGAGTAATTACGCTTCTCCTCTCTCATTCAAGTGAAATAGATAAGAGTGCCCTTTCTTATTCAAAGAAAACACACCATTTATTTCACGATAAATTGGAAGCAATAAAACCAACAGGGAAAAGGGGCTCGTTTAATTTGCTTTAAAAAGGCTGCTTGGGCCCTTTTTACCTTGTAAATTCGAGAACCACATTCGAATTTACAAGGGATTTTTTGAAAAAGAAGGAGATTCATGGGGAGCTGACTTTTAAAACCTGAATTCTTCTGCAGGCGTGCCTCATGAAAGAAAAGTCAATTGTTTCGAGTATTTCGTATCTTTGCAAAGACGGCCCCACAGTCGTCTTTACGAGGCTCCAAAAGAACCAGAAATAAAGCATTTTCAAGTGTGGGGCGTATAGACCCGAATTTTATTTCTTAGCTTTTTGAACTATTTCGCAAGCCGCAGGAAATTTATTTAAACCTTCGGGGGACCCTTTTAGGGGCGTACACTTAGCTCCCACAATGGTTTTGTCTTTATTAGAATACGGGGCGTCAACAATGGCCGTTTTCTTGGCAGCCTCAGCTTTATCTCCCTTAAACTCATATGTCGTCGCTAATGTTTCCAGTTCAGGAGTTTTCGGGGAGGCAATTGTTAACTTTCCGACAGTTTTTTTTGTCTCATTATTCACTGCTTTATAAATACATTGAATAGGACCATATTTTTCATGTTTCTTCTTATTTTTTGTTAAGATCCAAACTTGATAAGCTTGCCAGGTCACGTTAGCTAAATTTAAGTCTTTTGTTATTTTTCCAACTGTCCATGTGATTGGCCCAGAGGCTTCCAAGGTTTTCCCATCCCAATCTTTTGGAATAGGGGGACAATTATACCCATACAGAGCACCGCTACTTAAAAACGCTGTACAAAGAGTTACTATTTTAATTTTTGATTTCATTGAATCCTCCCTTTTTATATGGTCTATAGACGAGCATAAGTAGATTTAATATGCAATAAAATTTAAACTTTTTTTATAAAAATTTATCTAAATTTTTAAGAAATGCTTTATTTTGTTTAATCACTCTCTGACTTTCGACTCTTAAAGACCCATTCTCTTTGCACAAAGAAGTTAAAGAAGAAAAGAATGACGTCTACCATAATTTTGGAAGAAAAGGTTGAGAAGCCTTCAAAACATATATATTCAATAGAAGAATAACCAATGTAAAGGTTAGCACTAAAGAGGACGAGGTATTTTAAAAGAAACTTTATTCCCCCCGTCTCTTTTCGAAATACAAAGCGTTTATTCAAGTTGTAATTTACACAAAAAGAGAGGAGCCGTGCTAAGATAAAAGATAAGCCTACATTAATAAACATCAAAGAAAAATAAAAAGCGACATAATCAATAATTGTTGAAATAAGAGCTGAGAATGAAAATCTAAAGAGAACGAAATAAATTTTTAAAGAATCAAAAACAGGATTGAAGTGAGATTCTCTATTTTGATTAAGGTAAATGGTGTTGATAGGAACCTCTTCGATGGGTATATTCAGTTCCTTGGCTTTTAAAAGCATCTCCATTTCAAATTCGTACCGGTTAGGTAAGATATGAAGACAGACTTTCATAAGAGGAGCTGGAACCCCCCTTAACCCCGTTTGTGTATCCGAAATTTTCGACCCCATAATGATAAGCCAGATAAGGCGCGTAAAAACATTTCCCAATCGAGACTTAAAAGGTATTTTTTGATTAGAGAGGGAAAAAGATCTTGCTCCTAAAATGAGCGACTGACTCCCTTCTGTCTGTTGTGCAATTTTAATGGCATCATGGGCCGTATGTTGCCCATCTGCATCGACAGTTATGACCGCTTTAACATCTGGAAAAAGGACTAACATATAATTGAAGGCTGTTTTTAGAGCAGCTCCTTTGCCTAAGTTAACGGCGTGATGAAGAAGGCTTACGCGTTTATCTTGAAAAATGGGATTCTCAAAAAGAAGTTTATTTTCATTACCATCATCCACAATTGTAATGTGGGCTTGGGGACTATCAAGAAGATGCTTAATCAAGTCAATGACTTTGACGTCAGGTTTATAGGCTGGAATAACGAAAAAAAAGTTCATAATTTTTGAAGTTCCATCTTGTTATTCTTTTTATGAAGGTAAAATTCAGTATACCCCATTGGATCAATTCCCCAATACGTTTTGAGAAAGTCGTTTAATTTTTCATTTGTCTCTCTTACTACAATCAAATCATACGGACTCAAAAATTGACTAAGATTTTGATAGGGAAGTTTATCTAAAGAATAAAGCTTCAGTTGTTGAGCACAAGGATACAAGTGGTAATTAAATTGCCCATACCCATAATTTGGTACAAGGGGACCGATAATAAGAACAGTCTCATTTTGAGAAAGATGAGAGGGGTTAATATGGGACACGAGTTGTCCGACGTAATCTCTTTTGGATTCATTATATCCTTGGTAAACATAAACGCCGCCAATAGTGAAAGAGAGAAGAGCAAATCCAAACACGATACCGATACGCTCTCGTTTTTCTCCTAAGGCTTCAATTTTTTGTGAAATCTTTGAAAGAAGAAGATATAAGGCCAGCAGATAAGCAGGGTAGAAAACGGAGGTGAGATATCTTAAAAAAGAAGCACCTCTTATCGCTTCAAAAGATGAAAAAGAAAACAGATAGCTTATAAAAAGTGCCGTTATAAAAACGAGAGAAAATATTGCGTAAAAGATAAAAAGCTTCCAAGATTCTTTAAACATCAAATAAAGGCTGCCCGCAAAACATAATAAATAAAGAAAATTTTCTATGATTCTGTCAAAGAACTGAGAATAAAAAAGAAACGCTTCCGGACTTGAAAAACTCTTAATCGCCCGATTTGCAGCTAGTAACTCTGAGTGCCCATAAGTCTTTATCTTCCAAGAAATTACAAAAAAACAAAAGATTCCTAAAAAAGCGAAAAGCTCTTTTTTGTAATTTTTGACCCAAAGATACCAAAGAACTGAAGGGACGATGGCTATCATAGACTTTTTAACCATATAAAGAGACAGAGCCGCCACTAAAAGAAAATAAAGAAGTGTCTTGTCTTTTTCTTTTTCAATGGCATAGACAAGAAAAGAGATAGAGGTAATGAGGATATAAATCGGAAACTCAATCACAAGGTGTTTGTTAAATTTTGAAGTTAGCAAGAGAGTCAAAAAAGCGAAAATCAAAAATATGAAAGTTTTAAGACTCAAAGTTTCCTTAAGGAAAAATAAGAAAGAAATAAAGACTCCCATTTTAATGACAGCAAAGACAGACTCACTAAAATTTCCAGGAATAAAAAATTCAAAAAAAGCCGCTTGGAGAGTCCACAAAGGAGTATATCCAACACCTGAGGTTATGGCTGCTGTGACAAGCTCGTTTGTTTCTACGTAAATTTTGGGTAACAATACCCAATGACCATATTCATCACACGATGAAGGCTTATGCATTAAAAAAAATACAAAAGGCAGCAAGAAGAAAAGACAATAAACATAATGAGATTTGAGAATATCTAAAATTTTTTTCTCTCTCACAAGACGCCCTATTCCGAGCAGCGATATAATAAAAATTAAATAACAGGCTATATTTAAATGTGTTGGCATTACAAGAGCGAGAAGGTAGGTGAGAAGCATCGCTGCCCAAAACCCCCAAAATATGGAAGTGCCAATTTTATCTTTATCCCATTTAATTTTAAAAAGAGGAGAAAATAAGGCAAAAATTCCAAGGCTTGTGACTTGAAAAACAAGAAAAGAAATTAGATTTTTCATATATTCCTCAAAGAAACAATCCACTCGAGCCCTTTGTAGAAGACTCGCCTTTGGATATCAAGACTGATGGCTACTAAAAGCCCCAATACCCGTTTGGGCCCTCCCCAAGACTAACGTATGGATATCAAAGGTTCCTTCATAAGTATTGACGGATTCAAGGTTCATCATATGGCGGATAATATGATATTCATCAGAGATACCATTTGCACCAAGCATATCTCGGGCAACGCGCGCAATTTCAAGAGCCTTTCCTGCATTGTTTCTTTTTAAAAGAGAGATAAGCTCTGATGGGCAATGCTCCTCATCCTTGAGCCGACTTGCACGTAACACGCCTTGTAAACCAAGAGAAATATCCGTCTGCATTTGGACAAGCTTAGCTTGAATCAATTGATTGGCGGCGAGGGGTCGACCAAACTGAGATCTTTCCAAAACATAGGAACGCGCCTTATGCCAACAAAATTCGGCCGCTCCCAAAGCTCCCCAAGCAATACTATAACGTGCATTATCAAGGCATCTCATCACTGCTTTTAAGCCTAGGGCTTGGGATAGCAGATTTTTGCGAGGGACAAACACATTATTTAAACCGATCTCTCCGGTGGGAGAGGCTCTGAGACTAAATTTCCCTTCAATTTTGGGAGCGGACAAACCTTCCATTCCTTTTTCTAAAAGAAATCCCTTGATTTCCTTTCCCTCTTTTGCCCACACAATAAAGATATCTGCAATAGGACTGTGAGTAATCCATGTTTTGGATCCATTTAAGATCCATCCGTCTGGATGGGCTTTCGCATGGGTTTCCATTCTCCCTGGATCAGAGCCGTAATTAGGTTCAGTTAAGCCAAAGCATCCGATGAGGTTTCCTGTGGCTAATACGGGCAGGTATTTTTCCTTCTGCTCTTCACTTCCATAAAAGTAAATGGCATTCATCACCAGGGAAGATTGCACACTGAGAAGGGAGCGATAGCTTGAATCTATCCGTTCTAACTCTCGTGCGACAAGGCCATAGGCCGCATAAGAACTTCCTGCACATCCATAGCCTTGAATCATCATACCTAAAAACCCAAGCTGACCCAGTTCCTTAAAAACACCCAGGTCATAAGTTTCGTGACGGTTGGCTTCTAAAATGCGAGGCATAAGCTTGTCTTGGGCGTATCGATGGGCTGTGTCCCGAATGAGTTTTTCTTCAGCGCTCAATTGATCTTCAAAGAGAAATGGGTCGTCCCATTGAAACTGGCTCATGTTGTCCCTATCTCGAATTGAATCCCTTGGGCTAAAGGCAGCTTCGTGGAATAATTAATGGTATTGGTTGCGCGTCTCATATAATTTTTCCATGCATCACTCCCGGATTCACGCCCTCCGCCCGTTTCCTTCTCTCCGCCGAAAGCCCCCCCAATTTCAGCACCACTTGGTCCAATATTGACATTGACAATCCCGCAATCACTCCCCTTTGCGGAAAGAAATGTTTCAGCCTCACGGACATCATTTGTGAAAATACATGAAGCCAGTCCTTGGGTTACCTCATTATGCATTTTTAAAGCTTCTTCAAAATCACCATAAGCCATAATATAGAGGAGGGGCGCGAAAGTTTCTTGGCGTACGATTTCCGTTTGAGCTAGCATTTGCACGAGGGCAGGCCGAACGTAATAGGCTTTAGGATAAATATCTTGAAGAATGCGTTCTCCCCCAAAAATATTTCCTCCCTCCCGACTGGCCCTCACAAGAGACTGTTGCATCTCTTCAAAGCTCCGCTGATCGATGAGAGGCCCCACAAGCGTTTGAGGATCAAGGGGGTTTCCAATGGAGACGTGAGTATAAATCTTTTTGAGACGTTCAATTATCTTCTCATAAAGAGACTCATGAACAATCAAGCGCCTGAGGGTGGTGCAGCGCTGTCCTGCCGTTCCCAAAGCTGCAAAGGCGATGGCCCTTGTTGCAAGTTCAAGATCTGCAGAAGGAGTGAGAATCATTCCGTTGTTTCCGCTTAATTCAAGAAGAGAGCGCCCCAGTCTCTCAGCTACAGTTTTAGCGACAACTTTGCCCATTCGGGTGCTACCCGTTGCGGAAATGAGAGGGAGATCAGGACTCTTGACCAAAACTTGCCCCAGATCATTTCCTCCAATGATAATGTGTAAAAGATGATCGGGAGAGTTGGGAAACCGAGCGAGGGCACGAGCAAACAATTTAGCCGCAGCAAGAGCCGTAAGAGGCGTCTTTTCAGAAGGCTTCCACAAGACAGGATCTCCACAAACAATAGCAATCGCGAAGTTCCAACACCATACGGCGAGTGGAAAATTAAACGGCGTTATAACACCTATCGGCCCCAAGGGATGCCAAGTTTCCATCATTCTGTGCCCCGGTCGTTCGGAAGCCATGGTTAGGCCATAAAGTTGGCGAGATAACCCTACGGCAAAGTCACAGATATCAATCATCTCTTGGACTTCTCCCCGTCCTTCTTCTAAAGTTTTGCCATTTTCAAGCGTTACAAGAGTCCCGAGAGCCTCTTTATGAGCTCTGAGTTCTTCTCCATAAAGGCGGATGAGTTCTCCCCGTTGGGGAGGAGGGACAAGTCGCCATTCTTTGAAACTAAGGATAGCTTTAGCAATCATAGCGTGCACATCCAAAATCGAATGGTTTTGCACGCGCCCGAGTTCTTGACCATCAATGGGAGAAAAGACGACAAGCGTCCCTGTATTTTGAGAACCTAATTCTAAGGCTTGAAAAACGATTTCCTTGTCCACTGAAATTTTCTCCCTGTGACAATACTATATCAAAAAAAGAAGAAAAAGACCAAAGATTTGGTAAAACGTACTCATCAAAAAATTTGATTTTTTACCATTAACAGGGATGTTTTGCTAATCGGACAAGTAAATCTTCAGCATTAGCAGCTATGATAAGTTCTATATCCACAAGAGGATTTTTCAAAAACCTCTCCCCAGGTTTCAGCGCTTTCCGTGGGTCTATCTAATTCGTTTGACAGTTCCACCCAATTGAGTGTTTGCTAGATCAACATTCCTCCCCTCCTGTGAGTTGTTTCAGGAGTCTTATGTCATATTTTTCTCCTCCCTCAAAAACTGATGGAGGGTAAGAGCTATTCATTTTTGTAAAAATAGCTTGACATGAAAAATTATTTTCAATTATAGTAAGCACCACATAAATTGTTAGGATTAAGTGTTGTTATGAAAAATAGTTTTTTACGGCTAAATTTAAAGCACATGAGTGCTACCATTCTTTTTTTATCCTTAATAATTCTTCCGATGCAAAACGAAACTTTTGCGGTTCCACAGAAAATTCGTCAGAAGCAAACTCGACAACATTCTTTGTCTGCAGGAAAAAGAAGAGTTAGGACACGACCTCTAAGAGGAGTATCGGTTAGAAAAAGAGTACTTACTCCGAGACTTAGCCGTGGCTCACAAATCCAACGAGTGCGCCCTGTTCGTGGCTTAACAGCGAAACCGCAAAGGAATGCAAGACCACAAGCGGTGAAACAACAAACTGTAAGGCGGCAAGCAACTGTAAGACAGCAACCAACCGTAAGACAGCAACCAACCGTAAGACAGCAACCAACCG
>JBEPVR010000066.1:0-8951 GCA_041690915.1 Alphaproteobacteria bacterium
AGACTCCAACTGGGGTCAATGTTTAACCGTTGACACAGTTACTTGAACACTCCCTAGGAGGTACTCCCTTTTGAATATAATCATAAAGCTTAAACCTTTCTTTTTGGCTTAAATGTTGGTATTTTTTCATTGCAACAACCTTTTCTTTTTTTCCAAAGATAAGGTTGTTGCACTTCTTTCTAGAATTCAAGGAGCCGACAAAGTATTATATTTTTCGATCGCTTTTTGCAAATCAAATCCCATAGCTCCAATTGAATCTGCCAAGAGATGGGAGCGATTATAGAATCTTTCCACGCTCTACTCCCCCATTGGTGGTTGGAGGGGGCAAAACAATCAATGGGACTCCAAGTTATACTTAATTTGCATAAAGGCCTCCATTAATAGGGTTTTGAACATTCCTATTCTTGAGGCCTTTTTCTTTGTCTGCAAGAGGGAGGCGCTTCGCTACGGCGCTGTATAGGGGTTCGCTCCGCTCATCCCTCTCTCAACCCCGAGTCTCTCTTCTATCTGAACTCACTCATCAGGAACTTGAATGTAGCCTCACCGAGCCTAATGAGTGATAAATTTCGGCATATGATTTGGCCATTTTTTCTCCTGTAAAATAGTCCAAATATCGGATTCTGGCCTGCATACCCATAGCTTGTGCTATATCCGGCTTCTCCAAGAGAAATTCCAGTGCCTGTCGGAGCGACATAGGATCTGCAGGAGAGACTGCCAATCCTGTTTCTTTATTAATGTTAATGTATGTCGTTCCAGTGCCAATCTCACAGGATATCATAGGTTTGCTAAACATTGCCCCTTCCAGTAAGGAAATGCCGAAGGCCTCTGAACGCAAGTGAGAAGGTAACACAACAGCATAACAAAGCATTTGTAGAGCCACTTTATCTTCTTCAGAAACAGCTCCCAAAAAGTGTACATTCGTTGCCCCGAGGTGTGTTGCTTTTATTTTGAGTTCGCGCTCGATGGGGTCGCCCGAACCAACAATGAGGATAGGAGCCTTAACTCCTTTGGAGGCTTCAATCAAAAAATGAAGTCCTTTATAATAGCGCATAACGCCAACAAAAAGAAAAAATTTACACCCAAATCTTCTGCGCCAATATTCTAATTTTTCTTCTGAGGGTTTTGGATAGGATGTTTCCTCAATTCCTATTGGGATAACACTTACTTTATTTGAAAATTTGGGCAAGATCTTACTGGTATAAAAATAATTTGGTGAAGTAACAACAATACTTTTCATGTCAGACAAGAAATGATTCATTAAAGGCTTGCATAATTTCGATAATATCTTTTGTTTAATAATGTCGGAATGATAAGTCACAAGTGCCGGTTTGTGATATCTTAAAGCAATTTTTGTGGCAAAATGCACCAGATCAGCAAAAGGCCATGGAAAATGGTAATGTATGATATCCGCTTTTTCTACAAGTTGAGAAAATTTTTTAAAAACCTGTATCGAGAAAGGAGTTGAAGCTATCTCAAATAATTGAGGAACATCGTGAACTTTATATCCATCTCTTTCAACTGAAGAGCTCTTTTTGTTGGGTGATAAGGACAATACCTCTGATTCAATACCCATCTGAGACGTTCCAATAACTATTTGTTCAATAACCTTTTCAACTCCTCCTACAGTGTGAGGAAAATACGTTTTGTAAAAGTGAAGAACTTTCATTTTGATTTATTGATTAATCGAGTTGGAACACCTACATAAGTACCTGACTCTTGAATGTTATTAATAACGACCGAGCCGCTTCCAACAACAACATCTTCACAGATTTTGCGAGAATCAATAACGACGGCGCTTGCAAAAATAGAAGTTAAATCACCAATAGTAGAACGTCCTGCGATCGAAGCATTTATGGAAATATGACAATAATCACCTATGATGCATTCATGTTCAACAATAGCTCCCGTATTGATGATGCTTCCCAAACCAATTTTTGACATGGGGCCTATGTGAGCATGGTGAGCAACGAAACTGCCAGGTGAAATGTAACTCCCGATTCCGATGGAAGCTGTGGGAGCAACAAGCGTTGCAAGGGGCCACCCACGTAGCTTAGCCATTTCAATTTGTTCTTTCCTTTGTTCATTCTTACCCGACGCGGCAAAGCACAACCAACCCTCAAGTAACTCTCCCCCCACCTCCCGTTGTACCGGAAACTCTATAAATTTTTCACCTTTACTGGCATTGGGATCAACAAACAAAAGCTGTTTAATCCCAGTAGCAAGGGCGACATCTGCTACACTTCTCGCATGCCCTCCAAACCCAAGAATGAGAAGACCTTTGCCCTTATTCACTAGGCAGCTTCCTCTAGCCTTTTTTGATCCGAATCTTTCGTTGAAATCCGATCAAGAATAGCAATATATTCGTCAACGACTGTTTTCCAAGTTCTTTGCTTCAAAACATCATAAAATATTTTTTGTTTAGCAAGAAGGGACTCTTTGTTTTGCAGGCCCCATTCGATTCTATCAGCCATATCTTTCCAATCATAGGGATCAAAGAGCATGTCTTGATCTAAGTCTGGATCTTTAATGACCTCCAAGGTTACAGGGATGCGAGCCATCACCACGGGTGTATCAACGGAAAGAGCCTCTGTAAACGTAAAGGGGAATCCCCCCTCACTCAAACTGGGGTTAACAGCAAGATCTGCTAACTTATAACAAGCCGCAAGCTCTCGAGTGGATAATCCATGTAAAAACAGAACGTCATTTGTAAGATTATGATCACATACATATTCATTGATTTCTGGAAGCACATGGGGGGATCCTGTGAGGATTAATTTATGCCCAATATAGCGTCTCTTCAATAAATAGTTATAGGCCCTTAAGAGGGAGAATACATTTTTATTCGGGCGAATCTGACTCGCATAAAAAATGTATTTTATTTTAGAATTTTCTGATAAAAAATAAGGGCTTATTGGATTCATGGATTTGTAGAGGGCGTTTTTTAAGAGTCTTTCACAAAAAACATTGGACATAGCCTCATTGCTAGACAAGCAGCTTGAGAGCTTAAAAGCTTCATTCATGAAATTAGCACCATGGGGAACAACAAAGGTCTTTTCAGGATCAATATGATAACGCTGAACTAAGGTGCGCCATTTAACATCTTCACTATAGGTTACAAAGTATTCACCATTTTTTATTGATTCCTCTACCTCTCTAAAACTATCAACTGTCCGATCAACGCTTATGCGTGCGAAGGAGATGGGAAAATCAGCCAAGACAACATCAGGAACACACATCAAACGAGGGGCCTTAATATTATTAAATTGTGGCCAAAAGGCAGCTGGACAATACCATGCCGTTATGTCTGAACGCAAATTAATAAGATTATTAACCAACTTCGTCTCACGTTTTCTTAGAATTTTCCATAGTTCCAGGACGGTCAAATTATCTTTGAGACTGCCTATTATTTTTTTTTCTGGACTCACCCTTTTCCATAACTTCGTGATGAAAGAGAAACTTTTAAGAGATAAGGTTGAAGTCATGAAAAAGCTGAATAAGAACGAAATCAATCTTACCACCAGGAAAAATGGGGCGATGATTATAGAAAATGCTATCCATCGTATTTTATTATACTCAGGATTACATTTTAAATTTAATATGTTTTTTTTAATTTCATAATAATAGCTCTTAAGTTGAGCATTTCCTCCAGAAAATATTTTCAGCGCTTTAAAGTAATACTCATAGACGGTTAACAATAGTGGCTGTTTACGCGGCGCTATTATTTCTAAAAAATCCTTTTCAATATTAGCATCTTTAAATAATTCAATTAAACTAATTTTCGTCCAGCTCGGGCAGGCTATTACAAAACAAATTTCCTCATACTTTTCCACTGCCTTTAGAAATTCGACAAGATGGCGCCCCAAACCTTGATCCCGCAAATCAACAGTTGGGGGGTAGGCTAAATATATACCATATTTTTTTATAGACATTTCTTCACCGCTTCCCAGTAAGCTCCCGCTAACTTTTCTACTGATTGGCTAGATAAGCTTTCGACTGATGGTAGCTTCGATTGTAAGGCATTCCCTTCGACCTCCATTTTTTTAAGCTGAAGAGCCATATCTTCAGGATCATAGGGATTCATCCAGTTAAGGTTTAAACTAAATTGTTTATTCATTTCACGCATGGCGGGATAGTCACTCGAAAGTGCAGGTACACCAAGATGTGCCGCTTCGACCACTGAGAAAGTGCCGTTATCTATACGACCCGCATGCCAAAGAAACCTACTTGTTTTTAAATGCAATTGATATTTCATATGGGAAAGATAACCAAGAATCTTTAAACTCTGCCTTAATTTAATATTGTTTTTCATTATTTCTAACAGTGCCACGAAATGGGATAACTCGTATTTTTTTAAATCCTTCACATTAACGCCTGTTACATGGCACTCTAATTGACCATTATATTTCTCATAATAAATTGAAAGAGCTTTGAATGCATTTTCATGGTTTTTGTGTATGGACGCATTCGTTGTCCACAAGAAGTACTGATGTTCAAGATCATTGTCTGGGATCGTCTTTTCCAAAGAAAATTGAGGTGTTAACATAGGCAATTTAATGACTTTCTCATTTGGCAAGCCCGCAAATTGTATAGCATCCTTTCGCGTAAATTCGGTCGTCACCAACACACATTCAGCACAATGGGCTATACTTATATATTGTTGATTCCTTGCTGCCGATAGAATAGGCTCATAGCGTTGCAAATAATCATAAACCATTACGATATAAGGTTTAATCGGTAACAAAGGTAACGATAAACGATCAGAAACCATCACGAGAAGATCGCACTCCATGAGGTGATTAATTTTATCATCAATCGATAAATAATATTCAGAAGTTAGATTTTGCTCCAAACCAGCATAGATCATTGCTCGATTTGCTGCCTTACGGTGAAGTATATGCCAAGTATAGAGTCGTCTCTTAATAGAAAGGGGCAGATCGATAAAGTCTTCGTCTGTATAATTACCCTCTAAATAACAAAAGACAACTTCTACATTCTGTCCTGCCTGTCGAGCTCCATACTCAATGGCTTGGGCAAGTAAGATTGCCCCGCGCAAACTCCCTCCCTTATATTCAACAGGTAAAATAACGGCTATACGTTTTTTTTTATTGATTTTCACGGGGTGGGTTATTTTTACTTTCTCTAGGAGCCTAAATATAGGTTCAAAACCCTTTCGCCAAGCATCAATGCAATTTTCAGTCTTCATTGAATCTAGAAGACAAATTTGGCTCTTGCGAATATCTTCTATGAGTGAGAAATCATCGTTCAAGATGCGCTCAATTTTACGACGAGCTTCCTTAATATTTTTACATCGCCCCGGTAAATTTTTACCCCCCATGCGGTCCAACATCCCTCCTCCCATAAACACCAAAGGCATCCCAGCTTTTATGGCTTCAAAAGGATGGTAATGAATGTGGGTAGGTTCAGTACTATGGTAGAACATAACCCGCATTTCACGCATATTACGTTGGTGCACTTCTGTAGGAACAAACCCAAGAACATTCGGGTCAGCAACAGAAATGGATTGTTCCCCCCCAATCACATACTTTAAGTCTTTAAAATCTTTAACAAATTTTTTATAAATATCTTGATAATACGGGCTAAACCCAAGAGCGGGGCAAACAAAAAATATTCTACAATCAGAACCTTGCCATTGATCATCTATAGTGGAATTATGCATTCCAAGAGGCAAAAATAATGCTCTTTGGCTCAAAAAATTATCTTCAATATGATGCAAATGATCGTAGGCTTGAGCAAAATAAAAACGTTTTCCTATAGACCTCACTATGGTTTTACCAAAATCATCAAATAAAATATTTAATAATTTAGTATAGCTCAGACTTCGATCTAGCCCAAATGTTCTCCACAGAACAATACCTTTATAATTCTTCTCTATATTTTTAAGAATATTCTTGTCGTGAAGTATAAAAAACAAAACATCAAAATAACGATTAGCTATTTCCCATGCTTCACAACTTGGCGAAGAGTACCAATCAGCTTCATTAAGGATAGCAAGTTCATCTGGCGGAATTGTTAAATTGGCATCTTCAGAAAAATCAATAGATGCACTTCTAAAAGTAATGTCCTCTGGATATTTCTTTGGCAAAAAAATCTCTTCAATACCTATTTGTTTGAGCATTTCTATCTCAAACTTCCTGGCTGTTCCATGATTCAGAAGCCACATGACTCTTGGTTTTTTGTGTAATGTCATATTGCTATTCCATTGACTTTATTGTAAATATCGATTGCACTCCTAATTTCTCCATCAAAAATCATTTCCCCTTGATGCAATACAACCCCCCGATTACACAAAGATTTTAAAGAAGAAAAGTCATGAGAGGCCAAAACCAATATCTTGGATTGCTCAATCAGAGATGCGATTCGAGCTTTTGCCTTAGCCATAAAATTTGCATCCCCAGCACCAATAACTTCATCAAGGAGAAGAATATCCCCTCCAACGGAAGTTGAAATAGAAAAAGCTAAACGGACCTGCATACCAGCTGAATAAGTTTTTATAGGGTAATCAATAAACGCACCAATATCAGCAAATTTAATAATTTCCTCTTCTTTTTCCCCAATGAATTTTGGCGAAAGACCTAGAAGAAGCCCGCGATAAAGAATATTTTCACGGCCTGTTGCTTCGGGTTCAAAACCAAGACTTAAATCGAAAAGAGACCGCACTTGACCCTGTATATGAAGTTTACCACCGGATATAGGATACAACCCTGCAATTGTTTTGAGAAAAGTACTTTTCCCGGCCCCGTTATGACCTAACAATCCAACTTTTTCTCCCTGCTGAATATTCAAAGATACATCTTTAAGCGCATGAATATCTGAAATGACAGGCTTCTTTCTTCTAGTTTTCAGTGCATTAGCCATCCACGACTTTAAGGAACGTTCCTTATAAGCAACAGATGCATAGTGCAAATTAACTTTATCTAATGAAATAAAATTATTGGTCATAGATAAAAAATCACCTTACGTTCAGCTGTAGATCCTAACCAGATAGCCAACATAAAGAATAAAATCGACGTTGAAAAGCAGAACAAATAATTTTCTATCGTCGGCCATTCACCTTGTAAAAGAGGAGCGCGAATAACTTGCAAAAGATGATAAATGGGGTTGTAGTCCACTAGCTTATCAAGCCCTCCCTCTCTAAACAATTTTACTTCAAAATAGACAGGCGAAACAAACCATAGAGCTTGCATGGCTAAAGCCAAAGTTGGGGGTAGATCTCGAAAGCGAACCCCCACATAGGCCATAAATGTTGCAAGAGGCCATGCGATTAGCACAAGAAGAGGAAACACACATAATACCGAAAGCCAACATATTCCAAAATTTTCAGGCATAACGACTAAAACCCACCCAATTAAGGGCACGGACGCCATCATTAGCACAATCAAAGCGGTCAAGACCGTACGCAAAGTATAGATAGCCAGAGGATGTTGACATTGCTTAATGTAGGCATCTGCCTGCACAAAGCTGAGAGCCCCCCCCGTTACATTCGCAATGAGAAAATCCCAGATAAGAATGCCAGATAAAATATAAGGAGCATATTTCGTGATATCTGTAGCAAAAAATCGGCTAAAGACAAATGATATTAGCAGAGTAATACCAAGAGGTTGGAGCATTGACCAGAATACCCCAAAAAATGACCGACGCCAACGTGAGCGTAGATCAGAAAGGGAAAGATGGATCCAAAAGTAACGGGTATTCCAGATGCCTTGAATATAGTTAGGGTTCATGTAAACTTTCCCGCTATTTTTTTACCTAATTTGTTCGAGAGCGATTCAACAATTTTATTTATAAGCTGTATAAAAATCAATAAAATTATTTTTGAAAAAAATATAGATGGAATAATATATATTTTTTTAATATAAACAAAAAAGTAAAGTAATGAGTCCTTTACCATAGAATGCTTAGCATAGAGAGAAAAAATAATGTTAGCGAGCATTTTAAATATGAGAGGGGATTTTTTTTTCATTTTAAATGTTTTCAATAATTTTTTCCACAAGTGAATACTGGAAAGGTTGAATAGTGGGGGTCGCCACCAAAGTAGAAGCCTGATGAAGAAGAGATTCTGGAATCGCACTTTTTTCACGATAATCATGAAAATGAATGTTAGGAAAGGATTGTAATTTCTGTCTTTGATCCGCAGGTAACATGCCTTCATTATCTAAAAGACATATGGTAGGGCGTCCCAAAAGTGCCGCCTCAGCGTGAACTGATGAAACACTATTACAAACTACAATATTTGCTTTCTTAATAAGAGAAATTGAATCATAATGCGAGGGTATAACTTTAGCGCTGCCAACTTGCCTGAGTGCGTCTTCAATTTTATCCACTCCCTTCCAAGCAGGAAGCTTTATATGCACATTCTCTTTAAGAAGAGGTAGGAGGTATTGTACCAACCCCTCAACCCCATACTTGGTTTTCAAAAATTCTAGCATGGTTATAAATAACAATACATTTATTTCACCATCATGGAACATATTTTCTTGTTCATTCTCATTGATATACTTGATCCAGCCAGCATCATGAACTTGGATGGTTTCTGGAAGTATTAACCTTATTAATTTTGCATCGGTGGGGGCCAATATATGATCAAAAAGATCCATAAATCTTAATTCATGGGGGCCTCCCCCTCCTCCATAAGGGTCTATTAAATCATGGGGTATGTAAATAGATACTTTCGGTTGCAATAGAGGAATAATTTCAATGGGCGCCAGATAATTCGGATAGAGATCTACAAAATTCTGCACTTCATTTAAAGACGTCCTCAAGGTGAGATTTACATGAGCTGATGTAATGTAAACGACATCTTCCTTTCTAAACTTACATAAAAAATCAATGGGATCTTCATGAAACTGACCAAAATCTATTTCTGTTACTTGATAACCACGTTTACGAAGAAATTGACATAGGCCGCCAAGCACATACTCAGAGTCAAAACC
>JBEPVR010000067.1:0-8894 GCA_041690915.1 Alphaproteobacteria bacterium
ACTCGCTTCAATCATATGATTACGGATGTGAGGGCTATTTGTGGGTAATGCTAAGGGTTTACCGGACGGTTACGCTTGGGAAAGTTCTGAACCCTATAGAGCAAGAAAAATAAGACTCGAAACATACTCAAGGATCGACAGTTGCTGGAGAGGTTTTTATATTCCCTCTCTATATTAAATTTTTAATAAAATGCTTATTAATATTGTTTATTGACTTTTCATAAAATAATTGTATCTTTTCTTAAAAAATAAAAAAGTTGCTAATAATAGAAAAAGCAAAAAGTATTTTAATTAAGAAACGAAGCCTAATTCGTCAACTTAAATATGAATTGTAATAGGATTAATTTTCTCATCATATGAGAAATAGGGTGGTTTTATGGGAGTTTTTGATTTTAGCAAAAGTGTATATGGCTCTCTTTTGAATAGCTTTTTTCACATTTTAAATTTTTTATTTTCAGTAAAAAATAACAAGTTTTCCCCACACTTTGGAAGCTTTCTAACTCGTTTATCTCTTTATTTAAAGAAAAGAGAACCTACCAGAATTAAAAAAGATGCCTATGAACAGTCGAAATGTATTGAGCAGCTGGAGGAGGCCTTACGAGCAAGAGAAAGGTACACAAAACAACTAAAAAGAAGATATCACGAATCTTGCCGTCATGTGCGAGAACTTATGGAGATATCGAATAAGCTTACTCAGCATTCAAATGCATTTTTCTATGAAAACTTTGACATTAATATAATTAATAAAGAGATCGAGAAGATTCTAAAAAGCTTAGAGGACGGATGTTTAGTGCCTCTGATTGTCTCAGAATTTAACATATTTGATTTGATAGCAGAGATAATGGCCTCCTTTTTTATGGAGCTTCGAAAAAAGAAAATACAGCTGCATAATACTTCAAAGGGACAAGAGTTTTTTATTCAAAGCGATGCATTTCTCCTAAAGAAAATTCTCATCTACTTGCTTGTACAAACCCTATCTAGACTGCCCAAAAATGGAGTCATTGAAATTAAAATCCAACTTATAAAAGGTAAAATAAATATCCAAATGCGGGATAATGGTTACCATCTTGAGGAAGATATTTTTAGCAATCTCTTTTTTCAAGCAGAAGGAGCTAATTTAACCAATCAAAGAGCATTTCTAAACCTCGTAAAAGAACTCAAGGGAGACGTTAAACTTCAATATAAACCTCAAGGAAAACATATAACTGAGTTATGGTTCCCTCTTAGGCTTGATGTTAAATAAAATTAATCTTTTTCAGAGTTTAAGGCTCCCTCAAAAAGCCACTCAACAAAATCCATTTCAATCGTTTTCTGAGGTTTTTTTGAAGAATATGAATAAATACTTCTAATAAGATTAAGAGCTTGCCCAATCGATAGCTCACATTCTCTTTTTTTTGCCATATGGATTACAGTATGTACAGACCGCTCCAAAAGATCATAATCCTTAAGAGGTAAAGAAAGCCCGGTATCCTTTTTATGAACAGGAGAGAAATCAGTAGGATCATCAGTCTGAAGAAGGTCATCAACTGAACAATTAAGTACATTAGCAACCATTTTGAGTGTGTGGGCAGTCGGTTGTTTGACAACACCTCTAATAATATTCCTAACGGCATTCATTTTTAAGTCTGCTTGTCGTTCAGCTTCTCGAATAGAAAGATTTTTTTCTTTCAATCTTTTTCGAAGCTGATCTGCAATTGAATAACTCATATAACACCACCAAAGTTCCAGGGAAAACAAGAAAAAGCCTCTAACAGACAACGGCTTGAAAAAATATATTGATATACAGATCTGTATACGCTATAGATAAATTTAGTAAGTTTGTACATTAATCCTACAGTGAATCAAGGCTGAAAATATTTTCACTTTACTTAAATTAAGAATTTTGCGCAAATGAACTTTGAAGGACACCAGATGATGGATTGGAACAAGCTAAGGATATTTTATTATGTTGCGAAGCATAAAAATATATCGAACGCTGCAAAAGAAATTAATATTAGCCAATCTTCATTAAGCCGCCATATTATTCAATTAGAACATCGATTAAAACTTAAATTGTTTGAACGCAAAAGCACAGGTCTTCTTCTCACAAAGCAAGGAGAAATCCTTTATGACACTGTTAAAAAAATTGTAGATGAACTGGATACAGCCCAAAACTTTTTAAGAGAGACACCTTCTGAGACCCAAGGAACTCTTAAAGTAGAAACCACAAATTCTCTCGTAAATTCTTGGCTTGTTTATTACTTAGGGGAATTTAATACGCGCTTCCCTGAAATTAATCTTAGAATTATAGGCGATGATCATTTAACAATCCCTGACACGAGCCAAATAGAGATAAGCATACGTCCTTACGCCCATACACACAATGAGGGCCTCGTTCAAGAACATCTCATGAAATGGCATTTAAAATTGTATGCACATCCTTCTTATCTTGCAAACTTTGGGATTCCTCAAAATGTTTCTGAGTTAGAAAATCATCGCCTTCTCTCATTTGGAGAAAATGGGGATATTGCCCAGCCCTACAATGAAGTAAACTGGCTACTAAGATTGACTGAAACCCCCATCAAGCCCTACATGTGTATTAATTCTTCTTATGGCTTATTTTCAGCAGCAGAAGCAGGGCTTGGTATTGTGTCTCTTTCCCAAGAATCCCCCCTTCTTCGTGGTTCAAAACTTATTCCTCTTTTGCCTGAAGTGGTAGGACCCGAAATAGATATATACTATCTTTACCCGCAAGCTTTGAGTCATTTTAAACGTATAACTATTTTCAAGGAGTTTCTTAAAGAAATTATTATAAGAGATCACAAGCCATATAAATAAAACAAAAGGGGAAAAATCATGAAGAAAAATATTGCCGTCGGAGCAGCTATGGTTGGTCATGCTTTAGAGCACTATGATGTTACACTTTATGGTTTTTTTGCTGCTATGCTTGCTCCTTTATTTTTTCCGAGTGAGAATGCTGTTATTAGTGTGATTGCAAGTTGGGGAGCTTTTGCTCTCGGCTTTGTGATGCGTCCCTTAGGAGGCCTTGTTTTTGGCCATTTGGGAGATCTTTTTGGGCGCAAGCAATCTCTCCTCGCTTCTATTTTAATAGCTTCTCTGCCAACTTTAATGATTGGCTTTTTACCTGACTATGCAACAATTGGTCTCTTAGCTCCCCTGATGCTCATGACCTGTCGGCTTGCTCAAGGATTTAGTGTGGGAGGTGAATATAGTGGGGCTGCTATATTTGTAGCTGAACATTCCGGTCATTATAGGGCTGGATTTATGGGAAGTTTTCTTTGCTCAACCGGTTTTATGGGAGCTCTCTTAGGAACACTTGTCAGTGCTTGTTCTACACTTTCTTTTATGCCTACGTGGGGATGGAGGATTCCTTTTTTATTAGGCGGCGTTATTGGCCTAGGGAGTTATCTTTTAAGAAAAAAACTTCCAGAGACGCCGACATTCGAAAAGGAGGTTATCTCTATTGAACAACGTTCTATCCCTCTTTTAAAAGTTTATAAAACCCAATTAAGGAATGCTCTGTGCGTCGTTGCAATGGGAGCCAATGGCTTGATTCCCCTTTATTTAGGATCTATCTATCTCAATCCTATTCTTCTTCAGGATTTTGGGCTTTCCGTATCTGAAATGATGATTGTGAACGGTGTTTTCTTATTTGCATGGGTCATTCTTCTTCCAATTTTTGGGTTTTGTGCTGATAAAATTGGTCTGACTGTCTTAATGGCCTTCTCTGCTTTCCTAACCTTAGTACTTGCTTTCCCCCTGTTCTCGTTAGTTGCTTATGCCGAGTCTCTGACAAGTATTTTTATGTTCCAAGGTGCCATTTGTCTTTTAGGAGCAGCCTTTGTTGCAGCTTTACCAGGATTTCTTCCAACCCTTTTTTCCCCTTTAGAACGTTACAGCGGTGTAGCTTTTCATTACACGTTGGGTCAGGCTTTATTTGGAGGAACAGCCCCTCTTATTGGCACAGTTCTTGTCACATGGACAGGTAACCCGCAATCTCCTGCTCTTTATCTTATGTTGAGCGGGTTCTTTGGACTTCTCGCTTCTATTTTGGCAAGGCCTGTTGTTCACGAAGCTTCTTCAAACTCCTTTTTGTCAAGGATGCCCTTTACAATGAAAGGTAAACTAAGATCATATCGGTATTCTAAATCCGTATGATTATCGGAGAATTCTTCAAAGAAATGCTTAATATTATGTTCTTTTAAAGTATTATGAAGAATTCTCGCACCAAATTGCAGATGGTATTGGTCATAGGCCCCACAATCAATATAAAGAGCTTTAAGAGAAGATAAGTTTTTAATTTTTTCTAAGGAAGGAAAAGCAGGGTCACAAGCGAGCCAGGTTTTCCAATACTGTGCGATCCATTGGCCTGTATAAGGATCAAAGGGAAGCCTAATGCCCAGAAAGCATAAAGGATCGGGATCATAAGCGGCGCAAAAAGACAAAAACATTAAGGTGACGAACTCTTCATGAGTGAGCTTATAGGAACTTTCTGTATATCTGATAAAGTGTTCAATATTATAATTATATCGGCTCAGCTCAATGGAAATTAAGGAAACATACCCACTTACCATCCACTGGAAACCCATTCCTCCCGAGTGACAAGCAATAGCTGACCACACATCAGGACGTGTCATACCATGGGTTATAGCTCCAAACCCCCCCGAAGATTTGCCGAAGCACCCTCTATAACCTGGCCCTCCCGCTGGATAGAGATTCTCAACAAAAGGAATAACTTCATCAATGAGGTAATCTTGATAAGCCCCCACAACGCAACTATTGTTGTATTGATTTCCTCGCAAGCGCGTAAAGCAGTCAGGAAATACAACAACACAAGGAGGCATTGTCTCAGAAAGAATTAATCGATCAAGACGCTGCGGTAAATTTTCTTTTGCGGGATGCCATGCAATCAAGCCTAATCCAGAGTTATTATACGGAGCAAGGGCTAATAATAGGGGATAGTGGTCATTCTTATTATAGTGAGGAGGAAGATAGATGGCTACTGTTCGCTCAAGGGGATCTCCTAAGAGGTTCTTCTCAAGAATCTTAGAGTGAAGAGTATGATATGTGAGATTGGGTTTAGTTTCCATACGCGCTCCAATAAAAAAATTTCCAATTAAATGATCAGATATTAAGCTGCTACTTTGTGCTGTGTTAAATCAATAAAAATAGGCTCTTTAGCTTCCTTATTTGGTAGCAAAGAACGGGCTCCTTTTACAGCTAATAAGCCTATTGTGCTAGTTAGGATAAGATAAAAAGCAGGTGTTTTGGGGTCTCCCGTCCATGTCACTAAAGTCGTTGCAACAAGGGGAGTCATGCCGCTAAAAAGAGCCTGTCCTACACTAAACCCGAGAGCTGTCCCACTTACTCTCTCTTCTGTGGGGAAAAGTTGAGGCATTAGACCCGGAGCTGCCCCCATAAAGCCAACTCCCGCTATACTTATAACAAATTGAACAAAGAAAATTGTTTTTAGACAGAGATAAGCTTCAAGCAAAAAAAACAAAGGATATACAGAAATCATAACCGCAAGCGCGGAATATGACATTATTTTTATGGCTCCAAACCGATCCGTCAGATGGCCAGCTATGGGGAGTAATATCATCCAAAGGAGCATGACGTTGGTATTGATAAGCAAAGCCTGAGAGGGGGAAAGCATAAGCTTGGTTGTTAAAAGAATTTGCATATAAATAGAAGCTATATAAAAAGGAATTTGAATACATGACCCCATGGCCGTGCTGCAAAGAAGGTTTAGCTTTTTTTGCTTAAAAATGTGCTTTAAAGGAAAGGAGGATACTTTTTTCTGAGAGTGTGTTTGAGAGAATGAAAGCGTTTCATGAAGTTGTTTCCGGCAGTAAAAAGCTACTAAACCAAAAATACCTGCTAATAAAAAGGGAATCCTCCATCCCCAATCTGGCATGAATGAAGCCGTACAAAACGCTCCTAAACCCGAACCGACAATAGCTCCTAAAAAGGCCATGGCACATAAAATACTTCCTGCAAAACCAACTTTCTCCTTTTTTACCTGCTCAGCAATGAAAACAGCGGCACTACCATATTCACCTCCCACACTAAACCCCTGGAGGAGGCGACACAAAATGATAATAAGGGGCGCAGCAAGTCCTATTTCTGCATAGGGTGGAACAAGTCCAATAGCCACTGTAGGTAAAGTTATGAATAAGATTGCAACCAAGAGCGTTCTCTTACGCCCATATCTATCTCCTACATATCCAAAAAAGATTCCTCCCAAAGGACGCATGAAAAATCCAACGGCAAACGCCCCGAGGCTTGCCATCAAAGAAAGGGTAGGGTTAGAGGAAGGAAAGAAAATAGGAGCAAGGAGTGAAGAAAAAAAACCATATAAGGTGATATCGTAAAACTCTAAAGCTGTACCAGCCATTGCTGCTGATACTGTTTTTATTTCTTTCATATAGTCTCCATTAAAAAATTGTAAGTATCTTTTAACAAATTTTCAGTTAATTTCAACACTTATATTTCCTTCGCTATCCATGGATGAGATAGCCTTCATATCAAATTGATGATTCTAACTTTAATAATATAAATTAATATATTGGGTAGGTGGTTTTATGTTTTTTTGTTTAAATCTTGGTATGTTTTTAAGCTTTGCCTCCCTGAAGCTTATGAAGGCGGATTAATGGTAGAGTTGGTGGTTCCTCCTTCATTTTTTTAAGATGGTTTGTTTTCAAGGTTAAGGTGTTCAAAATACTGTCTATTATAAAGGAGTTAAAGGATGGTTCCTATTCCTGGAAGTGACGAAACTGGTTTTTCATCTTATTTCGGTTTTCACCGTCTGTCTCATAGTTTTACGCACATCCCTTCTTACAGAAACAATGGCCTGTCAGCTATTCCTCCATCCATTCAAAAAGTACCCCTAGAGAAGTTCTTGGATAACAGAATGCTCAGTTTTTCAAAGAAAGACGCTTTTCGTAAGTTTTCCCGAAAGCAGTCGAGAAATACAAAGATTTTGTGTTGTGATGCTACTCTTTTTAAAACCCAGCATTGTATATCTCTCATCAAAGACCCTTTATGGAAACGAATTTGTAGTGAAATTATTGAGATAATGGCGCCTCATCTAGTTCTGAAAATATGTGATAGTCAATTAGGCCCTGTCGCTCCTGGAGAGAGAGAAGTTGACCTCTATTGCCAAAAAGAAGAAATAGTTCAGCTTATTGAACCTTATGCATTTATAATTCTCACAGCTCTTAAACCATATTTTCCTGCTCTTAAAGAAGTACGAATAACTTATAAGTCCTTATAGAAGGGCACCAATAACTTTAAGGAAAAAATTATAAACCTTCCATCACTATAAGTAGAAGCTTCTGGTCAAATACTTTTCACAGGTTTCAGCCATGGAAAAACAGAGCTAACGTATTTTAAAACCCAGGCCTTCCAACGTTTAAGGTCAATACGGGATAAAACACATAATACATCCTTTATTGAGTTAGCCACGATTAGCCATTAGCAAAGAAATGTCTTATAGACTTTCATATCAGTTCTTCCTTATTTTCCTTAAACACGTCAATTGGTTGTGTCGTATAATCTCTTTTCTTTTCAGGTTTTAAAAGAAAAGCCTTTTTCTTAAAAAAGGGAGCGCGTTTGTATTTTATCTGAAGCTTTGGGCAAAGGAGATCGCTAGGGTATTTGCTATAGCATTCAAGGTCTTTTAATTGAGACAGCTCTGTCGGCATGACAAGGGGTGTTTGACGGATGTGACGGCTTAAGGAGACACCATCACGCATGCTGTTGGCGCCGTAAGATATGTTCTCTTGAGGCTCAATTTCTTCCTTGTCTCCAAGGACTTTAGAAACCCACGTTTGAGTTGAGAGTTCGGTGCAGCGGAAGAAGACCTTCGTGTGTTGAAGAGATCGAGCATGGACGCAGTAGTTTGTCTTCCATAAATCTCTTCCAGCTGAGGTTTGCTTTGGAAGCGTTTAAACCAAAGAAAATTTTGGAACTTGAAAAAGACATTAAAGCTTATAAATGGTTTTCTATCTGACACTATTTAGCCTCTCCTTTTTGACATTGAGAGGAGAGGCTCGGGTTTTGAGAAAGCTTTTTAGCGCTTTTGTCCGCTTTTCCCAGGAGCTTTTGGCAGGTTGCGAGATCGGTTTGTTACAGGGCTATTCTTTTTTGACCGACACCAGTGATTGACACAGTGGTCCTCTGGGAAACAGTCAGAGTCAGTACAACATTCATTCTTAGGTGTATAGCACCGCCCATTACATGCTACATCACCTGGAGAAGGACAACAGTAACAAGTTCCGTACCGCGACTCAGAAGTGGGTCGATCCCATGCCCCACAATAAGCACCGTCACCGTAAGATGGGTTACAGTATTGGGGACAATATTTTTGAGCAGTAGCTGAGGAGTTAACAACCTGCCAAGAATTTAAAGCAGGTTCAGAATTTTGGTTCTCTCTACACCCAATTTTATTTGCAAATCCACTTTGAATACCCAAAGCAAAGACAATACATAAAAAGCTAAAGACGCTTTTTATGAGACAGCGTGGGTTATTTTTTAGTTTTTCCATTGTTTCTTCTTCCTATTTATCTTGTCATTAACATGTTTGTTAAAATATAGTGATTTTATTAATAAAGGATTAAAAGACTGAAAGGATATGGAAATTTAACACTAAGAAATGCATTCTTCGTTGTCCCTTTAAGCTTGGTTTCTTGGATATGCATTAGGTTCGGTAGATTTCTCTATATCAACTCTTCCTTCTTCTCTTTAGGAATCTCAATAACTTGCGTAACATACTCTCTCGACTTCTCTGGCTTCAGAAGAAATGCTGGCGCACCCGAACCAGAAGGTGTTTTGTAACTCATCTGCAATTTTGTACAAGGATAATCTCCTGGCAACTTGATGTAAGCTTCAAG
>JBEPVR010000068.1:0-8826 GCA_041690915.1 Alphaproteobacteria bacterium
ATTTATTTATTTTTAATTTTATAACGCCACCCCCCACCCATTTAACGGAAGTAGCCCCAGCAGCAAAAGAAAAACGGAGAGTTAAAAAAACATAAATAATTCAAGCCCCAAATAAAAAAAGTTTTAATGCCTTATGCAACAACTTGTTAAGGAACAGGGGTCCAGTTTTGCAGGGTTAAGGGAAAGTGGATGTCTTTGATCAATTTGGAGTCTTTGATCGAGGCTGAAACCGTAACGAAGAGCGCTTGATTAACAGAATCATAGTTTTCAACCTCCACAAAAATGTGCTGGAGACGCGGCTCAGCAGCCATAATAGCCGTTTCAATATACCGACCTACTGTAGACCATTCTTGGGGGTTATCCCCTTCCAGATAACTAAAGTCCACCAATCCAAAAAAATCGGGAAGGCCAAAGAGAGGGATAATTTCCAAATGGTCTTCATAAACAACTTTCCGAACTGTGCAACGCGTGTTTAAAATAAGAGAAACTTCATCAATGATGGATTGTTTGAGTTCTTCTGCATTAAGAAGCTGGATTGCACCATCCACATTATTATTATAATCCACAATCCGATCAAAAAGAGGAGCAAGCGTTCCTTTATTAATTTTGTTTTGTTTCATTCTTGCCTCTTGTGAAAACGTATAAGTATACCATTTGCTTTTATGAACTCCTAAAGAAAAGGGCGATCTCTCTAGAACACCTTTTCATGAAAATCTATGCATTGGGTTAGGCTCCGCCACCGCCACCGCCACCGCCACCGCCACCGCCACCGCCACCGCCACCGCCGGAGGCTTGGAGAGTCCCTTGGGTAAAGTCCACATTTGAAACGTTTTGGCCAATGGGTTGCCCTTTTTGGTCAAAGAAGAAAAGAGTGTCCATCCGTCCTGTAAAGCGAAACCATGCTTTGAGTGTATCTAATTTTTTTCCTTCAATCGCAACAGCATTCGTTTCAATCCGCGTTATGATACAGTTTGTATAATCTATTTCTTCTGTAACCGTAAGTTTACCATTAATAATATCAGCCCTGAATACTTTGATTGGTCCAATGTTATCGGCTTTAAGAAAAGAATTCTGGACATACATTGAGGCTTGGGTTCGCAGAATTTCAATGTAAACCCAACTTGCATCGATTTCTCCCGCTGAAAACAAAGTGTTTTCAGCGGCTGTATTTATTTCGCGGGTCATTTGCTCTGAAAAAGATAAGAGTCGATCCGCCTTCACAAGCTTTGTATCCACATCGGGTCCCGTAAGGGTCCCCGTTCCTTGTGTGGCAATGTTAATATAAAGGTTTGAAGTATTTGTCCCTCGATTTGCAGCTTGAGAGGCAGCAGTGATCATGTCAGTCGTTTCTTGAATTGATGGCATTTTAAGTTCCTTTCGTCTTATTCTGTTTGCTCATTTAAATTCTCTTATCTTATCCAGCGCTTGGACGTGGCAGTGTAGCTACTAAACGTATGGACACCGTCAGCTCCTCGAGCTGGAAAAAAGGCCGCAGGAAGACAACCGCTGTGTAGCTTCCTGGCTTTCCAGGTACATCTGAGACATCGATGCGAGCTTCGCGTAAGGGAAATGAGGCCTTTACAGTTTCTGGGGCAATATCGGAGAGAAGCACATATTGGGCAATCCATGAATTGAGGTATAGAGAAACCTCTTGCCGTGAAAAGAATGAACCAATTTTATCTCTCATCATCGCTTTAATATAATGAGCAAATCGCGAGGCATTGAGCATATAAGGAAGCCTTGCCGAAATCCTCGAGTTGGCATTTGCAAAGTTTTCATCATACTCCTTTGGCTTCTGTACCGTTTGTGAGCTGAAGAAAGCCGCATAGTCCGTATCTTTACAATAGCAGAGAGCCATAAAACCAAGATCACTAAGTTCTTTTTCACGACGATCCGTAATAGCAACTTCCGTTGGACACTTCACAGCTAAATCACCATCAGCTGTTTTGAAGGTAAAGGCTGGCAAGTCAGAAACAAGCCCCCCTCCTTCAACGCCCCGAATCGCAGCAGTCCACTTATAAAGAGCAAAGGCATTTGTAATGTTTTGAGCCATTGCATAAGCCGAACTCCCCCAACAAAACTTGGAGTTATCTGTTCCATCCACTGCTTCCTCATAATCAAAGCCTTCTACAGGGCTGGTCGCTTGACCATAAGGTAAACGCATCAACACATGAGGAAGGGTGAGGACGAAATAACGAGAATCTTCTGTGTCACGGAAGCTTCTCCATTTGATGGCATCAGTGCCCTCAAAGAGTTTGGAAAGATCCCGCGGCCCACTTATCTCTGCAAAGCTATCAAAATTGAACAATGCCGCAGCTGCAGCCGTAATGAAAGGCGTATGAGCACAAGCCGCTGTATTCGAAATTAATGTAGCAAGCTCCATATCAACAGCATCTCGTCCAAATTCAAAGTCACCCACAAGGCAGGAAAATGGTATTCCTCCAAATGTACCATACTGTTCTTCATACACTTTTTTAAAGAGCTGGCTTTGATCAAACTCAACAGCACGCTCCAAATCATCAAAGAGTTCTTGCTTTGTAATAATCCACAACTTGAGTTTAAGAGTTTCACTAGTTTCAGTAGAGTGAACAAGCTTATGAAGACCTCTCCACGACCCTTCGAGCTTCTGAAAAGCGGGATCATGAAGAACCTCGTCGAGTTGGGAAGAAATTGTTCTGTCGAACTTACTGATGCCGCTAATAATAAAAGAATAGACATCATTTCCGATGCTTCCTTTTGGAGCTGCTGCAACTTGATTTGCAAATTCAGCTAGCATCTGCTTAGCGTTATCAATCTGTGAAGGATCGCGAGCGAGCTTTCCATTTTGAATGATGGTAGTGAGGAGGCTCCCTTTGCCGTCTCCCGTTCCTCCACCATTTCCAGCTCCTCCGGCGACTGGGACAGCCCCTCCCGCTGAGGTTTCTACCTTAACTTTGCCAGTATTTTCTGGTGGTTTTTTTGTATCGTCTGCCATATATTTAACTCCCTCATCTCAAGCGTCTTAAAAGTTATTTATTTGATTTAAGTTCTTTTTGTAGCTGAGCCAAAGCATCAGGATTCTCAATGATATTTCTCAGTTCAGCATCTAAAGCATCATTTCCATCTAATTTGGATAAGAGGTCTGTTAACACAACCCGTCTTTTATAAAGATCTGATAACGGGCCAATTTGACCAACAATATTGAGTGGATTAAAATCATCCATCGATCTAAATGAAAGAAGGATATTTAGGTCGGGTGCATCCCCTCCTAAAACATTTTGCACTCTTACGGGAAGCTGAGCATTTAAGGAGGCCATCACGTCATTAAAATTGTCACGATCAATATCAATGAACTTCCTCTCTTTTAAAGTCGGGAGAGGCGTTGCTGGTACGCCTGCAAGATCAGCTAAAATTCCCATCACAAAAGGGAGTTCATACTCCTGTATAGCTCCCCCAATTTCCACGTCATACGTAATTTGAACGCGTGGAGGACGGATGCGATCAAGTTTATGTTGTGCACTTGCCATAGTAACAAATCTCCTTCTTACTTTATTATTGTCGCGGGACAATTGCCCCTTTCCTATCCTTCATTAAATCGGAATCTTCTTAAAAATTAGTAAACTTTTATCAATTTTTTTAAAAAAAGGATTTTAAGCTTTGGAAATACTTGATTCTTAAAATTAACAATAAATATAAAAATTGAGGTATTTTAATGAAGAATTCTTTTTACGCCCCTAAAAATAGAAGATTCGATTCCAACGGTTAATAAAAAGAGAGGAATGGCAGCCAAAAGATCTGCGAAATAATGTCCCCCAATGGGGATACATGAAAAAATCATCAATACATTTAAAACGGCTATAGGAATAAATATAATCTTTCTTTCATTTCGAAATGTATACGTAAAGACTAGCGCCATAACACTATGAAAAGAAGGTAAAGTAAGAATTCCATCTACAGTAGTTATATCCACAACTTGTTGACGGAGTTGAA
This sequence comes from Alphaproteobacteria bacterium, assembly GCA_041690915.1. Taxonomy (GTDB): domain Bacteria; phylum Pseudomonadota; class Alphaproteobacteria; order UBA9655; family UBA9655; genus UBA9655. Next base: position 3,970 of record JBEPVR010000068.1, read on the forward strand.
GTAAATGTTGAAGAGCACTGGAAAGCTCCTCACTAGGAGTGTAACCATACCAAGCATAGGGGCCAGCTGCAGGATAAAAAGTACCCACCAAAATAGAAAGGGGAGTCACGATCATAAACTGCATTAAAAATCTTTGGAGTGGAATTGTTTCCCTACGAAAACTAAAATAAAATATAATAAATAAAAATTGAAAAACGTAAGTATTATAGATGAACCAAAAAACAGTTTCCCATCCCCAATGGTTATTAAACCAAAAGACAAGAGAGGGGGAATAAATTCCAAAAAAACGATCTACTAAGTCTAACGTAGAGTCTACAAAGGGTCGGTTTGTAGTCGCTCCTAAATAGGACAAACCTAACATTAAAAGGCCATATGCCAATAAAAGCGTGGCTGATTGTGAAAGAGTTATTATTATAGGGTCAGGGCGAATTTTTCGATAAAAAATATAAAGAAAACTAAGCAATAAAAAAGAACCCGCAACAAAAATAAATTCTTTTTTGCTGTAATAAAATGAAAAAGAAGAAAAATGTATCCAAATGACTTCAATAACTAGAAAAAAAAATAGGAGCCCCCACTGAATTTTTGTATAAGTCAAGAAGCCCCCTCTTTTTTGATTTTAATAAGATATCAAATCAGTATTTATTTTTTGTTAATGTGTCTGATATTGTTGAAAATAAGTTGCTCCCCTCCTATAACAACTACAGCTACGAAAATCCCTGCCACAACATCAATAAAAAAGTGTCCCCCCGTAGACACACATGAAAAAAACAATAAAAAATTTAATATCAAAATAGGAATAAAAAGGATTCTACGTTCATCGCGAAAAGTATAAATATATATCGCTGCCAAGGCCGAATGTAACGAAGGAAACTCTATAATTCCATTCAATCCTTTTAAATTCACAATGTTTTGCCGAAGCTCATACAAACGTTGAAGATCACCAGCTTGACTAGGGTACGGAGTAAAGTTGTACCAAGCATACGTTCCTTCTGCGGGAAAATAAGCACCTATCCAAATAACTATCAACACCGTAATCATATACTGCATGATAAAACTTTGCAGATGTTTCAGATCTTCTTTAAAGCTAAAATACAATAAAATAAATGGCTTTTGGTACAAAAAGCTACAGTAAATAATAATGGATAAGATATTCAACCAGCTATGATCCCTAAACCACATGACGATAGCGAGAGGAGAAATGCCGAGGTGATGGTCTATGTTAGCTAAAGATTGAGTTATTAAGGGCCTCTTAATCGTATAAGCAAGATAAGATAGCACCACTGCAGCACCTGTAAAACTTAGAATCCAGCAACCCGATTGCAAGACCAGCAGCATCTTAGGATCAGGGCGAAATTTTTTATAAAAAAGATAGGGTATGTAAAAAGTAAGAACAATAAAAATATAAACAAATAAATCACTTATGTTATAATAAAAAGTAAAGGAAGAAAATTTTATCCAAATAATGTCAACCAAAAAAACAAAAAAAATGATTGTCCATTGGATTTTTGCGTAGTTCAAGCCTGCTTCCCCTTGATTTTTTTAGTGAGAATACCAAAACAAGAAGCTTAGCACGAGTTGTTTTTTATTTCTCTCTAGACAAAATTAAAAAGAGAGGTGTTGTTTTCACTCTCTCTTTCCTTAGTTTTTATTCTTTAGAACTCTTTTTATTAAATAGAAGCAGCGATCTTGTTGAAAATAGCTAACAATGTCGTTCCAACGGCTGTAACCGCGGCTATAATAATGACAGCGATAAGAGCTGCGATCATACCATATTCAATGGCTGTAACCCCTTCATCCTGCCTTAAGAAATTCTTTAAAAAAGTCATGGCACCCTCCTTAAAAATAATGGAAATTATTCTTCTTTGTTATCTAGAATATATTTCGTTTATCTAGTTAATGTATTATGCGCCATATATTATTAATAAATGGTTAATTTTTTGTTAAATTTCTATTTTTATTTGATTTAGATAAAACCTCAAAATTTTGAGGAAGGATGATTAAAAAATAGAAGCCATTATTTTAAATAGAAGCAGCTATTTTATTGTACATAGTCAGCAACGTTGTTCCAACAGCTGTAACGGCTGAAACAATAACAACAGCAATCAGAATTGCAATAATGCCATATTCAATGGACGTAACTCCCTCATCCTTCTTTAAGAAATCCTTTAAAAGAACCATAATATTCTCCACTATAAGTGGTTAAAATTTTTTTTGTTCTTATTGAGAGATACCTTTTATAGGCGCATAAAATCCATGGACGCAAGGTTTGTAGAGCTTCACTTGTTTAGTTATTGTATTATGAGCCTTAAATTATTAAAAAAGAGTTAATTTTTTTAAAAAGTTTGGATTTATTTGACGTTGAGAGCCCTCCATTCTATGATGTTAAGCCTAAGAGAAATTGAAAGTAAGAATTTTTAATGTCCCACCCTCCCCATACAGATATTTCAATTCCTTTTATACTTCCTCTTTTTTCTCTAAGAGGGCGCCTCGTGCGATTAAAAGACGTCAGCACCACGGTTTTAAGTCAACATGATTACCCCTTTCCTGTAGAAAAAGTGTTAGCAGAGTTATTAGCAGCGGGTGCAACTCTTGCTGGTCTTTTGAAATATGAGGGTATTTTTATACTCCAAACCAAGACTAACGGTCCTATAAACCTAGCTGTTATGGATATTACTTCTACGGGCGATATGCGTGGCTATGCACAGTTTCAATCTCAAGAAATAAAACAAGAAAGTACCTTTCGAGAGCTTATAGGACACGGTTACTTAGCTTTTACCGTTGATCAAGGACTTAAAATTGATCGTTATCAAGGGATCGTTTCTTTAAATCACGAAACTCTTTCTCACGCACTGCAACATTATTTTGATCAATCCGAACAATTGGAGACACGATTATTTATTGTTTCAGAGAAAACTGAGGAAGGAATTTGGAAAAGTGGAGCTCTTCTCCTTCAACAAATGCCCGAACATAAAATGAATGAAGACACTTGGACACACGTAGAAGCTCTCTTAAATACTCTTACCCCTCAGGAATTTCTAGATTTTTCAACTCCTTACGAAACGCTATTGACTCGACTTTTCCATGAAGGAGATGTCACCGTTTTTGATCCCATACCCCTCAAAGCCCAATGTCGATGTTCAGAAGAGAGAATCAAAGACTTTTTAACGACACTTACACCTGATGAAATTGAGAGCCTTCTTGAAAAGGGACAATTGAAAATGACTTGTGAATTCTGTAATCATCATTATAAATTTAAACGTAAGGATCTTATGACGGTTCATTAAGGAGATATGACGATGCGCCCCTTCCCTCTTGTTTTTATTATTACGCTTTTTTTGTCCGCGTGCTCGCCCTCTGCTCAACTCCCTGAGCCGGTGGGATTAGCTTATCTTGCTACCAAACCCATCCATCTTAATGTTGCTCGTGTTGAAGTTGTGAAGCAGTACAAATCGTCTTCAACGCCTCCTCATGTCGAGAATGACTTACCCTTGCCTCCAGTAGCCATGATACAGCAATGGGTTCAAGATCGTCTTTTACCCGTTGGGAAAACAGGATATGCTGTGGTTACCATTGAGGAAGCCTCTGTCATCGAAAAACCTCTTAAAAGAACCCCTGGTTTTAAAGGCATGTTCACAGTCGATCAGTCGGAGCAATATGACGCCAAGATGTCTGTGAAAATTGAAATCTTTGATGACGCTGGAAATGCGAAAAATTTTGCTTATGCCCGCGCTCAAGGGTCTCGCACCATTGGGGAAAACTTTACCCTTGGCCAAAGACGTAAAGTTTGGATTGTGATGATGGAAAAAATTATGAATAACCTGGATGAAGAACTGGATCGCAATGTCAGAAGCTATTTGAGAGAGTCTATTTCTTGATCTAGTGGAGCGTATGCTCAAAGCTCGCATTCTGTTTCCAAGATCCTATCTGACAGAGGTTGAGGGGGTGTTCAAGATTTATACCCCTAATCCTTCCCCTTCTCAGAGCTAAATTGATGGGGATACTTGTGAGGAACGCTGGCCCAAGTGTCAGCATCTTCCAGTGGCGCTTTCTTACGGGTAATATTGGGCCATATTTTTGCATACTGAGCATTAAGTTCAACCCACTCTTCCATGCCCGAATCTGTATCAGGATGAATGGCATCTATGGGACATTCGGGGATGCACACGCCGCAATCAATGCATTCTTCCGGATTAATGACAAGCATGTTTTCCCCTTCGTAAAAACAATCAACAGGGCAAACTTCAACACAATCCGTATATTTGCATTTGATGCACGCTTCGGTGACGACGTAAGTCATGACTAACTTAACAACATACTATCATCATCAATCTCAAGACCGCTCACTTTATGAAAAAGCTCAAGAAGATCAGCAACAGTAAGACCTTTACGAGCTTCATCTTGCACATCAAAAACAACGCGTCCTTCATAAAGCATGACCGTACGATTTCCAAGCTCAAGAGCTTGATGCATACTATGGGTCACCATCAAAGCTGTGAGATGATTTTCTTCCACAATTTCTCGCGTCAGGTCTAAAATAAAAGCTGCCGTTTTGGGATCCAGAGCGGCTGTATGTTCATCAAGGGCGATAATCTTCATCGGCTCTAGAACTGCCATGATAAGACTTACGGCTTGCCTTTGGCCTCCTGAAAGGAGACCAATGGGATCTTGAAGGCGGTTTTCCAGACCCAGCTTTAAACGACTGAGTTGGGAGCGGAATTTTTCGCGGTGCTCTTTATTAAGAGCTAGCTTCAATGTCCTCTTGCCCCCCCGTCCCAGAGCCAGCGCCATATTTTCCTCAATAGTAAGATTTGCACATGTCCCCGCCAGAGGATCTTGAAAAACACGCGCCACATAGGG
>JBEPVR010000069.1:0-8740 GCA_041690915.1 Alphaproteobacteria bacterium
GGATTATTTCAAGGGTGTACAAGTTATTTCCTCAGTATTACTTCCCTTACGGTGGGTCATCCAGGTAGAGTTCTGTCGAAGAGATGAGGATATGGCTGAGGAATCTATCTTAAGGTTCCTCAGCACTATAAGGAGAGGTGTATGGAGGAAAACATTGTATTGAATTTGCAAAAAAGCACAAAATTGATTTTCCCAGAGCCTATAAAATAACAGCAAAATCTCGTTTTACAGCCGTATCCAGCTTGATGCGTTTGTCCCCTAGCACAAAATTATAGCCACAGGACTTACACTTGTAACGCTGTTGGTGTCTGACAATACCATTCTTAACTACCCGCCTGTCTTGGCAGTTCTTACACCCCAACATAAAAGCCCCTCCTTATCAGTTAATGCTTTCTTATCCCTCTTATCTATCTTTGGGTAAATACTCTCCGTTAGATGTCTCATAAAAAAATAGGGGAGCGACATTTCTTAATGCTTTGGAAAAGAAGTTTTCTTAACTTACTTTTAAACCTTGCCAGATTTTTTGTGCAAAGTTTTGATAGATTAAACCTTCAGGAGACGTAGGATTTGAAAAAACAAGAGGCATTCCTTTTTCTGAAGCCTCTCCGATAGCCATATGAAGCGGGATCTCGGCTAAAAGGGGAACTCCCAAAACTTGGGCCTCTTTATGAACGCCACCATGTTCAAATATCTCTGATCTTCCTTGACAATGAGGGCACATAAAATAACTCATATTTTCCACAAGCCCTAAAATAGGGACGTTTACCTTTAAGAACATTTCAAGTCCCTTTCGGGCATCAATGAGAGCAAGATCTTGAGGAGTTGAAACAATAATAGCTCCTGATAATAAAGTCGTTTGAGCAAGGGTAAGGTGGATATCTCCCGTCCCAGGTGGCAAGTCAATGACAAGAACGTCTAGATCCCCCCACTGGACCTGACGAAGCATTTGATGAAGAGCTTTTTGCACCATCGGCCCCCGCCAAATCGTTGGCATTCTTTCATCTATCATAAACCCCATGGACATGCATTTTAAGCCATAAACTTCGAGAGGGTTGATCATCTTTCCATCATCAGATGTGGGCTTTTGGTTGATCCCGAGAAGCCGGGGAAGGGACGGGCCATAAATATCCCCATCTAAAATTCCAACTTTTAAATCCATTAACTGAAGAGCGCAGGCTAAATTAACAGCCGTTGTAGACTTCCCAACTCCTCCCTTTCCGGACCCCACGACAATGATATGCTTAACTCCTGGAATCTCTTTCGCAGATGGATTGTGAGCTTTAGCTTTGCGTTGAGCTGTAAGAGCAACTTGAACATGCGTCACCCCAGGAATTGTTTCTACAAGAGAAATTGCTTTTTCTTTAAGTTTTATTCCTTCGTTCATATATTCTGAATTTATTTCTAAACAAAAGGAAATTTTACCCGAAGAATTAACGTTTAAGCCTTGAAAAATACCCGCCGTCACAACATCTGTTCGAGATAAAGGATCAATAAGTGTTTTAAGCACACCGATAATTTGAGATTCAAGTGACATAAGACCATCCTAATTGCCTAAAAGAGTCAAATCATTTATACTCAATATCTCAAAGAATGAAAAGGAGCCGTGAGGAATGAGTTTAAAAGACGATGATGATGGTCCATGGGGTCACGGAGACAGCAATTCCTGGACGAAAAGACCGAAGCCAAGAGAAGGCGGAGGCTCTGACATTGAGGAGCTTTTCAAAAAAAGCCAGGATAAATTTAAAAAATTCTTTCCCAATGGGGGAAAAGGAAATGGCCGCACCTTATGGTATATTGCGGGGGGTATCTTTTTTTTATGGCTTCTCACCGGTATTTATACTGTCCAACAAGATGAACAAGCCGCCATCCTCCGTTTTGGGAAATGGGTTCGCATAGCCGATCCTGGATTAAATTATCATCTTCCGGCTCCCATCGAAACAGCTCTTATTCGCAATGTAACGGCGATTAATATTCTCACAAATACGAACAGTAACCAACCCGCTACGGGTAATCTGAGTGGTGAAGGAGCGTTAATGTTGACCGGCGATGAAAACATTGCTGACGTTCAGTTTGCTGTAAACTGGCGGATCAAAAATTTGAGTGATTTTTTGTTCAACGTTAAATCTCCTGAATCTACGATCCGCGCAGCGGCTGATAGCATTGTGCGCTCCGTGATTGCCCAAACACCTATTGCTCAAATTCTTTCCGAAGGGCGAAGCAAAATTAATATTAAGCTTCGAGAGATGTTGCAAAAACTTGTAGATGAGTACGGGCTTGGTATTGAAATTTCTCAAGTTGAGCTTTTAAAAGTAACGCCCCCTACAGCCAAAGTTAATGATGCTTATTTGGATGTTCAGCGTGCAAAAGCTGACTTAGAGCGTAAGCGCAATGAAGCAGAATACTATCGAAATTCGATCGTCCCTGTCGCTCGCGGACAAGCAAAAAAAATCGTCCAGGATGCAGAAGCTTATAAAGCTAAAGTCATGGCGGATATTGAGGGAGAAACGTCCCGCTTTCAATTAGTGCTTGATCAATACCTCAAAGCACCAGACGTAACCCAGAAGCGACTTTATTTAGATACGATGCAAACCATTCTTGAAAACACGCAAAAGCTTATTATGGAAGGGGGACAAGGAGCTCTTCCTTATCTCCCTCTCCCTGAACTTAAGCGCAAGTCAGTTAAGCCTGAGGAGGTTACTCAATGAATCCGAAATCACTTATCATTTTTATCATCCCCTTTCTTGTCATTTGCGGCATTCTTTTGGGATCCCTTTTTGTCGTCCAACAAACTCAGCAAACTCTTGTGCTAGAATTTGGTAAGTTGATAAAGGTCATAAAAGAACCCGGACTTTATGTAAAAATTCCTTTTTTACAAAATGTTAGAAATTATGATAACCGTATCTTAGATTTTGACCTCTCAGCAATTCCTGCAACCCTCGCCGATCAAAAAAGGCTTTTGGTAGATACCTTTGCTCGTTACCGCATTGTGGACCCTGCCCTTTTCTATCGAACGGTTATGAATGAAGAAGGGGCTGAGCAACGCTTGCGTATTTTAAACCAATCCATCGCTCTTAGCGTATTAGGACAAGTCAAGTTAACAGATGTCCTCTCTCCTAAAAGAACAGAAATTTCAAAAACCATTCGAGACTATATGAATACAGCCGCGAAGGCCTTTGGCATACAAGTTGTCGATTTGCAGTTGCGAGGGACGGATTTACCTCCCGAAAACAGTGAAGCCATTTTTAATCGAATGATCAGTGAGCGTAAGCAAGAAGCGCAGGAGTTTCGCTCCCGCGGTGATGAAGCCGCCCAAGAAATAAAAGCAACCTCGGATAAAGAGCGAACGATTATCCTCGCAGAAGCTACCAAGAAATCCGAAATTATTCGAGGACAAGGGGACGCTTATGTTACTGAAAAAGCTGCCTCTATTTATGGTAAAGACATCACGTTTTATGATTTTTATCGCTCATTAAGAGCCTATGTCGCTGCCTTGAATAGTGAAACAACAACCTTTATTCTATCCCCTAAAAATGACTTTTTTAAATATTTAAATCGGTAAGGAGTGACCCTGAAATGTTTCTAAGAGTATGTTATAAAAAAATATCCTGGATGTTTTTCTGCCTGGATTGCTTTGTTGCTTCACTCCGTACGATGACGCCCCCCTTCCGCGATCGCGAAGCTCCGAAGGAGCCGGGGCGATCCAGAAATCCAAGAGTTCTCTCCAAAGTGAGTGTAGCTCTCACTTTGTTGGTGTCTCTGATTTTAAATCCCATGACGTTTGCAGAAGTCCCTGTAACAATGCCCTATAGTTTTGCCGATTTAGTTGAGCCTCTTCTACCAGCCGTTGTCAATATTTCTACCACCACTCTCGTTCGTGGACGGGGAGAACCTGGTCAATCTCCTTTGGAAATTCCCCTCCCAAAAGAATCTCCTCTTGAGGATTTTTTTAAAGAGTTTTTGGATCGAATGAAGCCGGAAGGTCCTCGAAATACGACATCATTAGGATCGGGGTTCATCATTGACGCAGAAGGGTACATTGTCACAAACTATCATGTCGTCTCAGATGCCGATCAAATTACAGTGACTTTAAATGATAATACGGAACTTAAAGCAACTCTTGTTGGACGCGATCGCCGCACAGATATTGCCCTTTTAAAAATTAAAGCTGATAAAAAACTTCCCTTCGTTCAGTGGGGAGATTCAACGAAACTGCGTACGGGAGATCGGATCGTTGCTATTGGAAACCCCTTTGGTCTCGGGGGTACGGTCACCACGGGAATTGTCTCTCATCTTGCGCGTGATATTGGCGAACGGAGTCGTTCTGGTGATTTTATTGATGGTTATATCCAAACTGATGCTTCCATCAACTTAGGTAATTCAGGCGGCCCCATGTTTGACATGGCAGGAAAAGTGGTTGGGGTAAACACCGCCATTTTTACACCCACAGGTGCGAGCGTGGGAATAGGATTTGCGATTCCGTCTGAAATTGTCCAAAAAGTTGTGAATCAAATCCGTCAATACGGGCGTACTAAACGCGGTTGGCTTGGCGTGCGTATTCAACCCGTCACGGAAGATATCGCAGAAGGTTTAGGCCTTAAGGACCTTAAGGGGGCTCTCATTGGCAGTGTGGTGAAAGATGGGCCTGCCGCTAAAGCTAAGCTCCAAACGGGTGATCTCATTCTAAAAGTTGGTAATGTGGAAATCAAAGACGAACGTAGTTTACCAAGAGTTGTGGGCGACATTGCTGTCGGCACGCAAGTTCCCGTTACCCTCTGGCGGAAGGGCAAAATTCTTGTTGTCCCTGTTCAAGTCGGCGAATATGAAGAAGCTGAAGAGGCGGGCGTCATTCCCTCTCCTGAAGGCGGAAAAGAACTCGCGAAGGGAGTCGAAATTCATGGTATGACGCTGCAATCTCTTGTCGACCTTTCGGAAGAAGTTCGTCATCATCATGATATTCCAAAAGATACTCAAGGCGTTTTTGTCGCCCAAGTTAATCCTGAAAGCTCGGCGGCTGAAAAAGGCATCCGCCCTGGCGATATTATTATGGAAATCAGCCAAGATGAGGTTAAAACGCCTCAGAATGTTGTTGATGTGCTAAAAAAAGCAGAAAAAGAACACAGAAAATCCATTCTTCTTCTGATCAATCGAGAGGGTGAACCGCGTTATGTTTCCATTCGTATTGAACCTGAAACGCCGAAGTCTTAGAGCAGTAGAGAGCAGTATCCGAATAAATTACTTACACTCTAGCTTCTTCCGCTCACTTGAAACTTCACCCACATGGGATTTAGGGTGTTCGGAAGTGAGTTGATCCAAGGCCGTGCACGCATCCGCCTTACGATCCAGAGCCGCTAAAGATTTTGCAAGCTTTAATAAATTATCCGGAGCCTTTGAGGACTTAGGATAGGTCTTATATCCTTTCGCAAAGGTAGAGGCCGCTTTTTCATGTTCGCCCCGCACAAAAAAGGTGACCCCCAACCAATATTGGGCCGCTCCAGCAAGATCATCCTTCCCATGGGCTGCCACAAATGCAGAAAAGGCATGCTCAGCCGCTGCATAGTCCCCTTGTTCTAAGAGGGAACGAGCCTTCTCATATTCTTCAGTCACTGTCAAAAGCGTGCTAGACCCCATGTCTTCTTTAGGCGGAGGAGTCGTCGAAGACGATGTTGATAAAGGGCTACTATCAGGATTACTGAGGCGATAATCCACATCCGTACTCAGAGTTTCCATCCGTTGCGTGAGTTGAGAAATTTCATGGCGCGCTTCCTCAATCTGCCCCCGCAGTTCGCGGTTTTCAGATTCAACTGCTTCCACCCGGTTGATCAACTCAATGACCTGAGCGGGGTTTTCTTGAGCGTAGAGAGAGGGAGAGGTAAAAAATACTGTTGTGGATAGGATGAATATGAGGCCAAAATATTTTCTGGATTGCTTTGCTTCGCTGCCAATGCCAGCCTGGTTTGTCCCTGCGGGGAGAAGTCCCGGAAACAGTCCCGTTCCTATACTTTTTATATCTATATGTTTATTTTCCTGATCCATAACCCCTCGTGTGGTTGGTTTTATTTCAATATGAAAGGGTTATAGCATATTTTTCAAAACCCCTCAATGGGTTGCCTCCACCCATAAAAAAACCCACCCCGAAGGGTGGGTTTACGTAGATAATGAATAAAATTATATAAGAAAAGCTCTTATTGCCTAGGGGTTTCTGTATAATAAGCACACGTGCTTTGACCAGCAGGGCCATATGATTTTAAGCAATTTGTAACTTTGCTCTTAGCCGGAGGAATATTACAACAAATATATCCACAAGCTTTCAAAACGGTGGGGTTCTTACACGTGTATGTAGGAAAGCTAGCATTACAACCAACATTACATGCCATTGCAATAGAACCTTCTACTTTTGGAATCCATGGGAACGTTGTAGTACTTGCATCAGCAATTTCTACAGCACATTGTCCATATTGAAGTGCTGTAGGAGTTGAGTCGTTCGCACATACTTTAGCACATGTGGGCAATGCTTGAAGATTCGCTGGTAGGAATTTACAAAGCAGATTTGAGGCGGTATCCTTAAGGACTACTTGTTCTTCTGCAGGAGTACCTTCTGGCTCAGCTGGTGGTAACGCTCCTTCAGCCCTATGCTCGCTTGCAGGCGCTTGCATTTCTCCTTCATGACTTTGAGCACTCACATTTGTCCCCAGAACAAACATTCCGAGGGCTAAAAATAGACTTAAAAATTTTAGTTTCATTTGATTCTCCCTTGTTTTTGATAACCTATTTCAATTAGGTCCTTGGAAGATATCAGATTTTTTTAAATTGAAAAAGAAAAATATTTTCATAAATTTTAATAAAAATTTAACTATTGTGCTGATTCGAATAAAAACTATCCTTTCTCTACCCATACGCTCCTAAATCTCTACGTAAAGATCACCCCCTAGAAAAAGCCAGCTCTTCTTTCAGAGGTTGTGCTGAACGTTTTTCATAAAACATCATCAACCCATAGCTGATTCCTGAGATAAAGAGACCTATAAACCAAGCGTAGTGATACAAAGGAACAAAAAATTCGAACACAGGGCCTGGGTTATACGCCTTTATTTGAGCAAGAAACCCAGGAATATTTGGCAGAATTCCTAGAATAAGAGCTATAATGGCTTTTGGATTATAGCCATGCGAATAACTATACTCTCCGTCACGTTGATAGAGGTCGTCTCGACTTAAGACCGTACGACGAACCACAAAATAGTCAACGAGAAGGATACCTGCAATGGGACCCAACAAGGCCGAATATCCGATAAGCCAGGTAAAAATGTATCCGGTGGGATCTGCAAGGAGTTTCCAAGGCATCATCCCAATCCCAAGGAGCCCTGTAATAAGTCCTCCCCTTTTGAAATTTATATACTTTGGAGCAAGATTAGAAAAATCGTTAGCGGGGCTCACCACGTTGGCGGCAACATTCGTTGTAAGGGTCGCCATTAAAATAATCATGACAGAACATATAAAAATAAAGGAGTTGTCAAACTTTTGAATAAGTTCGATGGGATCCCAAATCGCTTTTCCATAAATCGCAAGCGTAGAAGTGGTTACGGCGACGCCAATAAAAGCAAAAAAAGTCATTGTACTTGGCAAGCCAAGAGTTTGACCAAGAATCTGCGCACGTTGATTTTTCGCGTAACGTGTAAAGTCGGGAATATTAAGACTTAAAGTCGCCCAAAATCCAATAATGCCTGTTAAGGCGGGAAAGAAAAATTGATAAAATGCAGAAGAGGTCTTAAATTGAGAAGTTGTTTGAAAAACCTTGGTCATATCTTCAGCATTCATATAAGCCCAATAAAGCAGAGCGATCCCTCCCAGAATTAAGAAGGGCGCGCAAAGAGTTTCAAGCAACTTAATAGAATTAACTCCCCGCCAAACAAAAAATAAGTTCATAAACCAAAAGATCATAAAACAGAGAAAAGGAATAACGCCAACCCCCAGTATTTCACCTGTAAAAGTTCCGACCTCTGGCCATAAGTGTAACATAAGCGCATAGATGGCGGTCCCCCCTATCCATGTTTGAATACCAAACCAACCACACGCTACGAAAGCTCTTAATAAGGCTGGAATATTCGAACCCCAAATACCAAAACTTGCTCGTGCAAAAACAGGGTAAGGAATACCATATTTCACTCCCACATGACCAATAAGGATCATCGGAATAAGCACGATGAGATTTCCCAAAAAAATAGTAAAAAGGGCCTGACGCCAATCCATCCCTCCCTCGATGAGAGAAGAAGCCATCATATAGGTTGGAATTTGAACCGACATTCCCACCCACAGCGTAAAAAAGTTAAAAGCTGTCCAATTTTTTTGTTTTTCTGTAACAGGAGCTAGATCTTCATTCGTAAGGTCTTTATCCATGTTAATAAAATAACCCCTTTTGAAATTTTTTTTCTCTTAATATAGATTTAAACAAATGTCGAGTCATTTTTCAACATAACCTTATTGATATCCAGGCTATATTATTAGGACTCTCATGTCTCTTACGCCACAGGAAAATTAAAGTACCTCTCTGGATAAGGTTCGTGGACCAAGCCAAAGTGCCACCATTCGCGCCAATAGTTTGCAAATCCATGTTTTTCCATAAGGGATTTGAGGAGCAAACGATTCGTCCTCACCTCAACCGGCAACGCAGGATTCATCGTATGAGAAAGCTCATCCAAACAATCGAATCCGGTTCCCATATCAATGGAATTATCAGGGAACCGTTGGC